>CAOJXO010000001.1 GCA_948465545.1 uncultured Bacillota bacterium
GCCTCACCTTAGGTCCCGACTTACCCTGGGCGGACGAACCTTCCCCAGGAAACCTGAGACTTTCGACGGCATAGATTCTCGCTATGCTCTCGCTACTCATGCCGGCATTCTCTCTTGTATGCAGTCCACGACCCCTTACGATATCGCTTCTGCCCGCATACATTGCTCCTCTACCAATCCAAGATAAACTTGAATTCCTAAACTTCGGTGTATGGTTTTAGCCCCGTTGAATCTTCGGCGCACTATCACTCGACCAGTGAGCTATTACGCACTCTTTTAATGAATGGCTGCTTCTGAGCCAACATCCTGGTTGTCTGTGCAATCTCACATCCTTTTCCACTTAACCATTACTTTGGGACCTTAGTTGTAGATCTCGGCTGTTTCCGTTTTGACGATGGCGCTTATCCGTCACCGTCTGACTCCTTGCAAACAATTATCTGGTATTCGAAGTTTGATAGGATTCGGTAACCCGCGAAGGCCCCTAGTCCATTCAGTGCTCTACCCCCAGTAATCTATAGGCAAAGGCTAGCCCTAAAGCTATTTCGAGGAGAACCAGCTATATCCCGACTCGATTGGCGTTTCACCTCTAACCACAAGTCATCCCCGACTATTTCGACAGGCGTGGGTTCGGTCCTCCACGAGGTATTACCCTCGCTTCAACCTGCTCATGGTTAGGTCGTCGGGTTTCGGGTCTACGATATGCAACTAAATTTCGCCCTATTCAGACTCGCTTTCGCTTCGGCTCCGTGCCTTAAGCACTTAACCTTGCTACATACCGTAACTCGCCGGCCCATTCTACAAAAGGTACGAGATCAGCCTAACGCCTCATGGCGTGTCGGCCTTTCTCTGCTTGTAAGCATACAGTTTCAGATTCTATTTCACTCCCCTCCCGGGGTTCTTTTCACCTTTCCCTCACGGTACTATACGCTATCGGTCACTAGGTCGTATTTAGCCTTACGAGATGGTCCTCGCATCTTCACACGGGGTTTCACGTGACCCGTGCTACTCTGGAATCCTCTAAGCGGTTATTTGATTTCGGTTACGGGACTATTACCCTGTTTCGTGCAATTTTCCAAAAATCTTCACCTATCATCTAACCTACCATGTTGAGGTCCTAAACCCCATGGAAATTTCTTCCCATGGTTTGGGCTCTTGCAGTTTCGCTCGCCACTACTCCCACAATCGTTGATTTACTTTCTTTTCCTCCGCTTACTTAGTTGTTTCAGTTCAGCGGGTTCCCCTCATAACACTATGTATTCATGTTATGATACTGAGACATAACTCTCAGTGAGTTTCCTCATTCGGATATCCACGGGTCATAGATTATTTGCATCTCACCGTGGCTTTTCGCAGCTTATCACGTCCTTCATCGGCGCCTAGTGCCAAGGCATCCCCTATATGCTCTTTGTAGCTTAATCATTATATTTCATTTTGCAATGAAACTATGAATTGGATTATCTTAGCATTTTTGCTTGAATTACATTTCTGTAATTTCGTCTTGTTATTTTATTTACTCAGCGTAAATTGAAATAAGCAAATTATCGTATTACATTAAAAAATAACATAATTGATATTTGTTTCTCTCGTTACAACATTCTGTTTGTTGTTAACATTAAATTATGTAGTTGTCAAGGTTCTATGCTGACTGGCAAGTCATTGCCTTTCTGCGTGTCAGCATGAGTATAATATCACAAACGAAAATACCATGTCAACAGTTTTTCAAAAAAAAATTAAAAATTTTCAACTTTTTTTTAAGATTTTTTTTGAAGTCGGCGAAACATCGCCGAGTGTTTGCGGTTTTAATTCAAAACCACCCCAAAAACACCCCCTTTTTATACAATTTATAAAATAAAAAATTGAGAAAATTTTTATAAAAAACAAAAAAGATTGACTTGTTTCGTCAATCTTTTTAACAATTTCCCACTACTCTTGCTCTAATTCCAACAACTCTTTTGGTAGATTTGCAGTTTTAAAACTTGCTGCAAATGGATGTCCGCCGCCGCCATAGACTTTTGCAACAGCCGAAACATCAAAATCCGAATCAACACTGCGTAGTGAAACACTATCACTATCAGTAAACCTTATCATCAAAAACTTTATTTCATTGGCAATCGGTAAATTACGCAATTCTTTGATAATATTGTTTTTGTATAACTGTTCGCTTACAACATAGCCAGCCTTAACTCCATCAACATCTACCACTTGCACTTTGCTTACGTACTCTTTAAGTTTTCTGTTGTACTCTTCAAGAAATCTCTTTATAAGGTTATTTTCTTCATCACTCAAAGTAAACATTTTATTGTTTAAGAGTTTGTTGGTCATACACTCAACATATTCTTCTCTACCAAGCACCAAGGCGAGATTGTTTAACTTGTCCGCCTTTTCAAACTCTGGATTACTCCACTCAACATCATATATACGTGTAAACTCCACAAAGTCGTCAATAGCAGGCGTTAACTTTAACAATCCTTGTTCTAATAAATCTTTGCAAAATAACTCTGTTCCACAAAAAGCACCATACTTATTTTCAACTTCAAGTGTTACAAAAGGATAATCCCCTTTAATCCTATCTTTATGATGGTCTAACACTTTAAGTTTTACCTTTAATTCTTTATACTCAGGCAATTCATCTATCTTTTGACATAGACTCTCGCTAGGGCAATGATCAGTCACATAAACCTTGTCATAACCAGAAAGTTCACCACTTTCCCACCTTTCAAGAAGCAAATCATCTAATTCATTATTTCCAACATAAACAATTTCTGGATTACTATATGCAAGTTTAGCAAGAACAGCACACCCATAACCATCAATATCAATACCATGCGTAAAAACAATAACTTTATCTTTCATTTCATTCCTCTTATTTATATAATAAATTTATCTATATATTATATATAACATATATAAATAAAAAAATCAACCCTAAGGTTGATTTTTGGTGGAGAATATCGGGCTCGAACCGATGACCTCCTGCTTGCAAGGCAGGCGCTCTAGCCAAACTGAGCTAATCCCCCATAAATATTAAGCGTGGTTAGATTATCATAATTACGCCCTTTTGTCAACACTTTTTGCAGTATTTTCATAAAAAATTAAAATATTTATTTACTTAACCACAGCAAAAAAGAGAGATTTTCATCTCTCTTTCTTAAATAATTTATAAATCAATTTCTTCGCCATCAACTACCAAAGCAAAAGTAGTATTAGCATTTTCAACAGTCTTTAACACCTTTGCGATAACATCCTCTTCACTAAGTTGACCTTTTTCTTGAAGCGTAACTTTTTCGCTTGCAACAAAATTGCCATTTGCATCTTTTGAAAGGATTGAATAAGAAATCATCGTGCTAGTTTTCTTAACTTCAGAATCAATAGAAATATAGTTGCCTCTATCTAAGATGTTTGCATATAATGCTGATCCTGGTTTTTGTTCCTTAATTAAAGATTTGATTTCTGCTGCATATGCTTCTGAGTCGCCTTTAGCAAATTTATATGTTGCATTTTCAGTGTCAACTTTAATCTCATATACAGCATCATTTCCCCAACCATCGTTTCCACGGAAATATAAAGCAAGAATGTTGCCAGCATATTGTCCAGAGATAAACTCAGTAACCTTACCAGCATTTGCACCTCTAACGAGTTTTGCAAGTTCAGCATCTGTAGAGATATCAAATGTTACTTCATTAGGAATTGTATTTTCGTCAGCGAGTTCAAGGACCTTATCGAATGCTATTGTCGCGGCATTTTGAGCTGTTTCATAGGCCTGATCTGCAATATTACGTGCATCTTTCAATGAGATGCTAAATGACGCATCCTCATCTTCTAATAGCGGTAATACTTGAAGATTTTGTGAATGATCCTCTAAATACTTTTCTAATTCAAGTTTTTTAGCTTTCAATTCTTCAGTTTGTCTGTCTTCTGGGATTTCATTTATTTTATTTAATGCACCTTGAACTTTTTCTATTGCCGCACTAGCATCGTTACTTGCGGCGAAAGCTTGATTCATAGCTGGCTCACGATTATCATCTCTCACAGCAACAAGAGTTGCTATTTCAGAGCTTTTCGCATCACTAGCAAGTCTGTAAGCCTTAACGGCATCTTCCAACGATTCTATATGTGTCGCTGCATACATTGCTTCATTTGCTGCAGTTTGAGCATCCTGCGCTTTCTTTATAACATTGCCTAAATCACCCTGAACATCTGTTGCAGTTTGGCTTGCATAAGTTACTGTTTGACCGATAAGAACATTCATTCTATTGTTCTTAACAAGTCCAGAAGTAACAAAATGCCCTATACCAATAAACGCAACTAACGCAACTGCTACCGTAGCAATGGCCTTTGGCCTTGACTTTTCATTTGTGAATTTGTCTATAATCCAATCTTTAACCTTAACCCTTGATTTAGCATCGGTAGGATCTTTTGCGTCAATTTCACCTCCATCCACTTCAACTGTAGGTTTTGCCCCAAAAAGTCTCTTAAAACTATTTTTTTCTTCAGTCCTACTTGCCATAGTAATACCTCCTTCTTGTTATCTATATTATACGCCATTAACCCCCATTTGTCAATAGGCTATTTTCAACTTTCTATCTTTTCATCAAGATAAGTCGCTTCCAAATCCGCCAAATGAAACAAAAAGCATATCGGATATCTATAAAAAGCGTCTTGAATAGAATAAAGTCCACCCTTTACCCTAGGATCATATTCACCCATATGCCAATTAATCGCCATTGCCTCCACCCTATCAAGTTTAACAAACCCTGAAAGGATATATACCGATTTTTCGCCATGTCCATAAGGCAAGGTATCTTCATATTTGAAATATGGTTTTTGCACCCATTGATTATCCACTTTAACATTTCTTACATCTTCGGTGTAGGTGTTAACCTTACATATGTCATGAAATAATGCAATAATAGTAGCACTTTCAAGCGAGAGTTTATCAGTCCAGTTTCTACCATATTCAGATTCAAGAATTTTAATAAACCTCTTGTAAACCTTTAAAGAATGTACACATAATCCACCGCGATAGTTTGAATGACGCCTACCACTTGCAGGTGCAGTAAAAAAGTCTGTACGCTCTAGCCATTCAATCAATTTGTCAGAACCATCACGTTCAACATTATCATAGAAGATTTCCAAAAATTCATCTTTTGCGTCCATATTGCCCCTTTTATTATATGTATAGTAGTATATATTATATATTTTTTCATAAAAAAAACAAACATAATCGCAAAGTTAAGACAAAAAATATAAAAAAATGGTTATACAAAATGCCTATAAATTATTGACTTAAAAGCAAAAGATGTGCTATTATGAGATAGTCGGCAATGGGGAGATACTCAAGAGGTCGAAGAGGCGGCCCTGCTAAGGCTGTAGGTCGGGCAACCGGCGCAAGGGTTCAAATCCCTTTCTTCCCGCCAGACAATTGTCGTTTGAACGAATTATCAAACGGCAATTTTTTTATGTCTTTTTCAGACAATTCAAGTTCTTGCCTATAAATTGTTGTTCCACCATTGTTTTGATCGCCATCGGGGTTATTTGGGCTCCACTTATATATTTCTTCAGCAGGATTAAAACTTGTGTTATAAACAATTGTTATTCTATCATCAAACAATTTAACTCTTAAAATAAAATTGTTAAAGAAATCATTTTTATCTGTTTTGCTATCAAAATTTTTTCGTTTTGTAATCTTTTGATAATCGATCTGCTTTTTTGAATTTTTCTTACACTTTCTTCATATCCACAATCATCATAGAAAAGTCACTGCCTGCACGTATTTGGCAGCGAGAAAGATTCTATACTTTTTTATAATAAAAAGCTCAATCAATTACGATTGAGTTTTTACTCTTTATCTTTAAAAGTTGAATTTAGTTGGGAAAGGATATAATAATTATTAAGCCAGAAACATTGTTTTGGAAACATTTTGCCATTTGGCAATTCATCGACATCATTTGAATTTCTAGCATGTGGTCTTACATGACCAACTTTATTATCTCTTAGTTTTGGTAAATCACTTGTGTTTTTATTGTCTACCTTTCTAAAACTTGCACCTTCTAATATAACTTTTTTTGTTATTTCCCATACCTTTTTCATTTCAATTTCTAAATCATTATATGGCATATTCCAGAACTGGCAACCTTTTAATCTAAGAATCCCATTTCCATCTTGTTTATATACAATGAATAAGAAACGTGTTTCAGAAAAATAGTTTTGTAAATCGGAATCTTCCCAAGTTTGGTTAGCTATTTCTTTAAATTTGAAAGTCCTAAATGACATACTTTCTGTAATAGTATTATTCGCATTCAATCTAATTGTTTTAACATTTATGCCAGCTTTTATGAATTCTTCTGCTTTATTACTCTTTAAACCCAAAATGTTAAATGCCAACAAGGATTCTTTATTTTTAATTGGTTTTTTCTTGTCAATTTTAAAACAATCACAAAGTTCATCTATAGAATAATTTTTATATTTATCAATTTTCTCAACAACATATTCTTCAAATGTTTTATCCTTTAACATTGATACATCTGAAACTATTTTTTCATTCTTAATATTTCCAAATATATAGTTTTGAAGAATATAAGTCATGTATGAAGTTTTTAGACAATATGCTCTTTGTTTTGCTAAAACATAAGAAAATGGTTGTTTTCTTAAACTGCTTGAGTTAGCACCTTTTGTGCATGCTCCTAAATACAAGGTATCTCCTTCGGATATTTGCTCCGCAATACCAGATTTTATCTTGGAAATAATTTTCCCCCAATCATCTCTTATAATTGCTAAATCTTCTTCAGGGAAAGAAAATAATACAGCCTTGGCAATAGAAAAATATTCTTTGCTAATATTTATTTTATCTTCATATGGAAGTAATAACATATCATGGCATTTTAAATAAAACGCGCTTGTTTCAAATGTCTTGTTGTATTCTTCCATATAATTTATGATGTCACAAACTAATCTTTCTTTTGCAACAACTTGACCATTTCGGTTGTAGCGGAAAGGGTGTGCTTTTAATTCAACATCTGCTTCCACAAAATCAGGTCTTGGGTCACTGTTTACAGGAATCCCAAACCAGCATTCTTGAATTAAATTCCCAATTGCACCTTTACCAGAAGCTAATATTCCTTTTGTATCTATGTTTTTAAATGGAATGCCAATAAGTTCTTGTGCTCTTTCTAATATATCCTTTTTTGTTGCGTATTGTTGCATACTAATCTTCCTCATCAAAAATTTCTTCAATAATTCTAGCCATTCTAGTAATCATTGGAACGACAAGTGCATTACCCATACAAAAATATCTCATTTTCTTTGGCATACCAGTATCAGTCCAATTATCATCAAAGCCTTGTATTCTTTCAGCCTCAACAGGAGTGATAAGTCTTAAATTATTGGTTTCAGCATCTCGTATTACATGTGAACTTCGATTTAATGTTGCTTCCGATGTCAACATTGTTCTAGCTGGTAAATCTAAAGAATCAGGGAATGCAATAGCACCTTCGCTAAATATATAACAATGTCCATCTCTGCTTGTTCTATTTATTCTTTTAGAGCCTTTAAGGTATTGCCACTTTTCCATATTATTTGTTATATAAAACTCTTCACCAACATTATTTTCAATAATATTTTTTAATGGAACATTTTCTTCTAACTGAGCATTAACATCACAAGTTTTAATATACCCATTGCTCATATATCCAGCATTTTTAAAACCAAATTTAAATTCATTTGAAATTTTAACTAAATCCATAGAAGTAAATACTTCATTTGTTATAGTACTATTTCCGTTAATTGGAAAAGTTCTCGCAAAAAGCCCTGCGTGCAAAATTATTTCTTCTGGATTTTGAACAGCCTTTTTTTCTCCATAATTAGTATTGTTTTTATATGCAAAAATAAAAACCCTTCGTCTTCGTTGAGCCGCTCCGTATTCTGCTGCGTTTACAACTCTCCATTCAACTGAATAATTTAATTGATTAAAGCAGGCTAATATTATTCCAAAATCTCTTCCTCTTTGCTTTGCTGGAGATTTTAGTAATCTATCTACGTTTTCAAGTAAAATAAATGATGGCTGTTTCTCTTCAAGAATATCTCTAATTTGCCACCACAGCACACCTTTTTTGCCTTCAATCCCATGGCTACTACTTAAACTATGTGCAACTGAATAATCTTGACAGGGAAAACCTCCAACCAATAAATTATGGTTGGGAATTTCTCTTTTATTTACTTTGGCTATATCAATTCCTGTATTCTTATCAATATCGCCCCAATGACTAACATAGCATTGATGAGCCCATTGATTTTTTGCTCCTGGTTCCCATTGAGAAAACCAAACAGTGTTCCAATCATTTGACTGTCGTTCAAAACCTAATCTAAATCCGCCAACACCTGCAAATAGTTCACAAATAGTTTTTTTCATATAGTTCCTTTGTTTTTCTAGATTATAAATGCATTATAACACAAAATTTTTATATTTGTTTAATTTTTATAAACTTATTTTAACATATTTTTAAATAAAATCACTTTTAATTCTACAAATTTTATTATTTTTATGTTATAATGAGACATATAAGGAGAAATTTATGAAAAACAAGAAGCATTTTAATCATATATGCTGGTTAATACCTGCATTAATCATACTATTTTTTGTAATTTTCTCTATTTTTCGTTCATTCAAAGAAGAGAGTTTGGAACTTAAAGATTGGTTAACTTTTGTTGGCTCTTATTTGGGATTTGCTGGAAACATTATTTTAGGATATGTTGCAATTTATCAAAATAGAAAATTAAGAGATGATAATGTAAAACAACGCAAAAATGCTATCAAACCTATTCTCAATTTCAAATATAGAAAACTAAATATCATAGAACTTTCAAAAATGCACGAATATTTTCATCATCTAAAAATAGACGATAATTGTATTATAGAACATACTAATCTCATTCCAAGAGATATTCGTTCTTTATGCAGTAAAGACTTTGAATTATACAAAATGAGTTCTGACATGTCAGTTTCTAATGAAGTATATAACAGATTCGAATCTAGATTCCAAAAAGATTTTATTAAACTTTCTAAAAAATATTTACTAATTGATTTTTATTTAGATAACAATGGTAATGGTAATGCTATTAATATAGAGATTTTGTTAAATAATAACAAATTGAATATATCACCATCATTACAATCAAATAAATACAATGCTTATTTGTTTTTGGTTGAACTTAATGTTAAATTAAATACAACAAATCTTAATTTGAATTTAAATTATGAAGATATAGACAACGAAAGTTTTACCAAACAGGAAACAATTTGTGTAACCCGCAACATTAATGGTCAATTAACAACAAATGATAAATAAATTTTATTTTTAATTATTAGTTCAACTTGAATAGTGTTCGTCCCGCCAAAAAATTTCAAATACGAACACCAAATATATTTTCCTCGATGAGAAAAATTTTGGAGTTTGTATTAAGCGAGATAAAGGTGTTCGTATTTTAAATACCTCGTCCTGCCAAGAGAAATTTGTACGCACGATTTATTATGATGCGTACTTTTATTTATTATTTTATACTCATACATACTTTGCACTAAACTGTATAACAAAAAAGGGATTAATCATTAATCTCTTTTTTGTTATTCCTTTTTTCTTTAAGTTTTTTATATTTTTGTTTAAAGAGTTTTATGTTGTCAAGAAAGTATAATATATATCCTATCAATACAAAAAACATAACTAAAATACTTAACCAAGTAAAGAATCCTCCCCAGCCAAGTTTATCAACATCTAAAAAGAAATATGGGTATATTATCGTTCCTGTTGCACCATTTAAAATTGCACCCCTAATAAGAACAAATATAACATAAACTAGAGGCATGATTGTAGATAAAAGAGGATAATACCATTTAACTTTCCCATGCTTATAGAAAAGTATCCAGTCTAGGATAAACATAATAGGCAATATCAAATGCATAAGAAGATTTGATAATGAAGTAAAATAATCAAACGCAGAACTATCTTTAGCAAGCAAAATATTATAGACAAGGAATGTAACCATAATTAATATAACACAAAGGAATTTAAATGTTGGTGCAGTCGAAACCAAGCCATCGTCATCTTTCTTATTTGCCTTTCTAATAGTTTGGATTAGACTAACAAACATAAGCCCTATGCAAATATAGTTACTCAAATTTGTATAGTAGACATAAAAATCCGCATTGAAACTTTGGTTAAAATATCCCAAACTACCAATAATTCCTAAAATAGCAAGTGTACAATAAACAGTTTGAAATACTATTTGCGCAATTCTATTTTTTATCATAATTCCCTCCATTCTACTATTGATTTTTTTCAAAGAATGCAACCCCTATTCCTCCTGGTCCTATATGAGTACCGATTGTACTTCCTATCATATAGGCAGGGATTGACTCTGCTTTATCTTTCCATAAATGCCCGCTATCTTCAACGTATTTTTTTAGCATAGAATTGTCAATTCCCGACCAAACTACACCATAAGGCATATCAAAATCTATTCCTTTTTTCTCTACAAGCGAATTTAAAAGATTGTTTCCTTTTTTAGAGCCTATTGCTTTTCCGATAAGTTTAACTTCTCCATCAATAACCCCTATAACAGGCTTAATAGAAAGCACCTCTCCCGCAAATGCTGTAATAGCAGAAATCCTACCACCTTTCTTCAAATACTTTAATGTGTCAAGTAGTGCTATAACATTAATCCTATTTTTAACACTATTTAATTTGTCAACGATATTTTTTATATTTTCACCCTGCTTATTCAACTCTAAAGCATAAAGGCACAAAATCCTCTCTCCAATACTAGCATTCAAACTATCAACAACATGAACCTTGCCATTAAACTTTTTTGAAGCCTCAACCGCACTACGATAAGTGCCAGAAAGTTTAGAAGAAATTGTGATTGCAATCACCTCATCACCCTCGTTTACAAGTTTTTCAAATTCTTCTTCAAATCTATATGGATTAATCTGACTTGTTTTTGGAAGTTCCACACTTTCTATTAATTTTTCAAAAAATTCTTTATGTGAAAGATTTACCCCATCCAAATACTCTTCTTCTTTAAACCTAACCTCCATAGGAATTAAAGAAACTCCATATTTTTTCGCCTCTTCAAAATCAATATCCGAAGCCGAATCAATTACAATTTTAATTGCCATTATTTACCTCCTTGACTATCACAAATCTTTTGTAAATTATCAGATATCAAATCAAGACTTTCATAAAAGACCTTTCTATTCACCTCACTAAGCCCCGCACTTGACAACTCTAACAACTCATCTACCTTGTCAGATATAAACCTGCCCAACTTTTCACCTTTTTCAGTTAGTACAATCGGACTTCTATATCTTTTTTCACTTTTAGAAAAACAAGAAGTATACCCTTCTCTTTCTAAGAACTCTATAGCCCGCGATACTGCTGCTTTATCCTCATCACAAATATCACAAAGTTCTTTAGCTGTTAATTGTTTATCAGATCTATATAAATAATAGATACAAGAAACATGTGTACTTTTTAAACCTAAACGTGACATTTCTTCTGTCTTAATTTTGTGTATATTTCTTACAATTCTATTAACAAGCACTGTAAACTTTTTAAACCGATCTTCCACATTCGCCCCCGCTTGTTGATACATCAACAAGTTTATATTAACATATTTATTCCTACATGTCAAACATAAATACAAAAAAATAAAGAACATTGCGTACGCAACATTCTTATATCTTTACAATCTCAACAAATACAAAACTTAATTGAGAAATTAAGTTTATATTATATCCTTCTAAAATGCCTTTCGGATTGGAAAAATACTCCTCTTCCGCAGACAACAGTGTATTTTCATCTATAATCTCGCTGGAAACCTTAATAAAAACTTTATCAAGTTTATTTATAACAACCAACTCTCCTTCACTTTTCGCCAAACCACTATCAATAATATAGTTTTTCATATACTCGATAGCACGTTCCATATCAACAACTTCAGGAATACTTTGTTCTGGAGGGTCATTTTTTGTATCATCCTTATCAGGATTAATCGGTTTCTCTGGCGGTTTTGTTATTTGTGTAATATCAGATGGAGCATCCGAACCTCCACTATATCTCCCACAAGCAAAACCCACTATACCTATACATAAAATAAAAGCGCACACAAAACAAACGCTTAAAACCTTTTTGAGTTTCATACTAATCATCCTCTGACAATTATTATACATTTTTCGACAGAATAACCCAAACAATTTGAATAAGAGTAGAAAAAACATTAAACATATTTATATTTAATAATCAAAATCAAGTGTTAATAGGTTTGTCTTAAAAAACAAAACACTTAACTAAGTCAAAAATGACTATGCGTTAAGTGTTTTAGTTAAATATTCAACATTGTTGTGAATATACATCTATTTCTTTTTTATTGTTTTAGAAGGTGTAGATTTACATTTTTGTACTTTACTATTTGAAACAGGCTTTTTGACATCTGTCGTTTTAGATGTTTTAGTGTTTACATTCGTTGGTTTTGCTGCAACATTTGTTTTTGCTGGCTTGCTAGGTGTTTTTTCAACCTTGGCAGGCTTTTTTGTTTGTTGAGGCAAAGTTTCCTGTTTTGACTGTGTTTTATTAGTCTTGTTTAATGCTACCTGTTTCTTATTCGTTTCTCCTTCTTTTTTATTTCCCGCTTTTGATTCTTTGTTTTTAGATTCAGCAACCTTTTTATCTTTGCTAGTTTTATTTAATTTCTTCTCTTGTCGTTTTGCTTTATTTTCTTCAAGTTTTTTATCAAGCCAGTTGATTGCTTTATTATTTCCCATCAATTTTCTAAATTTAGGGAGAAATAGTAAACAAATTAAGAGCACCGCAAGTGCAACAAAAAGGAGAACAAATACAACTAAAGAAATTGTTAATGCCCTTTCAAGATAAATATTAGGTGCATTCAGAAGTGATGCTGAATAAGGTATTCCTATTGCGTTCAACACAACCTTTTCACTACCCATTGTAATTATTTCCATAGTATGCTCCTTATCATCTAAATTTTCAGCATAGAATACTAACTTTCGTGCCTCACGTGCACTGCTATAGAGGTCAACAACCTCAACTTGCACCCCATCAATGATTATATTTATCTTACCGCAATCGTTATCTGTTCTTGCATAGAGAGCAACACTTTCTCCCTTAAATCTTATAACCGCCTTAGCATTTGCTTTGTTTGCAATAAGGTAACCATTTGGTTCGGTATCAATCTCAGTAGAACTTTGCCATCCGTCTGCTGTGAAGAGTTTTGAACTCGAAAGCGAAATCAGTTTTTGTACTGGTGAATCGATTCCTGCATCTATTTCGGATACTACCGAAAAGCGACCACCTGATGTTTTCTTCACAACAAGGCGAAGATATCTAGCATGATGAGTTTCAAATTTTAAAGTTATTGAATTTTTTACATAGTTTGATCTGTCACCCTCTGCAACCATTTCCCATTCAAAACTACCATCTTCCGCCATTTCACCTGCAAGATAGAGTTCAAAATCTTCTATATATGAATTTGAATGGTTACGTGTAACAACCTTAAAGAAATTTATATCTTGAACCTTTTGGGTATCTATAATAAATTCATGTGGGTTGTTCTCAGAAAGTGGGACATAACTTCCTGAATATGCAGTATGGAGATATGTGCCCTCTTCACCATCAATCAAATAACCCCATTTGTCAATATTGATTTCATATGCATCTCTGACTGGGTCACCATTTGCATCTAAAACTTCATTTCCATTTTCGTCTACTCTAACAACATATTGTACTTCGGTGTCATAACGACCTTCATGAATATACTCAGGTGCTTTTAAAACATCCCACATAGTTTTATCTGTTCCAGATGTAGAAAGTTTAACACCCGACTTCTTTGAAACAATGTAGTTTGGTTCAAAGATATATGTTTCAGCCTCAATACCAAGTGGATACTCTGGATGGAATACTTGTGAGGAAGGAATAATGACATACTTTGCACCATCAGCCACAAACTCATTAAACTTGTCGTTATCAAGTGTTTCTGCCGACAGCACCTGTCCGTCTTTCTGAAGAACATAAACAGAGCCGTTTATTCTTGAACCCATATTCCCACGACTTGTTGTCATAAGTCTAATTGCATAATATTCATCTTTTTCGACCTGCATTACATGTTTAAAATTAGTGCTAAGCCCTATATTGCCTGAGAAAATAAGATCTGTGCCCTCTAAGTGCTCAAAGTCTTCGCCTACATACAGCCTAATTGCTCTTCCTGCGATTGTTAATGCAACTTCACCAGTAACAGGTGCTTTCCACCAAAAGTCTGCCGTACGCACTTCAAGATTTGATGTTGTATACGCCGTCATACTTGCACCAGTTGAAGTTGGAAGATACTGTGGTTGTTGTTGTGAGATTTGCTCGCTAAAACTATCAAACATCTCTCTTCCACCCTTACCAGGATCTTGCAATGAAGTGTACTGTGAAATTCTTGAACCGTTATAGCCTATTCTTAGGTAAATTGTAAGTTTGTGAATTACGCCATCTTTTAATTTAACATTAAATGAGAATTGATCTGTCGCACCTGTATAGCCCTTATTAAATGAATAAGTCCATTTGTTTTTATCAGTGTTTCTGATTGACCCATGTACTGGATTTTCTACCGATATTATTTCAAATCCCTTTTCTTCTCTTGTATCAAGTGCACTTACCGTGGTTGACATAAGATCAAAGGTAATATCGTCACCAAAAGTAACCAGATAATCACCTGCCGTTTTAACCCCATCAATTCCGCCAGCATAGAAATTGGCTACTGGATTATAGTTTGGAAAAGATTTCATCAAATCAAGTTGATCTTCTGTAAACATTTCTTCGGTAATATTTGCAGCATAAAAATCATTAAAGTAAGAAAGGAAATTCATCTGATAAACAGTCGCACATCTATATGCAAAATCAGCACGTGGATTAGAACAATATTCTGAATTTAACTTATAGGTATAAAGAAGTTCATAATATTTTTCAGCACCAAAAGAATGCATAATGTTTGAATACATTTCAAGTGCATGCCAGTAGCCAGCCTCGTTAAAATCATGCATCTTACCTTTGTTTGCCAACATATCATTTACAACTCTGTAAGGGTTTGCATACATACCATGTTCTGCACTGCCACCCATACGTATTGTTGTACCTACATCAGCAAACATTATATATGAAAGCACGGTTAAGGCATTGTTTCTTACCTCACCTTCCTGCCCTGTACGAAAGCCCCATATAGAGCCGTAAGCACTGGCATGATTATGCCCTATTTCATGAAGAGTACCCCATGTACCAGATGCTAATAACCCTCTATAGTTCATTGCAGCACTAAACCAACTCGTAGGCTGAGCAAAAGTGTAGTTTCCAAGTGATACCGCCGCCCCAGCAGGAACATGCCAGTCAAAGTGAACCTTATTAAATCTGTTGTACGTTCCGCCTGTAAACGATTCATTTACTGAAAGAAAGGAGTGCCACAGCATTGCAAGTTTATCAATCTCGTCCTTTTTCACTGTACGCATATTTGCAAGATATGGGTTGCCAAACTCACCAGTAGGTCCTGTTAAAATACCATTTTCGGTGTCAAGGGCTGCCATAACACCCGGTGAGTTTTTCAAATACTCCTCAAAGTAATCAGGAGTAGTTACCCCTAAGATATAGTGAGGGGTTTCCACTGCACCTGTGATTGTTGCTTTAACCTGTGAATAGCAATTACCCATATTTATTTGGATAAGTCCACCAAAAGCAAACCCGATTGTGTAAGTCTTGTTTTCTGTAAATGTGAAAGTGCAATCAAGCCAAGCGGCACGGGCGTTTTGCCTTTTCCATTGAGATTGCAGGAAAGGTGTACTATCCCCTGTGTTGTTTTCAAAAAACTTGCCGCCCGCCGTTACAATGTCTGCTTGTTTAAAGAAATAGTCAGAAGCAGTATTTTGATATCCCACCTGATTGTAATCCCTGCCACCTGTAATTTCTTTAATGGTTGCACTTGAATTTGGAACACTGCCACGCCAAGCCATAGAACTATTAGAACCAAGATTCACTGAAATTCTTTCACCTGGCTTTAATCCTTCGATCTTTATTGTAACTGGTTCACCAGCAGGAAGATATAGCCCTGTGGTGTGAAGTGAACGATAGATAGGGTCAAGAGTTATCTCCTTTTCCACAGCATTGTTCTCACCTACAACAGCACCATATTGACCATCTGCAGCGGGGTGTTTTCTAAGCCATGCTGCAAACTCTGCATTTATCTCATCACTTTCGCTTGCGGTGAGAGCTGAACGCCAAGAAGCCTCTTTTGCAAGATGCTGCCCCTGCGTCATAAACATATATTTATAGTAACTATAATAATCCGCTTCACTTACCCCAGCCGCAGCAGCCGCCTGAGTATACACCCCTGTGGCTTGACTACCCTTTTTGTAGTAAGGCTCTGGATAATTGTTCGGATTAAATGAAATCTTTGCAACCTTTTGATTTGAAGATGTTGGGTTGAAATCTCCATAATATGGAAAAAGTCTATTTTCATCTTTATCATACACAAGAGAAAAATCATCGCTAAGCATCTGTGGCGTTATACGCGGAAGGTTACGCTTTGTAACATTCATTGTATCCGCCCTGACCGTAATTTTAACATCATCCAGCTGATTGTATGTATACTTGTTTAAAGCATACTCATCCTCGACAGGAACTGATAATGCTGGAATAGAAAAAGGAAATTCCTTCGCCCTTAAAACAATAGGAAGCACAATGGAAAGTATAGCAACAATGGCTAACCCTACTGAAGTTAACCCAATATAAAGTTTTTTCTTTTTATTATCTGTAGTTATTTTGCCTTGTCGTACTGATTTTGTTTTAGACATAAACCCCTCACTCTAATAGAATAATATGTTTAATCATCATATAAATAGAATCCTGTATATTATAACATAATTTTATTAAAAAGCAAATCATAATAAAGGAACTTGTATACTTTCCCCATTTCAGCCCTATCATTTTAAATGCAAATTTTGTCGTCTTAAAAACTATAAGGCTTCATCATAAATATACGCGGGTGTATTTTATCATAAAAAATCAAAATATCATAATGATGTGTAAATCAAACCAAAAATTTTAGGCTTAAAAAATCACGAGCAAAGACTCGTGATTGCATTTTATTATAATTCAATTATTTCAGTTTTGAAATCGCAATAATACTCAGCCTCTTCTGCTGTAAATTTCAACTAATTATTAATCAATTCTGGGAACAAAGTATACAAATTATAACCAAGCTTATCGTCAAAATATTTTTTCAATTTTTGTGCTTCTGTCAAATGATAAACAGTATTTGAGAATACTCCATATTTAATTTCAAGATATATCAATCTTTTTTCCATAGTCAAAACTTTGTTTGTGCACATCAAATCGCACAGATTTATCAACTTTTCATATTCAGTATATTTATGGCTCTCAACAAAATTTTTCACAAATTCATATCTATATCTATCAGTATTTGGCAATCCACCAGCAACGCAATTGATGTCATTATTGAGATATGAATGTGTTAGGCAGATATTTGCATATTCTTCATCATAGCCTAAATTCAAAATATATTCATAGCCTGCAATTGGGTGCGAATATTTGTTGTTTCTCCCCCAGCCATTTCTTTTGCCGATGTCATGAATAAATCCAAGTGTTTTTGCCACACCCTCATCCATTCCTAAGGCTTTTGCAATTATCCCTGCCGTGTTCCCAACACAGATTGAATGCCCAATCCAAAAGTCATCTGGTGCAAGCCCTCGCGCTTGATCCAACAGTTCTAACGCTTTTTCGCTTGTAAGTTTCATTTTTGCTCCTTTTTATATCCCATTTTCAAAAAGAAATCTTGATAAATTTTGTGTCTGTTCATATCCATAACAAAATTGACTTTGCGTTTTCCTTTTGTTTGCTTGTAAGATAAATCTTTAAGAATTTTTGGACAACTTATTTCTTTACAAACAAACCAATCTTTGTTTAGCACATAAGCAACCGCACTCATGTCCCAAAGCACCTTACTTTCACCTATTTCGTCGTTTTTGTTGTCCCTGTAAATAACATTAAAATTTTTGAAGATTTGGCAAAGATACTTTCCTATTTCACCACAATTACCTATAAAATGCTCTAATTCATAAATAGTTGTTGACAATGCACTTGCAACATTTCGGCATGGAATTACAGTCAGTTTAACTTTGGAGTTAAAAACAAATTTGTCTGCTTCCACATCTTGCCTGAAATTAAATTCTCTGTTATTCTCACTTAAAAAACTATGACCACCTAACCAGACTACTTCGACTTTATTAACAATATCTGGTGCAAGAAAAAGTGCAAGTGCAATGTTTGTAATTGCCCCAATACCAATAATTGTTGTTCTTTCATTTTTTCTTGCAATTTCAATTATTTTTTCTACAGCAGGATTGCTTTCTTTACTTTCATAGAAGTATTTTAGCGCTCCTTTATGCAATACTTTCTTGTATTTGACAGCGTCAACCATATCTAAAATTTTGCTAGCAACTTCTAAAGAAAGATTTACACCCTCTTCAATGGTCTTAATACTTGAATATCTACTTTTTGCACAAGGTGCAATTGTGATTGCTTCTAGATTTATATTTTTTAGAGATCTTATAAGATATGTAAGTGCAAACTGGTCATCTACTTCATTGCTTATATCTGTGTCAAGAATAACATTTATTTTCCCCATTGTGAAATCTCCTTATATAAATCTGCCCAGCCTTTTGCAAACGGCATACCATCTGTTTCTTTTTTATTGTATTTTGTCAACATCATAATACATTCAATCCCGTTCGCTCTCATCTTCTTACATTGAGAAGCTCTGTCATCCACCATAATGTCAATTTTATTTTCAATACATTCCTGAGTCTTGTCTGGCGATTTTGACAAAACAAATTTATGATAGTTGATTTTTCGTTTAGCAAGCCAGTCCAAAGTCGTTTTTTCTGGCTCTTTATAGTCAGGGAATGCCCTATGTGAAATCAAAATAAGCCTGTGCCCATCTTCAATCAATTTGTCCATATATTTTTTACAACTTCTTCTTGTTCGCAACTCTTTTGCAATCCTTTCCATATTGTCAGCAAAGAAACCATACATTTCTTCTTCACTCCAATCAAACATTCCTCGTGTTATATGTCTTCCTTTTGGATTTATAATTCCAGCATTTCTTTTTTTCTTATCTTCAATCAAAACATTTTGCAAAATTTTTTCATCAAAAGCCGAAATAACATTGTCTATATCTAAGCCAATTATCATACAAACTCCTATTTCTAATATAGCATAAAATTCTTTTGTTTGCAATTTTTTGCAACGAATTCTTCACAAAGGCAATTTGGGAGTAAAAAGTGCTATTTTAAAATTCGATTTTCACTGAATCCGCAACATCAAAAATCATAATTGTTAAAATCGCTATCTGCTTTATATTTACGAACAATTAGGCATTTTTGGCAAAAATAAAAGCCCGTCAAAACGGGTTTTGTGTCAACTAACAACAAAGTCGAATTTTTGATTTTTCAGTTTTGATTTCGCGACGGCAATTTTTTGATTAAAAAATCAAAAATAATCAAAATAAAAATCAAACTTTGATTTTGCGATAATCAAAAATTTTTGATTTTGCGACTTTTTCTGTGCGACTGCCTGCCCGTTATCAACCCCTTTTTGACCAGAGATTTGACTCCCCCTGGTTGGCTAGTATTGTTTGTCGGCAAATCAAACTTTTGATAAGCAAAAAAACTGTGTTTTTCGCAAAATCAAAACTTTTTAGCAGTCCGCACACATAAATGTGTGTTTTATTTTGTGATTAAACAATCATCAAAATAATAATCAATTTTTAATTTTTCTTTTTGAAGATGTTGTTGTGATTGAGAAGCCTATAACTCTCTCCTTTAAGATTTATTATTTGACAATTATGTGTTAGCCTGTCCAGCATCGCACTCACCATGCTTTCATCTTGAAATAACTCTCCCCACTTTGCAAAGTCAAGGTTCGTTGTAATGACTATTGATGTCCTATTGTAAAGTTTATTTACAAGTTCATACATAAGTAACACATCTTGTTTATCTAGTTTCTGATAACCAACTTCATCAATAATGACCAAATGACACTCATACAAATATTTTACTCTTGCACTGCTAGACTTGAACACTTCTTTAGTTTTCAGCAAATAAATAAGATTTTCAAGTGTAGAAAAGAAAACTTTATAATTCTGCGAAAGTGCCAAATGCCCAAGTGCAACTGCCAAATGTGTTTTGCCAGTTCCTGAACCACCCATAAATATGATATTATATTTATTACTCATCCAATTCAGTTTCTTTAACTCTTCAATCTGCCACTTAAATAACTGCGGTTGAAAGTTCAAATCATACTCTGCCAATGTTTTAAAATTTGGCAAATGAGCCTTACCTATTTTGGTTGCTCTTGATTTTTGCTCTCGCAAAATTAGCTCTTTATATAAGCATTCATACAAAAACTGCAACTTTTCATCACTTTCATCTTGCAAATTAAAATATGATTTACTCATATGGTGCAAGCCAAGTTTCTTGGCAACTTCTTGTATATCGGTTACACTAAACTTCTTCATCGCCGTCACCTATAAGCCCCATATATTTGTTTAGACCTTCCGCTCGTTCCACATAAGTTTTCTTTGTTCTAATAGGCATAATATCAGTTTCTTTTTCACTATGTGCCATTAGATAAGTTAAAAGTTCAGTTGTATCAAACTTCTTGTTCTTATTGCACCAATTGATACCATTAGCAATTTCTTGCAATACATACTCTTTTGCAATTTTTTTAATTAGCCCGCATTGCTCTTTCACATATCTTGGTTTCTCTCTAATAATCTCATTTAGAAATTCAATTGCAAGTTTGTTATCTCCTAAACTTTCAACCGTTCGTCTAATAAGCCTTGAATGTTTATTATCCTCATCTTTGTTTGCAAGCTTAGAAGTTAAACCTTTGCCGATAAGCAGTTTGTGCCTTGCGACAAATTCTTTGGTTTCAGCATTGAAAACATTTATGTAATCACCTACAATCTCAACCAGAACTTTGTCGCCTTGCTTAAATCTAAATGCTGGCAAAGTGTAATAATTACTTCTAAAAATAAAGTAGTTCAAATCAGTCGCTGTTGCAATATATTCATTTCTCTTTCTTAACGGATATGGCGTATGTTTAAGCAAGCACTCTTTCTCTTCCTTAAACATATCCCTTGGCGTTTGTCTAGTCGTCATATTAATTTTACCATTGCCTGTTCTATCCAACCAATCCAGCAAATCACTGTTTAAGTTATCGATTCCACAAAACACCTTATGATCAAGGAAACTTGTTTTTACAAACTTAACAACATTCTCAACCCTGCCTTTGGTGTCTGGATCTTGCTTTTTACAAAGATAAACATCCAAGTCAATAAAATCCTTGTAAGTTTCAAACTCTTTGGTAAAAATTACATTTCCACAATTTTCACTCACAACCATAACTCTGTCTTGGTCATACATAATTGTCTTTGGTCTGCCACCAAAATACGCAAATGCTCGCTCATGTGCATCCACAAAATCCTTACTAGTAAATGCCTCTCGCTTGCAACAAACAAATTTATATCTTGAATACATCAACACAATGCACCAAAAGTAGATTTTAACTTTCACATCATAAACATCTCGAATCCATATTTCGCCCATGTCCACTTGTGCAAGTTCTCCAGGATTTGTATCTCCAATCAACTGATAAGCTCTGCCAACCTTTCCACTTATTCCAAGCACATCTCTCAATTTTCGCATGTATCTATAAAAAGCACTTTCGCTCGCTGAAAACTCCACATCCATCTCTTTAATCTTGTCAAATAATGTGGTGTTTCTTATTCCAGGATTTTCTTTCAATTCCTGCATCAAAAAGTTTCGATATCTTTCAACCTCTTCATTTCGCATCAACTTGTCACCGTCAGCAAAATCATCAACCGAATAATCCCAATACTTTCTAACCGAAAATTGCTTCAATCCTGTCATCTTCACAACTTCACTCTTCGTGAATCCATCTTCTTTTAATTTTTTAATCTCTAAAAATTCTTTCATCTTCAACATTTCTTCATCTCCATATTCAAAACTTAAAACATTAGCTAAATTGCCAACATTTTATAATGGAAAATCCAAAACACACAAAACAATTTTCATCTATGAGCTTCCGCTTACATCTCACTTCCACCCACCAACTCAGCCGTCGCAATTCACCACCAGCTGTCGTAAGCTCTCCGCCTACCATTAAAAATCACAATTCGCAAATCACCTCCTTTATACTTTAACTATAATAATATTACAAATATTCTATCTAGTCAAAATCAATTTTTATACAAACTAAAAAGTCGTATTAAAAAACACGACTTTAAGTACATTTTTATATTTACTCCACTTTTGAACCCTTTAACAAATCATTTAAAAAGGCATCTAATACTTTTTCTATATTGTTATTACTCTCTATAATATCATCATACTCTTCTTTTGATATTTTTGATTTATCGTTATGATTTGAACAATCACATTTATCTTGTTTTAAATCTTCTAAACAATTATAGATTTTTAAAAAATTTCCACAATCTGATACTTTTATTTTTCTATGGGCTAACATATTTCTTTTTGCGACTAGATTCCCAAAAGCGTTACTAAACTCCTCCTCTTGAGCAATCCCTATCCCTGCTTTGGCCAATATTGCTAAAAGTATATCTTTCTTTTGCCGAGAGTTTAAAATATAGAAAATACTTCCTAGGATTTTCTTTATATCTTTTTGATTATATGCCTTTTCCATACTTTTTAGATTTTTACTTATATCATCCTGAGTTTTATCTAACTTTTCTTTAATTAGTGTCCATAACGTATTTTGATCTTCTTCCTTCAGTATGCCAAAATAATTAATTCCTAATTCCTGTATTAAAAATTCAAGATTTGCACTTTGATCCAATATCATACCTCTAGCAAAAGCTAAGTCATTAGATCTATGTAGAATTTTTTCAACAATCTCACAAAATTTTTCTTCGAAAAGCGGTCTTTCACATGCGTAAATATTTTCATACCCGTTTCTGCCGACATTATTTTTTAACACGTTAAATATCGATTTAATGTCTTTCTCAGAATAAAATAAAATATCTCCATAAATATTGTATTCAGATAATACATTAATAATATCGCTACCTTTCGTTGTACTAGAAACATTATAATCAACAACAATAATATCATAATTGCTAAATTTATTTTTATTAGAGTCGTTTTTTAATTCAAACATAAAGTTATCTATATTGTCTACTTTTCTTTCCTTGATTTTGCAATAATTTTTGGCAAGTTTTCTATTTAATGATTTTATCGTAATATTCACCCATTGTTTAGTATCTTCAAACCATAGGACTTTTATTTCTCGCATACCGGTATCCTCATTTGAATTTTAAATCCATTTATATATTGTTCATCTACAACCAAATCACCCTTCATCTCTTCTAATATTCTCTTTACGTGATACATACCAATTCCAGACCCATTATCATAACTAATTCCGAAATCAAAAATAGTCTCTGGATCAACATTCTTTTTTAATCCAACACCATCATCAAAATAATCCATCACGACAAACGAAGCTTTATCTTGTATTTCAAACCAGCATTTTTTTGCTTTTGCTTTTATTGAATTACTTATTAAATTTTCTAGCAAAGTACTAATATTTTGCGGACAAAATCTTAAAGAAATGTTCGAATGATTAGTTATAGCTATATCAATATTTCTATTTCTAAATATCTTTTCACAATACTCATCGATAAACTCCCCCAACTTTTGTGTTATAAACTCATCATTTAAATTAAAGTTGGCAACCCCACCATATTGTGTAAGAGAACGAATTCTTTCAACCAAAAAGCTTATATCCTTAAGAGTATTTTCTATATCCTCTTTTGAAGCACTCCCATTTTTTACATCATCATATAATAAACAAATATTCTTTTTAATTGTATCAATGTTGATATTAACGGTATGCATCTTTTCAATAAAATTCTTTTGCTCAATCGAAAGTGCATCCTCCATAAAAAACGATTTATTCCGTTCAGATTCATATTGATTTTGAAGTTTCTCGTTTTTATCGCTTATTTTTTGTATTGTCTTACTGTTTTCCTGATTTTCTTTGTACAGAGCCTTGGTTGTCCCAATAACATTATTTGCAAGCACTTGAAAATTTTTATCTTTAGATTTTTGAGCTATATCCTTTAACCTATTTAATTTACTTTCTACATTATCAGCACTTGCTTCTTGAATAACATTAAGCAGGTCTGTATTATAATCAATATCAATTATATCTTTTCTTTTTGAAATAGAAGCTAACTGATTAATAATCTCAAGTTTAACATCTTCTGGATTCAGTGCCTTTGTTTTCCCAGCTAAAATATCCTCTTTCGATAAATCACCCCATTCTATTACATCAACAACATATTTTTCTAAAAATTTTAAGACTTTATTGTAAAAGCAATCAATCAATTGATTATATCCTTTTGATTCGAGAAATCCACTGTTTCTACTCGATGTCTCAATAAAATGTTTATCATCGCAAGTTATTGATATTCGTCCTATAACTTCACGAGTACCCAAATATCTATTATATCCCTGAGTTTTTCTTCTGTCCATATCAAAGAAATCTTTCCCCGGCTCACCGTAAGGAAAAATTCTAAAATTATTTTTATATATAAATACCGAACCATAATTAACTGACTCAATCCCCATAGACTTTGTGAACTCTGATTTTGCACTTCTATTTAGGTAAAATAATTTTATTTTAATAGAAAACAAATTATCAAATTCATTTTTTTCTTTTACGGAATAAATATACCTTCCTCTATCATATAGTGCAGTTTTAATTTGTTTACCATCTTCAGAAATGTCCAACTCAACACTCGTAGTTTTTATATTTAATTTTTCAAATATATCATTAAAGATACGGCCATTAATTTCATTGTCAGTCAATTCTTTTACATGGAGATAAATATCAAAAGAATCATGTGTTTCGTTATCTGGATTTATTAGTCGCTTAAGTGCATTTTTTAATTGTATAATATTATCTTTTGTCCAAATTTCTCTTAAATTTGATAATATTATCTTAGTCCCACATTTCATTATTGGTTCAACAGTATCATACTTAACATCTACATTTATAAATTCGTTTTTATCATCTTGCTCAAAGTTATCCCAATTTATTTTTAATACATTAGTTTTATTGCAATATACTGTATTAGTATATAAATCTAATGAAGCACCAAGTCTATCACAAGAAAATCTCCCTACACCTTTTGCTCCAGCAGCAACTCTCTTAATTCTTTCGCGGTAGTCAGATGTTTGATTTCTGATTTTTTTTTCAGAGTATGCTACAAAGAGCCATTTATTTTTAATATCTTCGTAGTTCATTCCACAACCATTATCTTCGATTGTAATTGATGTTCTATTAATGTCAAAAATATTGTTAAAAGATATATCTACCCTCGTAGCACCCGCATCATATGAATTTTTAACCAATTCAAAAACAGCAATAAATTTATCGTTTATCAACTCTTTTCCAATAATATTTTTTAGCGCAGAACTAATTTTAAAATTTAAATTTTCACTCATGATTCTAACAACCTCCTAAAACACAGAGCTATTTGTTCGGCAAACAGTGGCGGTACAGCATTGCCTACTTGTGTAAATCTTGGGACGTCTTTTTTCCTCAGCTTTCCTCCAGTTGTATATTTCCCTTTAAATTCATACCAGTCCGGAAAACTCTGAAGCCTAGCTAACTCCCGCACGGTTAAAATTCTAGGCTCAATATAATGCACAAAATCATCTGGATGTGTTGTGATAGTTGGCGAAACACCTTGAGGATCTAGCAAAACAACACCTCTCCTTTTCAAATTTGGAATCAGATTATCAGAAGGTTTGTATCTTTTACCTTTTTCTAGGTTGTCAATCATATACTGTTGCATATTGACAATATCTTGATTATGTTTCGCAAATCTATGACTGTCCGGTCTAACATTAGCCTTTAAGTTTTTACGCATAAATCTTTGATAGGCTGTATTCTTGTTTCCATATATCCCACTTCTAAATTCTTGCTTACAATCGGGACATCTGTATGTCCCATTACTTTCCAACAAATCAGAGATTGCATCATAAATGCTATTTTTCTGTTTTAATTTTTTTGACCTTAAAAATTCAGACTTATTCTGTATTAGGTTATCAAAAAAATCATCTATATCATCTCTTAGACTCCCTATCAAGATAAATCTAATTCTTCTTTGGGGCACTCCAAAATCACTCATTAAAATTTCTTTTGTTCTAATATTGTAACCTAGATTCCTTAATCCCTGTATAACTAAATCAGAATATTTTATATTTCCACCATCATCAAGTTTAAAGTCAACAGAAATTCCATGCACGTTTTCCATCAAAATATACTTTGGCATCACACATTTCACAAATTCTATATACTTATTAACCATATCATTCCTAAAATCACTATGATCTCGCCTTCCAGCCATAGAAAAGCCTTGACATGGAGGTCCCCCCACGACTAAATCCACATTGTTTTTTAAATCTTTTAAATTAGCACTATAATCATTTAGTATTTCAGTAATATCGTGCTCTTTTTGTGGTAACCATGCTGGCCATTCAAAATGATTTTTATCAATCAAATTATATTTTAATGTAGAAAAAGCATCTTTGTTCTTTTCAATTGCAAAAACTCCCGTAAATCCAGCATTACAAAAACCTAATGATAATCCACCTGCACCAGCAAATAAATCTATATAGTTCATGATTTCTCCTACTTAATTATTTCCTCAAGAATCTGCCAATTCTCGTCTTTCAGTTGTTCATTATAAATAGTTGTATTAAGCAACAATGTGTTTGATCCTTCATCAAAACGTACAAAGCCGACTTTTACATTGTTTTCATTGCCATATTGAATTAAGGCATCAAACTTTTGATTCGCAAATTTATCAACATTCTGATTTACACCACCTATAGACTCTCCACCTTTTGTTTCTAAAATCCATACTTTGTTACTATTATCCATAACAATATAATCTGGATAGAAATGTCTTTGTTTGCCTGTATTATCTTGGTAAATAATTGAAAAATATTCTTGAGATGATTCACCGTTCTTAAAGAACCATTTTAATTTATGCTGACAATAATCCTCGAATATTATTTCAGGTCTACTTCTACCCACAACAGAACTAATGTAACCTGCATAAACATTTTTATCGTATGCTTTAACTACTTTTGCACTTGGGTTATAACCTATAATGCATTCCCGCGGAAAAATAAACGTTGACTTGTTTACTTTTGCTTGTAATGTCATTTGTAATGATGCATCAGCTACAGCACTATTAAATTCCTTCATCAACAACTCTTTATTATTAATAACAAATGCATAAAGGTCTCTATAACTAAGATTGAGTAGATTCGATTTATATGATGTCTGTTCTGTAAATAAATTTCTTAGTATTGTATTAGTGTATTCATAAATTATACCAGCGCTTGATCCAATTTGACTTACTGCTTTATGAAAATCTCTACCATGAGTATGTGTATTTAAAGGAATGTAAATATCAGCACTGTTTAATTTATCTCTATCAAAATTTTCAGCCTCTACGACTTTCCCACTAACAGTATGAACACTAATACTTTTATTAAAATCGTATCCATATGTTTCTAATATCGACTCGTTTTTTTCATAGTTTTTAACCTTTAAATTGTAATGTTTTATAATTGATTCAGCCAATAATTCTCTAACCTTATTTGGATCAACGGGATTTTTAATGGTAGGATTATAATATTTTACTAGTGAAAAATCTGAGAATTCTTTTTTCAAGAACAACTTCTTTACTTCACTTGCACCATTCCCAAAATGTTGCTTAACTCCTTGAGTAAACTTTTCGTCAAATGTATAAAGATAACACACATCCAATAAATCACAACCATAATGTTTTGCTTCTGGCATTCTTCTAATTCGTCCAATAGTTTGTGTTTCAAAAGTTTCATCCATATTATCACGAAGTTTAACCAAAATATGTGCTCTTGTACAATCCCAACCCGTTGCTACTGCTTGTTTTATTATTATCGCAACAGGTTCTGCGTTGAAATCCTCGATATCTTCAAGATTTTCTTTCTTATCAGCTAACCATATTGCTAATTTTTTATTTTCATATGAAATATTTTTTGTATCTAAATATTCTTCTACCTCTTGTAATTTAGCATCTGAATTATTTGGCATTTGAATAACAATTAGCGGATTAATTGAAACACCAATTTCTTGAAATTTTTTCTTTATTATGAGTTGTTTTTTTATTGCTAAATCCAATAAATATGATGTTTGATCTTCAATCATTTTCCCATCTTCAACACCTTCATTTATATATAGCATCTTCTTTATTAGACCCTCTGCAATTACAGTTTCATCTTTTATCTCAATCATTGTTGCTGACGAATTTTTAACTGGAGTGGCAGACGCTCTTACGACGCATTCTGGCTTAAACAATTGAATTATTTCATTTGCTTTATATGTTTTATTAAGATGCTCCTCATCAACAATCAAGATAAAACTAAGATTATCAAACTTAGCTTTTCTAATCTTGTCTTTCAGATTATCTCTTTCGCTATCTACTAGCGCATTATTTCCTTTCTTTGTTACTAATTCCCAATTTATAAAAGAAATAGAATTCTCAGTAAAACCTGCACTTAATATATCATTTAACAACTTGGTTTCTGCTAATGGGAAATACGAATTCATTTTATTTTTGCTCTGCTCTTCTAAATTCCCCTTCCCAGGTGTAAGCCACACAAAACAACAACCTGAGTTCCTTTTATTATATTCGTTAACAAAATTGCAAAGCATAACCGTTTTTCCACTGCCAGTAGGACTCTTTAAAATTATTTCTTTATCTCCTTTCTCGACAGTAGCAACAAGCCTTTCAATTGTATCAACTTGAAACTCTTTTAATTTAATATTCTGCATACTATTTATCTAACTCCTCATAATAATAATTCGGTATAAAAACTAATTCTATATTTCTTTTTTCAAACTCTTCTTGTTGCTCAATTGTTGGCAAAACATCGTGGCTTAGATATATCTTTTTACATAAACTAGCTTCATTTGTTTTCAAAAACGAAGAGAGTTCTGCTTCCGTCAATATAATTGCAATTTTATTATCGTTTTTGAAATTAACCCCATTCTCTAGTTCAACAAGTTCCCTAATATGTTTTAATAATTCATCAGCATATTCATAGTAAAGTTTGCCTAATATATTAACAAAATCAACTTTCATATATTTTAAACTTTCCTTATAATCTTCCTTTTCAATTACTCTTTTAATTCTTTCGTAGGTTACTTCTTTACAAATGTTATTTTCATTATTTGTACAAAGAATAAACCTTCTATTTCCACCATCTTCAGCATTCAGTTTCATAATAGCATGGCCTGTTGTTCCTGATCCCGCAAAAAAATCTAAAACTCGTATATTTTTATCTGTTATTGTTTTTAGAAGAGTTGTCACAAATTTCACAGACTTGGGATAAGAAAAAATTTTTTTATTATCAAACAACTCTGCCAAGTCGTTTTTTCCTTCAATACTTCCCCCAAAGTCCATCGTCATACTTCTTGGTTTTTTTCCATTCGTATTTAAGTATTGTTTAAATTGGACAGAGCAAGTTCCATCAGCTTTAGGAACTATTCTCACATCTCCATTTAGCACCTCCTGTTTATACCTTTCCTCACTATGTATCCAACCATAATTCATAATAGTACCATCAGGAGCAACAATGTCATAGAATATTGGATTTTTTAATCCGGGCCTTGCAAATGTATCCCAAAAAAATCTCCCTTTAGAATCCTTTTCCTTATATCTTTTTAAATAATCTTCATCGTGTTCAATAAACATTTCTTCTGTTCTTGCAATATTTTTTGCATATACTAAGCAATATTCATGTTCCTTAACAATAAACTTAGAATCACTACCACCACCTACTTTTGACTGTTTAATATAAGTAGCAATATAGTTTGCCCCATCAAATATCATATCCATTAGAAATTTTAAACTTGCATATTCATTATCATCAATAGAGATAAATATAATCCCCTTTTCATTTAATAAGCGATGTGCGATTTTAAGTCTTTTCTCAACAAAAGAGATCCATTTGCTATGCCTAAAAGTATCTGTTTCATCAACAAATTTATCATCATATACAAAATCATTGTTGCCGGTATTATAAGGTGGATCTATATAAATCACATCAATTAATCCTTTATGTGTCCTTTCCAGAAGTTGCAAAGATGCAAGATTGTCACCTTCAATCAAGAAATTCATTTGCCCACCATTATCAACAAACAAATCTTTTCTTTCCGTTAAAACTGGAATACTTTGTTCTAATGTATCGTCAATAGTTTCTTTATGTTCTTCAAACACAAGTCCGTATTTTTTTTCTGATATTTCTTTTTCTAGGTTATCAAGATAAGTACTAAATTTTCCCTCACTATCTTCTTTCAATAAAACATTTCTAAGCTCTTTTATCTCACTTAGAAGTTGCTCTCTTCTCTCTTTTGATATATTTGCACTCATTTATCGCTCCATCTCCTTTAATATCTTTAACCAATAAATTACCTATATCTCCAACAACTCACTATATCAAGTACATTATAACATATAATGGTTAAAGGTGTATATTGTCTACGAAAACACTATCTATTTATTCTAAAGTAATCTAACAATTGTCTATATTTGTCCTGTGCTGACAAACAGGTGTCGAGTAGATAGCCTCGTTCACTATCCCATTCTTTGAGTCCACGGTAATAATAGAATTTTAAGTCATCATCTATTACGAATGGAACTATGTTGTTAGCTAGGCATTCTTTAAACATAATTAAACGACCAACTCTGCCGTTGCCATCTTGGAATGGATGAATTTTTTCAAAGTTCTGATGAAACTCAACTATATCTTCTAAGGTCTTTTGTTGTTTTAAGTTGTAAGTTTCTAGAAGTTTTTTCATCTCATTTGCAACACTTTCTGGTTTGCATGTCTCTTCACCACCGACTTCATTTGGAAGTTTTTTATATGCACCCACATTAAACCAATGTTTACGGCTATCTGACGTTCCGGTTTTTAAAATGAAGTGCAACTCATTTATCATTGATTCGGTTAAAATTTTCTTCGAATTATCGATGATATAGTCAATGCATTTGAAATGGTTTGAAGTTTCTATAACATCATCAATATTAATTGTTGCATTGTCAACGCCAATTGTATTAGTTTCAAATATAAATCTCGTTTGGTCTTCTGTAAGCTTACTACCCTCGATATGATTTGAATTGTAAGTCAATTCAATTTGAGTTTTGTGGTAGATGCCACCTTTTAACTTCATATCTTTTTGTTCTTTCAAAACATTCAAAAGTTCATTATCACTAAACTTTGTCTTATTCTCTCTTTCTGGCTTAACTGCATCGGCAGGGATATTCCATGTTTTTCCTGTTAAAAAAACACCTTTAATTCTGCCTTGTGCACAATAGTTTCTAACAGACCTATCGCTCATCCCCCATTTTTTAGCAATTTCAGAAACTGATAAAAATTTCACTTAAATCTCTCCTAAATTTAATAATTTTATTATATACCGATATCGGCAAAAAGTCAAACAAATCATACAATAATTATTGCCGATAAAATATTTTTAAAAACTTCGAAAAAAGACTTGCAAAAGAATTTTATTTACGCTATACAACACACAACCAAATTTATGGAGGTATTATGAAACACATTATAGAAATAGTTATGATCATTCTTGAATCAGAAAAACGAGGTGCTGATACACAACTTCAATTAAACAAAGTTTGTGAACTTGAAGATGCATTCACAAAAGGTTTTTCAAAAGAAGAATGGCGTGAATATATAGATTTAGATAATGAAAAAAGCCAACTTCATTCTCTTGAAATTGACCATGCCATTGAAATTACTTATAAAGTTTGCAAAGAACTATTTAATGGGCGCTAATAATTTATTTTTTATCCCAAGCAGAAATATAATATGGATTATTAAGAATTCTATCTTTCATTCTCATAAGTTCCTCTCTCAAGTTATTAAAATCATACTCTATCTTTTTTGCCCGCCTATTATATGTAGAATATATTTTAGTTTCCTCGTCATAAGTCCTTAAATGGGGTGATTTTTCGATTGTTTTACGCACTTTCTCATCAATTGAACCATTTAGAATATTATAATCACCTAAATTATAACCAAACTCATCATATCTCTCATCGAAATGTTCATTAGTATTTCAAGCTTCCTTTTGAAAAATCAAAGGGAACTCACTTCTATTTATATTAAAAGCCTCTCTAAGATTAGCACATCTTTGAGTTGCCTTTTTATCAAATCCCACATATGTATAAAACACATTAGAAATACAACCACAAGCAGTTAACAAACTTTGAATATGAAAAAAATAATAGGTATGTCTATTAATATACAAGTCCTCGTCATAATTATTAGCATTTAATATATATTCTAAGGATATAAGTGCATAATTAATATTTTGCATCACGCTATTGCCAAAAACAAATTCTAGTTCTTCTCCATCCAATTCAATATAACGATTAAACATATTCTTCTCCCAATGTCAAATTTTATTTATAATAAACCCCGTGTTAAGCAAAACACACTCAAAAAGAAAATCACTTTTTAACAGAATAACTACTTAATTATCTCTACAAGTGAGATATACTACCCCATTTTCTTGATTACATTTTTCTAAATAACAAGCTGTTTGTACTAATAACTTTATTTCAGAAAGTCCCATGGTATCAACATCTATTTTTACATATTTTTTAGCAAATTCTTGAGAAAACCATTCAGCACATTTTAACCCAAAATGAAGATTTGATTCTTTTATAATCAAATCTGTCGTACTTTCTTCTTCCGTAAGATAACAAAATATTTTTGATAAGTGATAATCGCATTGCTTATATTTGTATCTTGGGGTACAACTAAGGGCTTCATGAAATTTACTATATTCATTGTCCTTATCATCTATATCATCAATTGAGTTACATAAATTTTCAATCCTTGTCACCAAATAATCTCTATATTTCTTAACGGGCACTTCATTATTACTATTCGTCAATTTACAAGATAAATATTCAATAGCTTGATCAATTTCATAATAATTACTATATCTTTCAATTAATATTTGCTTCACATCTTTCAATATATCAATTGGTTGTTGACTTCTATTTACTTTCCTACAAGACCATATGTTTTTATATTTTTGAATTTGGTCTTGTACCCACATTGTAGCAATGTTTACCAATTCGTAACGTGATTTTATATATTCTTTTAATAACGAAAAAGAAAAAGTAATATGGAGCGAAGCTTCAAACCTGTTCGAATAAACACAAACCCCAACATCATCTTTTCCTCTCCTAAGCCGTGCAATATCCCTATTCGCAATAACCCACGGAGCATATTGAATCTCTCCCTCCTGCATAAGCCCACTTTTGGCATGTCGATCGGTCGCATATGGATGTGCAAAGGCTAAGGCCCTAAAATATTCAAAAAACTTATCGTCTGTCGGAGGATTCAATCTTGCTTCATAAAAAGAATTTCCTTCTGGATAATTGTTTTTTTCATAAATATGTTCAAAAAATTTTCTACTATCCGCTCCTTTTGAATACGGATAATCAATACCTATAACAGAAAAAAGCTTGGCTACTGCATCTTTAATCATGCAAGCAAAAGTTAAAAAATTGATAAAAACTTCTTCGCTTTGAGGATATTCAGAAAAAGTATTCAAGTGCTTAACACAACTATCTAATCTATCCATGACCACACAAATTAAGTTCCATTTTCCTTTCAACTCTGGTGCCGAATAAAATATAGGAGAGTTGTTTATTTCCTCCCTAAATTTTCTAATTATATTTTCATCTAAATATTTATTTTCCATTTTCATTCATTGTATCATAAATAACTAAAAATGTATAGTTTAATTTACAGTTTTCTCAAACTCTTAATTGTTCCATTTGTGTTGTAAACATCATTGCTGTCTACCTTTACTCTAAATTGGTCTAAAAATGCCATTTTCATATTCTCCCTTTAATTTAATTTTTGAAATAAAAAATCACGAACCTTTGCTCGTGATTCCCATTTTTATAATTTTATTTTTTCAATTTTGAAGTCGCAATAATATTCAGCTTCTTGTGCTGTGAATTTTAGCACACAATAATCTGGGTCCGTTACACCTTTCTTATAAAACAACTTGTCGCCAAACCTCCAAATTCTATCTTTGGTTGGCTGATCGGTGCAAACCTGCATAGTTCCTTTGATTGTTAAACCTTGATACTTGAATCTGCCACGCTCGTAAAAATAAACACAAGCCTTATTGTTCTTTTGGTATTGCTCCACTTTTTTGCTTGAAGTGTTAGTGCTGAAATAAATATCGTTACCATCGATTTCTCTTGGTGAAAGCATTGCTCTTGTCACTGGGTAACCTTGTTCGTCAACCGAGGATATAAATGCTGTCTTTTGTTTTGAAATAAATTCAAACAATTTTTCTTTAGTCATATAAGTTACTCCTTAATTTCATTATACCACAACCATTTTCAATCTATATCAATTTATTGTTGTTTTGATTTCTACTTTTTGATTTTGCGACGGCAATTTTTTGATTAAAAAATCAAAAATAATCAAAATAAAAATCAAACTTTGATTTTGCGACAACTTTTTGATTTTGCGAAAATCAAAATTATTATTCTTTTTCTATCTCACTTATCGTTGATTGTAACAACACCTTTTGGTCAGGAATAGTTAGTAAAGGAAGATTAGCACTCTGAGAAATTTTTTCAGCCCATTGCTTGTAAAAGTTTTTGAATGCTTGTGGTGAGTCCCTGAGCGCCCATTCATTGTCAAAAATCCCTATAACTTTTATTTTATCAGATTTACCTTTCACTACTACATGATTATATGTGTCTATGCCATTTAGCAATAAATCCCACGGATCTCCCTTGTCTGTATCAACATAACGCTGAATTTCTTCTTCTGGTGTTATAAAATCAGTGTTCAAATCTTCTTTCCCACTAATTAAGATGTTTTCAACTGGCACTGATAAGATAAGACCCACAGGATTCCATGTGTTTAATTGCTCAAAAGATTTTTCCTGATACTTTCCTCGTCCTATTAAACTACAATCAATTATAGTCATTTTTGCAACGTCAAATGGACTTTCCACCAAGTCATAATCTGGTTCGGTAGATTTATGAATATTCTTTAAATCACGAAAAATTTTATATCCTATGCCGTATTTACGATCCATCTGCCTACCATTAATTGAAACAGGTGAACCAAGTTGAAGTGCATGAACTAAAAAAATAAATTCATTAGAATCAAATTCAAGCGGATTAGAATATTTAAAATCAATCCATCTATTTATCAAATTAACCCCCTCAAAAAAGCACTGATTTCGCTTTTATTTCAAAATTTTATCAAATCTTTTCTGTCAATTCTGTATCCAGTGATAAGCCCAATCAATCACCACTGCATACGGTGTGTCAAAACCTTTTCAAAAAAAGACTTTTTGTATAGTATATTTGGTGCTCCCGTCAGGACTCGAACCCGAACAAATGGTTCCGAAGTTGTATAAATACAATATCGGGAGTTCGTTTTTCATGCCGTTTTGCACCATATTTTATCGTATCGTAAAGTGCCTAAATCCCTTTATTTATCGAATGTTTAGCAATTTCACTTTAACAAAAAGTATTATACAACATTTTGCCAAGAAAACATAGCACAAAACGGCACTTTTGCAAAAATTTTGCATTTTTCTTGCAAAAATTCGTCACAAGTAAGCAATTTTGCTTATTTTTTTATTTTTCAAATTTTAAATAAGGAAGTATAACAATGAAAAAATTTTGGATAACCTTTGGTGCCATAGCCTTTGCGCTTATTCTTGGCACTGGTATTATTTTATTGTGCTGCCTACCAAAAGCAGCCCCATATAATGATAAAAACGACCCCGCAATTGAAATTCCGGTGGATCCAGAAACTCCACCAGAAAACCCAGACAATAAAGACAAAGATAAAGAAGAAGAAAAAGATCCAAACGAACAGCCAGATGATCCTAAGCCAGAGCAACCAGAGGATCCAAAACCAGAACAACCGGAAGATCATAATGAAGAAGAAATTGTTGGAACTGTTATCCCATTTTCTTTTAATGACGGTGCCATTGTTGGATATAGCGGAAATGACAAAGAAATCACAATCCCAACATCTTACTCTTTTGGTGGATATAAGACAGAAGAAACAACCTTTGAAAACATTTGGGATTTTTATGATTGGTATCATAGAAATCAATTTGAATGGAAAGGAAAAGAAATAACTATCAAACTTGCGGATGGCGAAGATTATGTTATTTATAACTCATCAAATATCTTGCCAGAACTTGAAAATATTGAGGACGCCTTTCCTATTATATATATAGATAAGAAAGAAATCTTTGTTGAAGGCAACGATTTTCAAGTAGATACAATTGGTGCAAGTGCTTTTAGTGGAAAACAATTTTCAAAAGTTGAAATCCCTTATGGAATTATTAAAATTGAAAACTATGCTTTTTCTGGTTGTTCTTCAATGACTGAACTAAGTTTGCCAAACTCTCTTATAGAAATAGAACAAGCAGGATTTTATAAATGCACAGCTTTGGAATCTCTCACAATTCCAGACAGCGTGACAACTCTTGGATATTTAGCATTTTCAGAGTGCACAAGTATTACAAGCGTTGTTCTTCCAAAAAATGCAGTCAATCTTGGAATGTGTATTTTTGAAAATTGTTATGGATTGGTCTATGCAAGAGTTGAAAGTGAAATCACAAGACTTTCAAATGAAAACTTTGCCCACTGCACAAGTTTGAAAACTGTCGAATTGCCAGACAATCTTGTCGAAATTGGCGGTTGCCAATTCTTTGGCTGCACAAGTTTGGAATATATCAAAATCCCAGACACAGTAAAAGTTATTGGTGAAAGATCTTTCAACAATTGCACATCACTTGTTGAATTGGATTTGCCAGCAAGCCTGACAGAACTTGAAATTTCAAGTGATTACTACAAAATCGGTTTGGTTTACAATTGCCCTGCACTTGAAAGAATTATTATCCGTTCCGAAATTCAAATCGACTTAACGGAATTAAACAAATCTTATCAATATGGAACAAGATGTGATATTTATATTGCTGATGAACTTTTAACAAGTTATCAACAAACATATCCAAATATGAGATTTTTCGCTTTAAGCAATCTGATGTAAAAATTAGGCACAGAAAATCTGTGCCTTTTTTTATAAAAATCCGACAAAAAACCAACAAAAAACAACAAATATGTGCTATAATAGACGCGTGGTAAAAGTTGATATAGTAAAAGTAAAAAGTTTGAACAATTTGAAGTTAGAAAATATTGAACACAAATCTAACGAACTTTTTATCACTGCAACTCGTAGTCTTGCTTATCAATTAAACAAAGATAAGAAAGAAAATGTTATTGACTATACCCAACTATACAACTTTATAAAATCAAAAGCAAAAGAAAAGGGTTGCCTTTATGAAAGCGAGATGAGATACATCTTGCACAAAACTATTAAAAGTTTGCCCGATGACGATTTATGTAAACAAGCGTTTTTAAACAGTCAAAGTCTTTTGTATGATTTATACAACAACCTTTTAATGAACAATATATATGAACAAGTTGATTTATCTCAAATTGAACAAACACAACTTTCATCAAATTATAAACTCTTTAAACTCTACAAATCTTATGTGGAAGAATTAAATAAACAAAAGAAGCCAACATTCCAAGAGACTTTCAAATTATGTTTGGAAGAATATTTCATGACCTTTGCCAAAGTCTCTTTTGTAGGTTTTACTTTCTTTAATGATATTCAAAATTGCATTTTTGATAACTTGTGGAAATTTTACAACAAAGTAAATAAATTTATTGTTGATGACGACTTTATTGTCAATGATTTTCTCGTGCCATTCTTAAATAAGAAACACATCTCGTATGATATTAAAGAAATTGACAATAGTAAGCAAAACAATGATATAAATTTAAAGTTTGAAATGTATAATCCATTTTCGACAAGAGAAATGGAATTTGAGTTTATCATCACAAAGATCGTGCAGGCCTTAAAACAATATGATAGCAAAGAGAAGATACAAGCTGCTTGCGAAGATTTTGCAATTGTTATCACAAATCAATTTTCAAAACAAACTCAAATCTTCAATGATTTGTTTAAAAGACATGGAGTATTTATTTCCCCCCGACAATCAAATCTTTTTCTCACAAGACGAATTTTTGCAAAGTAAATACAAGACCTATTTAAGCAAAAAAGAAAGATTGGCAGAATTTTACACTTTCCCAAGACTTGAAGTCTATGAGCCACCAAAGGCAAAACTATTCAACACAAATATTGGAAGATTTATAAGTGAGATTTATAAAATCTCTGCAAACGGAATGAAATTAGACAATTTCATCACTCTCTTAAAAATCAATTGGCTTTTCAAAGAAACTGCTATTGATGACATTATAAGCGAATTCAATGCTGTAAAAGATTTCTTTGAAAACTTGGAAGAATTGGAAGATTGGAAAGCACAAATTGCGAAACTCATTTCTTTAAAGAAGTCTCTTGTTTTTGACGCGCCAATCCATTTGCACCCATTAAAAGCAATTCGATTGGACTCTCTTGAATTTATACAAAAATATATTTTATTCTTGGATAGCACAATAAGAAAAATAAGACAAGTCAAAGGAAGTGCTCAAAGACATATCAAAGTGCTTGTTGAACTCCTTAAATCGCAAGTAAACGATATAGATTTAGCAATGCAGCTTCTAAACTTATTTGCCGAAATCTTACGCAGTAAAGACAATGGCGTTGAGATTGATTTTGATTATTTCGCAAAAAACTTTCAACTTTTAATGAGTGAGTTTCTTTCTTCACAGAAAGAGGAATCAACCAATATAAGAGTGAACGCAATCAACTTGGAAAGCGTTGGCAAATACAAAACTGTCTTTGTGCCTATGTTTGAAGAAAACAAATACCCTATGGGCTTTTCTTACTCATTCCCTTACAGCAAAGAAGTTGTTGACATTCTTCAAGACGACAAGCTGATAAAAAACTATAATTTGCCATTGAACTTGACAATAGACTATAATTTAAAATTATCAAATTATGTTTTCAATAACTTGTTTAATATCGCACAAGAAAAAGTTATTTTCACGCGCATTGAAAGTGAACAGGGAAGGCCTTTGGATTGGTCCGTATTTGCCTATGATATTTATGGTAAAATGGACTTGCAAACTTTGAAAGTTGACAATACAAAAGACATCAAAATATCAAAAGATTTTGGCTTAATCTTCAAAGATTTAAAACTCAAAGATATGAACTTGAACGAAATGTTGGAATATTTTGTTTGCCCAAAAATGTTTAATTACATGATCCAATATCCAGACAAAAATAGCTATACAGATAAGTTTTTGTTGAATTTCTATTGTAGAGCACTGATCGTCAATAAGACACTCACAAATCTGGCGAATGGCACAACCTATACAGAACAAACAATAAAGCCAGCACTTAATGAAAGTTTAAAACAAGCGGCAAAAGAAGTGTTTGAAATTTTGCCTATGTTTGACAGCAACAACAGAAATGATATTTTGCTTGCCACAAGAAAACAAGTAAATACTTTTGTTGATGAGAAAATTCTTACAGGAAGATATAAGCCTAAAAATGATTTTATATTGACGCTTGGTGATGAGAAAGTCATTGAACATAAAGGAATTAAAGTCAACACCCATAAAACATTGGTTGTCAAAGATATTGCACGCAAGAAAGACTATGTTTTTGACATAAGCAAGAATTTGGACTATTTGACATCTTCTTCCGGTGGAAAACAAACAGAGAAAAAGCATTTCGATGAGATAATAACAGAGTTAGAAATCAATAAAAAATATATTGATCGTGGATATAGCTTGAACTTTTTAGGCTTTAAACTTAATACTCAACTTAATACGCCAAAATTTGAAAATGATGGAATTGAAAGAACAAAAAAAGTTATCAATTCTCTTTCTGATATAGAAATTGGAAACAAAGCATTTGTGCAATCTTCCTATTGCTCTTATTGCAAGTTTAAAAATATTTGTAAAGGAGGAATGGGCAGATGAATAATGATGAAATAATAAAGAACTCTCACTACCCCGCTTATGTTGTCGCCAGCGCAGGCACAGGTAAAACAGAACTTATTGCAAGAAAAGTTGAACATTTACTCATTGAAGAAAATGTTGATATTGACAAAATTGCGTTAATAACCTTTACAAACAAAGCAACAGCAGAAACAATTGAAAGAATAAAAGGCAAACTTTATCAAGCATGGCTGAATGGCAATAAGTCTTTGCGTAAACAAATTGATAAAATCAACTTGGCAAAGATTTCTACAATCCATGTATTTTGCGACAACATTGTTCGAGAGTTTGCTATGGAAGTTGGACTTTGCCCAAACTATGCAATATCCAATCTTACTTTGGAAAAAGAAAAGATTGCAAATGACATCATCAAAGACAACTATGTTGAGAAGATCTTTGAAACTATCCCTATGTATAAAGCCACAAAAATGCTTGTAGAAATCGAAGAAAAGGCCAGCGACAAAGGAATCGATGTCATCATTGATGATTGCCCTAAAAACACCTTTTGGGACAGTTTGAGAGCATATTTTGGCAAGATTTATCCTATTTATGCTGAACGACTTGAACAATGCAAGTTGGAACTTGGAAAGATCACTTTGAACGATCTCATTAAATACGCAGTTAAACTTTTGCGAAATAAACAAATTGCACCATATATCAAAAACTCTTTGGAATATGTTTTCTTGGACGAAGCACAAGACATAAACTATCTGCAAGCAGAACTTATGAAATTGTTGATTGATTATGGAATAAAAGTTTTTGTTGTTGGTGACGAAAAACAATCAATTTACGCTTTTCGTGGAAGTGATAAAAAAGCCTTTAATCAACTTATCAACTATATCAATGACAATAGTGGCACAAAATTTGAATTGACAACAAATTATAGATCGGATAAGTTTATAATTGACAAAGTCAACAACCTATTCTCTCGTCAATTTAGATATAAGTTGCAAAACCTTAATTTCAACAATCAAGAACTTGTTGCTGCTGACAATGCAACCTACACAGACAAAGCCATTGAAATCAAATTTGCAGGCGAATTGGCAGAAATTGTGGAAAATGTGGCAGTAAATCTTGAAAGTGGAAAATCGCCATGTTATAATAAAATTGCAATCTTATGTAGGACCAATAGAGAAGTTTTGAGAACTTATCAAGAACTCTTAAACTATGACATTCCCGCGCAGATTTACATCAGCAAAAGCATTTATCAGTCAAAAGCAATTATTGACTTGTGCAAATTGCTTAATTGTATTTCTGGTGGGGGCGTTTTAGAAAAAGCTGAACTTTTCTACACAGACCTTTATCTTTCTGCCAATGCAAATGGCATTACAGAAAAACAATTTAATGAGATTGTTGATAACTCTACAATAACCTTTAAGGAAAATGGAATCATCTCTGCTTTGCATGAAAATTTTGAAAACTGCAATCTGCTTAATTATTATTTAAAAACAGACAACAAACAAGCTCTTGCAAACATTCAAAGATTTGTCGAAATATTGAGAGATCTTAGTGACGACAACATGACAGATATGGAAATCATAAATTATCTTAATGTTATGATTGCCACAGGCAAAGATGAAAATCAACCACAAGTGGATATTGGGAACGCAGTTATCGTCAGCACAATTCATACTTTCAAAGGGCTTGCAAGTGATGTTGTCATCATCAATGAAATTGACAGCAACTTAATTAAAGGACAATATGCTGATTTCTATTATGACACGCAGAATGGATTGTCTTTCAATAAAAACACTCTTATCCCCAACTTAAACATAGAAAATGACAGTAAGTTTGAAAGCATGAAAAACAAGATTATAATTGACAATCTTGAAGAAGAACTCAACATTATGTATGTGATGATGACACGTGCAAAGAAAAAGTTAATCTTACGATCAAGAAAAGAACTTGACAAAGTGAAATTTCATATTTCACAAACTGAAAACTATGCTTCATATTTACGGTGGATTTACAAGATCTAAATTAAGAAGCCAAAAAGCACTTAAACAAAATACTGTTTACGTGCTTTTTTATTCAAACAATTAAGGAGTGTTTATGTGGATTAAAGAAGAAAATCGAGAAGTTAAAACTGTTGCCTATTGGTGCTCTCATTGTAAAATTCCTGTGATAAGAGAAAAGTCAAAACAAGAGTTTTGCCCACTCTGCAATCACAAAATGAAATTCTTGTCAAACACTTTAAGACCGGTGTTCCCAGCGGAAGAAAGACTTGTGGAACTTATGACTGGGCTTGACTTAAAAGACAAAATTGTGTGGAAAGGCAAAAGCACTTACTTTATAAATGGCAAAAGTTTGCGAATAACAAACAAAGAAAAAGTTGACGCTGATGACGCTTTTTTAAGAAAGAATCTATTAAAAAACACCAAAAACAACGATAAATTTAATAAAAATATAGAACTTTTCATAAAAGCAAACAAAGAACTTTTGGACTATATCACACAAGAAGCTATTGAATTTATACAAGAAGAAAGCACAAAATACGATATTAAAAATACAATGGTTTCTTTTAGTGGTGGTAAAGACAGCACAGTTGTTTCAGACTTGGTTTGTCGTGCTTTGCCAGATAAAAAGATAATTCATATTTTCAGCGACACAACACTTGAAATCGACAGCACTTATCAATATGTGGAAAGACTTAAACAAAACAAACAAATCGAAATGCACATAGCACGCAACAATGACAATAACTTTTTTGAAATGGCAAAAAAGATTGGCCCACCTACAATGGCAGGACGCTGGTGCTGCTATATGTTTAAAACTGGCGCATTAAATCGAAAGATGAATGAAATCTTTGACGGTAGAGTTTTGACATTTTATGGTGTGAGAAGAAGTGAAAGTGCTACAAGAGCAAACTATAATCGTGTGGAAGAAAAAACGGAATCTGTCAAAATCTCAAATCAAAGAAGCAGCGCCCCTATTCTTTATTGGACCGATCTGGAAGTTTGGCTTTATATCTTGGCAAATAAAATTGATTTCAACGAAGCCTACACAAAAGGCTATAATCGTGTTGGCTGTTATTGTTGCCCAAATGCGTCCATATCATCTGAACTTATGGAACGAATTTACAATCACAAGAAATATTCTAAATGGACCAAACAATTGGAAGAATTTGGAAAACAATGCAATAAGAGTGATTTAGATGACTATGTGAAGAATGGGCGTTGGAAAATGAGAAATGGTGGTGTTGGAGTTAAAGCAGCACAAAGTGTTAAATTGAAATCAACAGCTTGCACTGCCGAAGAACATGGGAAAATTTACGTATTGCAAAAGGATATAAATAAATCGTTTTTCAACTTATTCATACCTTTTGGATTTTTACAAGAAGGTCGCAAAGAAATAAACGAAATGCTTGTTTTGCAACCCGCCACCATGATCCCAATAATTTCAATACAACCTTTAAGCGAAAGAAAAGTTAAGATTGTCACAATAAATGCACAAAATCCACGATCGCTGCACTCTCGTCTTGCTTATCAAATTGTGAAATACAATGCTTGCAATCAATGTTTGAAATGTGAGAGTTTATGTCGATTTGGTGCAATAACTTGCAAGCCAGACAGATATGAAATTGACGATAAGAAATGTAAAAGATGTCAGGCTTGTGTAAATCCAAAATATTTGGCTGGTGGCTGTTTGATGTGCAGATATTTAAGAACAAAGAAGGACGCACGATGACAGCTTATTTTGACTATGCTTCCACATCTTATCGCAAACCAAGATGTGTTTATAAAGCCATAAAAGCCTACAAGAAATATGGAGTAAACATAGGACGAGGAAGCAATAAATATTCATCTAAATGCACAAAGATTATTGAAGAAACGCGACAAATGTTGAAGTCTTTGGTAAAGGCCGATGACAACTATCAAACTATTTTCCAACCGTCTGCAACCTATGCTTTAAACTTGTTGATTAAAGGACTTGACTATACAAAGATCCACAATGTTTATATCTCAAAATATGAACACAACTCTGTTGTAAGACCGCTTTTCAATATGCAAAAGAAACATAACTTTGATATTGTTTATATTGAAGATTATGAAGAACAATTTAAACACAAAATACCAGACGTTGTTATCATCTCACATTTGACAAATACATTTGGAATCATACAAGATTTTGAGAACATTTTTAAAGCAGCAAAGAAATACAAAGCAATAACAATCTTGGATATGGCACAATCCTTTGGACTTATCGAAACAAACATTGTTTCTGGGAAAGTTGATGCCGCTGTTTTCGCCGGACACAAAACCCTTTATGGATTTAGTGGAATTGGCGGAATCATACTCAATAACAGCCTAAAACTAAACGAAACTATACATGGCGGAACAGGAATTAAATCTGCTGATATTGAAATGCCAAATGAAAGGCCAATAAGATTTGAAGCAGGCACACAAAACATTCTTGGAATATTTAGTCTTTATTATTCTTGCAAATATTTGCTGAAACTTGGCTTTCGCAAAATAAACGAAATCGAAACAAAGAATTTCAACAAACTGAAAACTATATTAAAAAGATATTCTTGCTTGGAAGTTATAGATCCACAAGTGCCATGCTCAACAATCGTTGCGTGCAGAATAAAGAACTATAATCCAGAAAACTTTGCCGACTTTTTCAGCAAGCATGGTGTTGCTTTAAGAACAGGACTACAATGCAGCCCAAACGCCCATAAATGCTTTGGAACTTTCCCAAGCGGAACTTTGCGATTTAGTGTTGGATTGTTTATCAAAAATCGTGAGTTTAAAACTCTTGAAAGAACATTGAAGAAACTACACAACAAACTCAACAAAAAATAAAAGGTTGTCATTATCGACAACCTTTTTTCTTTAATAAATTCTTTCTGGCAAATCGTCAACAGGATCTCTTTCCAAAAGCATATCTGCAAAGGGATCTTTCTTTCGTTCTAACTCGTCACGAGTGTCATAGAAATAGCGTCTATTTTCAAGCTCAATTTCCCCATAAACTTGTCTGACATATTCTTCACGTGCTGGGCCTTTAAGCAAATATCTTTCTCTATCTTGACAATGCCCAAATCTATAAACATCAGGACTTGGTGCGTTGCCATTTCGCATTTGCACAACTTTTTCATATCCCAAAAGTTCAAGCGAGTATTCACAATCAACCAACAGCCCAATTTCTTTTTCCGAGAAACCTTTGTCTGCATATCTTTTGCAAATATCTGATCTACATTCATCAAAATCAGAATATTGGTCAATAGGTGGATATGCCAATCCAGAAGTATATTTTATTGTGTTTATCAATTGCAACATTTCATCAACTTTGTCATAAGAAACATCTAAATTTTGTTTATTTAATTCATTGACTTTGTCTTTAATAAGTGGAAGGAGTTTCTTCGTATAACAATCTCTTACTTCAAGATCTACACTGCTAATTGCGGCACCAACATATCTTATTTGATCTCTATCAAGTAAAGTTTTAAAAATCTTTTCGGCTTCTTTAATGCTTAACACGTTGCCAAAATTTTCAAATGAATTTGAACAAACTGGTTTGCCTTCTTCAATCAATTCTGTCAGAAGTTTAGTGTATGTGCCTTCTTCTGTAAATTGGTCCATAACATTGAAAGTATATGAAATCCCATTTTGGATATAGTGTTTATAAATACTCTCATAATACGATTTACAAGCATTTTTATATTCTTTATCATCTTTAATCTCTCTACTCAAAGTTTTTAATTGAATGTCAAGCAGATGTTCAAGAACATCTTGTTTGAGTTTTAATCTTTGTGCAAACTTTGGGGCATTTGCAAAATAATATTCCATTTTGTCCTTTTCAAGCTCTTGGTGTTCAACTTTAATAACGTCTGCAAAAAATTTCTCATCATTTATTTTATCTAACAATTGTTCCAAAGCTAAATAAAACATTGTGGCTTCGTGTCGATTTACAGATTCCATTTCTTTCTCGGCATCATAAAAAATTCCCAAATCAGCAACAAATCTGTTCTTTCTTAAAACATCAATTTCATGTGAACAATCCCAAAGCTCTTTCAAACAAGAAAGTGCAAATTGTCTTGCGTCAATTTCGTATGATTGTGATAAATAGAGAGGAAAATCAAAATCTTCTTTATCCCCAATCAATGAGTGTGCAAAGCGAAACTCTGCATTATCAATACGAGAAGCCATATTATACAATGCTTCGACATCATGAGGTTTAATTTTTAACGTGTCTGATACAAGAGAATCTTCGGCAACATGTTGTGAATAGTCCTTTATAAATCGGGCATATTCTTTGCTTTCATTTTTTGAAAAATCAAATTTCTTGTTATAAATTGCAACATTTGTTTGAACAAAATGGCGATATTCATGTGATAGTGTTTGAATAAGTGAAAGTATTTTTGACCTGTCAAACACTCCACCTGTTTCTTCTTCCTTATAAAAAAATATTTCTTCGTCACTAAGTGAATATTCTTCATTAGGAAGTTTACTTATTGCTCTTGTATAACCACCCTTAGTTTTAGTTTTATTTATAAACTCATTCAGCATTTGTTCTGCGTCTTTCTCAACAAAAGAGAAGGATATATTCCTTAATTTAAGCTCTTTAAATTTAGGCTTAACAAAAGCGTCAAGATATTCGTTTAAGAAATCTTGCATATTATCATAGCCAACAATGACATCATTTTTGGCAAGTTTTTCGAGAAATTTCTTTTGTTTTCTGTCAAGTTTCATAACTACCACCTTTCTACAATTATAACACAATTATAAATTTTTGTAAATATCTAAGTAAAGTTTTTTATAAATATGGAAAAGTTTAATGCTACACTTTTTTATCAAAAACATATACAAACTTATGGAAAGTATGCTATAATATCCATAATGAAAAAACAAATAAAGGACACTCGATGACAACTTATAAAATCAACACAACAAAATTGAAAGAAAACTATGAAATGTTTGCGGGCTTTGGACCTGTTTATTTTCCTATTAAAACAAATCACAATCCAATTATTTTGAAAAGACTCAAAGAACTTGGTTGTGGATTTGAAACTGACAGCATTGAGCATATTAAAAAAGTTTATTCAAAAAACATTGCTGATAAAATTATGTTTTCAAATGTTGCCAAATCCTATGATGATGTTGTGTGGGCAATCAAACATAAGATTTCTTACTATACAATTGATGATGAAAACTCACTTAAACAAATTATTGACTTAGCAATTAAACACAAATTGCCAAAACTGAAAATCAATGTAAGACTTAATGTGTATGAGTGCTTTAAGGAAGAATTTGACAAGAAAGGCACATCAGACTCTCGTCTTGGCGCTATTGTAAAAACAGCAACAAAACTTTTGAAAATTATCAATGAAGAAAAGTGCATTGAAATAGAAAAAGGAATAAGTTTTTATATTCAAGCTGAAATCCACAATGACGAAGATTGCTTGATAAAAATGTTGGAACACATAACAAAGTCTTTCAACAAAAAGATTAGCATTGATTTCATCAATATCGGTGGTGGTGCAAATAAAGAACGCTTGCTTTACACGATGCCAACAATCGAAAAAACTCTTAAACATTTTGGTGCAAAGTATATTGTTTTAGAGCCCGGAAGATATATGGTTGGTGATGTGGAAGATGTTTATATCCCATGCGTTAGAGTTGTTGATAATTTGGCACTTAAAAACGAAGTTGTAGCTTCGCTTGAACTTGGAATCTATAACGGTTTGATAGATATGCAGCTTCACAAAAGACAATTTGAGATTTTCGCCTACAATGGCGAAAAATTGATAAAACTTGAAAAAGCAAACAACAAGCAAAAACTCGTTTTGCGTGGACCAACCGCCGACTCTCTTGATATTATTGGCGTTTATTCTTTGCCAGATTGCAAGATTGACAGCAAAACAATCTTTGTCATAAAGAATGTTGGTGCTTATGTTGAAGTTTTCAACTCTGCTTTTTCTGGCGAAATTAAAACTTGTTTTGTTGAGGTGCTCCAATGAAAAAACTTAAAACTTGGAAGGGTTATAATTGGCTTGATTTGGTTTTAATACTTTCTGGCATTATCGCAGTGACCGTCACAGGAATTTTGTTTAAATCGGAATGGTTTATTATTGCAAATACTCTTTTAGGATTGTTGTGCGTTTTTACACAAGCCAAAGGAAAAATTGCCACACAATTTATCGGCGTTGCTCACTTTTGTTTTTACATCTATATTTGCTACACACAAAAGTTTTATGGCGAAGCACTCTTATATTTGATAATCATGTTGCCTATGTATATTTACGGTGTTATCCATTGGCTTGCACATAGAGATAAACAAGACAACGTTGTTATCGTGCGCAGCAATCTCTCAAAGAAAGAATGGTTGTTTTCATCTCTCGCTTTTGTTGGTGTGGGTGTTGCAGTTTTCTTTATTTTAAGAGCGCTGCAAACAAATCAGCTTGTCACAAACACTTTTTCATTTTTGTCAATGCTGCCCGCTGTTTATCTCTTAATTAGAAGATGTAAGTGGAATCAAGTTGCATTTTTGATAAACGATTTCATCGTTCCTATTCTCTGGATCTTTCTTGTTGTGCAGGGAGACTTATCTTTCATTCCAATGTGTATATACCATGTTTTCCAAATTGCTTATGATGTTTATGGTTTGTTTGAATGGATTAAACTTGAAAAGAAACAAAAGCAAGAAATTGTCCTTAATCCACCTACTGATGAAGAAAACAATGAAAATCCGTCTGTTTAGACGGATTTTTTATTTTAAAATGGTGCAAAATCGGAAGTTTTATGTTATAATAAAAATGAGGTATATATGGATCTTCAAGTTTTGGTTAATGAATATATAAACAATCAGCTTTTGAAAGTTGATAATTTATCAACTGAATTAAACGGAAATATGATTGACAGATTGTTTGCCAAGAAGTTTAGAAAATACTCTATTGATCCACAAGTGAGAATTGATGTCGAAACAAAATTAAACAATATCATTGACAAAAAATTGCCTTTGACCTTTGTTCCAAGTTTTGGTGGATATAAGCATTGGTGGGCACCAACCTATCCAACAATTGATTGGGCAGAAATCTTCAACATGAAATTTATGCTTGAATATCTTGCACCTATTTGTGCCAACTATCATGACAACAAAAGCACAATCGAATATGAAAGTGAAGAAATCATTTTAAGCGAACTCAACAATGTGCCACAATCTGGACTTGACGAATACACAAACACTTTCAGAAAGGCTTTGGAGTTTTTCAACAAAAATCAAAAAGTTGTTGAAATGAAATTAAGTCTTGCAAGAGAACAATACAAAGACTATAACTTTGACAAACAAAAATTGCTTAAACGAATTGACGAAATGATGGCTGATTACACCGATCGTTTCAACAACTACGATTCAGAAGATCAAGCAAGAAGAATACAAAAAGCAAGAACAAACTTTAAATTGAATGGCGTTGTTGATTATTCTCATTTGAGTGAACAAGAACAAGAAGAACTTTATAAGAAATCCCGCATATTAAACGAGGCTTTCTTGGACGCCGATTATGAAGTGCGTGGGAACGATTTCTTTGAAAAAGAAAACAACATTCCTTTGTTGTTCTCGTTTGGGCTTGGTCCCGGCGGAGAAGCATGGCTACACATTGGATCGAGCAAATCTTCAATGACAGACTTCTGGGCAGGCACAGGCATTTTGGAAGTGAGAGAAAACGAACAAATCATTGAAAGAATTTTAAGCAGAACGCAGTTTGAAAATGTTAAAGCCAAACTTGTGAAAGTCGCTGTTGAAAGCCCTATTTCAAACATCTGCACCCCACTTTCTTACATCTATGTTTATGAAGGACAATTGAATTTTTAGTTAAAAGGGATTTTATAATGGCAATAAACTATAAAGATATAAACAAACGCATTTGCGATAGAACTGAAAGTTGGTGTTGGCAAACGGACAGAAAAATTTCACAAGAAGAAGTTAGAGAGATTTGGCAAGATAAACATCGTGGCATTTCAAGCAAAGAATTGATTGAAAAAGTAAATAACGAACTGAAAGGCAATAAATTGATTTCAATCAATGAAGTTGACAAAAACGCACAAGAGAATTTGGGTTTCATCAATTCTGTGAGGGTTGGGACTTTGGATAATGGCAAGAAAGTGATTATTCGCTGTCACCCAAAAGGAATTAAAAACGGATATTTTCATGTTGAGAGTTTGGTGGCAAAAGAACTCAAAAATATGGGGTTGCCTACCTATTCAACATATTGTATTCATGATTTGGAAGATGAAAACGATTGTGCATTTCAAGTTATTGAAAAAATCGAAGGAATTGCTGTCAAAAATTGGCTTGAAGCGCACCCAGAAGATACAATGAAGTTGACTTATGAAACTGGCAAAATGATGAGAAAAATGCACGCTTTGAAAGTGAAAGGTTTCGGCAGTTTTGATAATGAAAAAGCAAAACTTGGAAAACTTGAATGTTTGCACAATTCATTGGCAAACTTTGTAAATTGTGGATTGAAAAATAATTTGGAGACGCTTGTTAAATATAAAACTATTACACAAGAACAATCTGCAAAGATTTTGAATTTGTTTTCAAAAGACAATCCATTGTTAGATTGCAAGCAATCTGTTTTAATTCATAACGATTTTGTGGACTGGAACTTATTGACTGACGGAAATACAATCACTGGCATTTTGGATTTGGACGAATGTGCTGGCGGTGCAGCTGTTTGTGATATTGCTTCTTGGAGTGGCATGAGTTCACTTGAAAGAGTTGAAGAATTTTTGAAGGGATATTTTGAAGATGAAAAGCCAAGCCAAGATTTTGACAGAAAATTAAAGTTGATTTCATTTAGGTGGATCATCTCAAATATGTCTTTGAGAAATAGCAGACTTGAATATATGCCAGACAATAAATTTTTGCAAAGTCTGATTGCTGATGGAAAGGAACAAATGAAGTTTTATATGAATTATTTTAATTTAGGAGAATAGAAATGAGAGTTATTTTAATTACAGGTGCAACATCTGGTGTTGGCTTTGAAGCGGCAAAACTTTTCTCGAAAGACAAAAACACAAAAGTTGTAAGTTTATCTATTGGCTTAGATAACATTGAGAAGGCAAAGAAGAAATTGCCAAATGCAGATTTTTTGCAATGTGATGTTTCAGATTACAATGCACTGGTGAAAATTGCAGAACAAGTTGAACAGAAATATGGCAAAATTGATGTATTAGTAAACAACGCAGGGACTATTATTCCGGGCAACATTGAAACTCTCGCAGTTGATGATTGGGATAAAGTGATAAAGAACAACTTTTCAAGTTATTTCTATGTTTCAAAAGCATTTTTGCCTTTACTTAAAAAAGGAACAAATCCTAACATTGTGTGCATTTCTTCAATCTCTGCAACCGCAGGTGGAAGTTCAATCGCCTACTCTTGTGCAAAAGCAGGCGTGAACATGATTGCACAAACACTTGCAAAAGATTTGGCACAATATAATATTCGTGTGAACACAATCTCGCCAGGTATGCTTAATTCTGGTTTTCAAATTCACAACAATGTGATGAACGAAGAACAATACAAAGAGATGTTAGAAAAACAAAGCGCAAGTTATCCTTTTGGAATTGGCACAGCTTTGGATATTGCAAATGCAATTATCTTCCTTTCAAGTGAAAAAGCAAGTTGGATTTCTGGTGCTGATTTACTTGTTGACGGTGGAAAACTTGCAAGCAGATAAGGAGTAAAACATGAAAAAAGTTGCATTAGTCACAGGCAGCACAATGGGAATTGGACTTGCCACTGCCAAAAAATTGGCAAAGAAAAATATCGTTATCATCAATAGCAATAAAGCAGTTGACAAAGGTTTTATTAAAAAAGAGTTTGGTAAAAATGCAGAAGTTTATTTCTACAAAGCTGACATTTCAAACAAAGAAGATTTGATTGCTATGCGTGATTGGATTAAAAAGAAGTTTGGAAGGCTTGATTATTTATCCGCACACGCAGGCATTATTCCGCTTCCATGTGGGATTGATGACATAACAGATGAGAATATGCACAAAACAATCGACACCAACCTTATTGGCACTTTCAACACTGTCAAATTGTTTGGCAATCTTATCAAAGAAACTGCCAAGAAAGGTGCGATTTGCTGCACAACATCTGTTGACGGAATTATTGGCGAGCCATACGCAGTTATTTACTCAACAACAAAAGCAGGTATAATTTCACTCACAAAATCTTATGCAAGATATTTTGGCGAGGATATTCGTGTAAATGCAGTTGCACCCGGACTTATTGACACCCCACTCACAGCAAACTCTGGTGAAGATCCGGCTGCCACAACTGATTTTTCAATCATTAAAAGAATGGGCAAGCCAGAAGAAATTGCAAATGCAATCGCCTTTCTATTGTCAGACGAGGCAAGTTTTATAACAGGACAAATTCTTGCTGTTGACGGTGGATTTACATTAAAGTAAAAAGGAGAAAAGAGATGAAAAAGGTTAAAATAGGCATTATTGGAACAGGTGTTGGAATAAGGACTCATTTGAAAGGGTTTAGAACACTTGAAACGGCGGAAGTTGTTGCGATTTCTGGAAGCAATCCAAAAAGGAGCCAAGAATTTGCTGAAAAGTATGACATTCCTTTTGCTTGCGCTGACTATAAAGAACTATGTGATCGTGAAGATCTTGACCTTATTTGCATTACAACGCCAAATAGACTGCACTTTGACATGGTAAAATATGCACTTAAAACTGGCAAACATATCCTTTGTGAAAAACCATTATCTGACGATAGCAAAGAAGTTAAGGAGTTGATAAAACTAACTAAGGATTACAATAACCTTACTCTTGTTGATCACCAACTTAGATTTAATCCGTATATTCAAAAAATAAAGAGTTTAATTGATAAAGGCACTCTTGGAAAAGTATATTTAGTCAAAATCAATCAACAGGGATCTGGTTTTGCAAATGAAAATGCTGCTTGGTGTTGGAGTTTTGATGAATCGCAAGGCGGTGGTGTTCGTTTGGCTATGGCTTCACATCTAACTGATTTGATACAATATTGGTTTAATTCCCCAAAGCCAACAAGTGTTATGGGCTATCTTAATCCAATCACAAAAGAAAGAAAAGACGCAAAAGATAAAGTGAAAAAAGTGTCTGCAAGCACCGTTTGCAACGCAACAATAAACTTTGCTGATGAAATGCAAGCGATATTTACAATCAACGCGGGCTCTTATATGGAATCTCGTTTTGACATCCATATCTTCGGTGATAAAGGCGAACTTACATTCTCGCTTCAAGACAAACTGAGTTTATTTTTGCGTTCCAATGTTGGCACAAAACAACAAGTGGAAGTATGCGGGGTTTTTGATGATGAAAAAGCAAATAAAGCTTCAATCTTTTCGGGCTCATTTAGATACTTCGCACCAAAACTTGTAAATTCAATCTTAAAGAAAAAATATGACGCGATTAAAGAATGTGCAACATTCTCTGACGCTGAATACAACTTGAAGATTTTGGACGCTATCAAAGAGTCCGCAAATACAGGTCTATCAGTCCAATTAAACAAGCCTAAAACAAATAAAAATATTTAATTTGGAGTTTTAATAGCATTGAAACAAGGGATTCAAAAAAGAATTGATGAACGATTTAAAGATGTAAAAGGTATAAGCCCAGAATGGTTTATAAGATTTTTTGATATGCTTGATAAATGTGGAGTTGCCCAAGAGACAATCTCAAAGGCGTTGGACTTTGCATTGAGTGAAGAAAATCTCAACTCAACTGCAAAAAGTAGCAATCGTGACGGTTTTAATAAAGATCCCCGCCATACACCCGCTATGCTTGACGAATTCTTTACATATTTGACAAATATATCAAATGAAATAGGGATTGACCGCTTCCGCGAATTTTTGGAAGATACCCTTTCACAAATGGAAATTGACTTTGATGATCTCTCAAAACAAGATCATACAAAAAACACTTGCTTTAAAAATTTATTCTTAAAATACTTAGTCAAATCGCACCCAAAAGATGTGCAGCTTATCAATAGCAAAACACCAATCGAAGAATTGTCGCCAGAAACTGATATAAGCACAATTGATTTGAAAATTGGCGGAATGTCAATCGGTGACATTCATTTTGAAGAAGTTGCAGGCAACCCACCAATGATAACTTTCACAGATTTGAGAACTTTGCCCGGATTGGAAAGAATGGGCTTGGGAAGTTATGTTTTCAGAGAATTTTGCAAACAAGTCAACGAACATAAACATGGCTACTCTGTTTTGGCTTGGAATGTTGTAAAAGACAAAGACGGAAGCAAAGTATATCCAAAATGGGGCGCCTACCCTGTAAAAGCCTATGTTGAGAACGATTTTTGGGAAATTGACACCACCCCACTCACAGACAAAGAAATGGACGAATGGTATGGTGCCCATGGCAGAGCATATTATTTCTCGCCAGAGAAGATTGAAGAAATAAGCAAACAACCTAACAATCGCTATGGCAAACAAGAAAAAGTTGAAGAACTTGCATTGTAAATTTAAGGAGCGAATATGAATTTAGCAGAAGTTAATAAAAAGATTGTTGATAGAAGTGATTTGTTCTATTGGCAAGCTGAAAGACGTGTGACTGAACAGGAAGCAGCTGAAATATGGAAAGACAGACACGCCGCGATCAAAAATGACGAATTGTTGAAAGCTGTAAATAAAGCACTTGTTGGAGAGAAGTGTGTTTCTATTGATGAAGTAGATCCCGAAAAACAAGAAGCAAATGGAAGTGTAAATTCAAATCGCATTGGATATTTGGCAAATGGGAAAAAAGTGATTATTCGTTGCCACCCACGCGGAGTTAAAAACGGATACTTCCATGTGGAATCTCTTGCTGCCAATTTGTTGGCGGAACATGGGCTGCCAACTTATCACACTTATGCAATCCATGATTGCGAAAATGAAAACGATTGTGCATTTCAAGTTATTGAAAGAATTGACGGAATAAACATTGAAAACTTTTTACAAGCACACCCAGAGAAAGAACAAAAACTTGTTTTTGAAATGGGAAAAACAATGGCGAATATCCACAAAATCAAAGTTGAAGGATTTGGACCTTTTGATAATGAACTTGCAAAAAAAGGAATTTTGAAAGGCGTTCACAACACTCTTTACGAGTCTGTTCTTGCAGGACTTGATTTTGATTTGGAAACGCTTGTCAGACACAATGTTTTGACAGCAGAAAAAGCAAAACAACATAAAGACTTATTTGTTGCAAGCAAAGAACTACTCTCATGTAAACAGGGAGTTTTGGTGCATAACGACATGGCAGACTGGAACTTGTTGACTGACGGAAAAACAGTCAATGGTGTTCTTGATTTTGACGAATGTGTTGGAAGTGATCCTGTGACAGATGTTGCTTGTTGGAGTTTATTCTTCACTCCAAGCAGGTTAAAAAAATTTCTTGAAGGCTATTTTTCAATTGCGGAAAAGCCTAACAACTTTGAACAAAAATTTCAATTGTTGAAATTGAGATACTCACTTTCTAAAATGACTTTAAGAACAAGACGATATTCTTATGAACAAAGTGATTTCATGAAGAAAATGATTGAAGTTGGGAAAGAAAGTTTGCGAGCTGGCGAACAATATTTTGGATTGACAAAATAATTTTTTAGGAGAGATTATGTTTAATAAAATCGTGGTTGTTGAGCCTGTTTATATTAAAAAAGAAGGCTTGGAAGAATTGAAAAAATATTGCAAAGAGATGAAAGTCTTTAAAACAGAAGCAAAATCAAATGAAGAGAAAATCAAACGCATTAAAGACGCCGATTGCATATTGGTGTCACATAAAACAATTATTGATAAAGAAGTTTTAGATAATTGCCCAAACTTAAAATTTATTCATCTTTGCTGTTCTTATTATGGCCCACAATTTTGTAAAACTGATATACAGCATGCAAGCCAAAAAGGAATTAAATTTGCGTATTTGCAAGAATATGGAGACAATGGCGTTATCGAATACACTATTGCTTCTGTTATAAACTTACAACATGGAATATATGGCAAAAAGTGGCGCAAAGAAGTCAATGACCTAACAGCAATAAAGGTTGGAATATTGGGCTTAGGCGATTTGGGAACAAAGATTGCAAAAGCCTTTAATTTCTTCGGCACACAAGTTTACTATTATAGCAAGACAAGAAAAAAGGAACTTGAAAACAAAAATCTGATATATAAGCCACTTGATGAATTGCTGAAAACTGTTGATGTTTTGTCAATAAATCTGAATAGAGATGTTTGTTTAATTGGTGGAGATAAATTGAAGATTTTTGGCAATGACAAAATAATTGTCAATACATCAATCGGACAATGTTATGAAGTGAGCAGTTTGAAAAAGTGGTTAAAACACAAAGACAATTTTTATGTATGTGACAACTCTAACATAAACAACAATCTTGATTTGCCGAATTATGAAAATGTCATTTGTCTTGATCGTGACAGCGGCGTGACAAAAGAAACATTGGAAAGAGCAACCGAACAAATAATCAACAATATTAAAACAAATTGTAAATGAGGTAAAAAATGATTTATGAATTGAGACGATATGAAGTCGCACCCGGAAGAATGAGCGAACTTCATGAAAGATTTGAAAAGCACACTTTGAGATTGTTTGAAAAATTTGGCATCAAGCCGGTGGCTTTTTGGACTTCTCTTGTTGGCGAAGATCCTAACTGCCTAACATATCTCTTGCAGTTTGAAAATTTGGAAGCCCAAAAGCAAGCATGGGATTTGTTTATGAAAGATGAGGAGCGCATTGAAATTTGGAACAAAAGCAATGAGAACGGAAAACTTGTTGTAAATATTATAAGTAAAACCTTATCCCCTACGGAATATTCTCCTTTACAATAAACATTAAAAAAAGTTAAAAATTTTTATAAAAACACTTGCATTATTTTTGCAAGTGTTTTATAATGCTTTCATAAACAAACGGTGCGTTTGTTTATGAAATACGAGGAGCCCGAAAGATGAAAGTGATAAGCGAAGAAAAAGTTGGACTTGTGAGAGACTTTATAAAGGATTTCCAACAAAAAGAAGGACGAGCACCGTCTTTTAGACAGATTGCAAAGGCTTGCTGTTTCCAAAGTTTGCAAACTGCCCACAAATATGTTGCCATTCTTCAAAGTCGCGGTGAAATTGAAAAATGCGACACTGGCAAAATTGCAGTCCCTTTCAACTTGCAAAAAGGCCGAACTATTGTAGCCCCATTAGTCGGAGATATTGCTTGTGGCCCACAAATACTGGCAGTCCAAAATATTGAAGCTACATATCAGCTTCCAACCGCCATTTTTGGAAATGTCCCAATAATGACATTACACGCCAAAGGCGACAGTATGATTGGTGTTGGAATCTACGACGGAGACTTGATCGTTGCAACGATTTGCAACGAAGCCAAAAATGGAGATATTGTTGTTGCGCTTATTGACGACTCTGCCACTGTAAAGACCTATTACAAAAGAAATGGAAAGCACGTCTTACACCCTGAAAACCCAGAGTATGATGACATCTATCCAGAAAATCTTGTTATACAAGGAATTGTAAAACATAACATTCATAGTTTTTAGGAGGCTTAAAATGAAAACTATACACTACTGCCCCAATTGTGGACGCTGCATTGGCGAAAGCACATCATCAGATGAAAGTTGCTTGTGCAAAGTTCTTACAAAAGAGCCAGCAAAATTAAAGAAACATCAATTCATAATGAAGAATACCTGCAAAAAATGTAAAACTGTCATCTTTGTGTCATTAGAGTTTAAACCTTAAAGTTAGACCTTAATAGTGGACCGCAGAGTCCCAGACGAATGACAAAATGTCCACATGGACCTTAATTGTCCGGATAATGAAATTTTATCCTAAACATTTAAGGCCTTTTTTAATCCCGAGTGTTTAGGAACACTTGGGATTTTTTCGTCAAATAACAAAAAAATGGCACACATCTGCTGTTTTAAGCATTTATCGTGACTATTTATTATTTAGGGATATTTAATAGACTCAAAATCGAAACCATAATCTTGCCCTATTTTTCAGTTATTACTTATGGAAGGATTTTTAAAGATTTCTCAAAAAAATTAAAAAAGTTTTCCCGCGTCACAACCCATGTGTGACGCGACAATGACATAATGCCCATGTCAAATCTAAACAAAAGGAGGTGTTGTGACGTGTTGAGCAGAAACATACAAGCTGACATTCTATCTGTTCTCGCTGACGGTAAGGTGCACACTTATCAAAGCATAGCAGATGAAATAGAAGTCCATAGAAACACTGTTTATAATCATATTCGTTCGTTATCATATCGCCACAACATAGAAACCTTTTCAGGTGGAATTGACAAAGGCGGAGTTAGACTTATACCCGATGAGAAAATCAAAGTTGGATATTTGTCAAATGATGAACTGCAACTCATCATCAATCAGTTAGAGCTGTTGCAGAGCCCTAACGCAAATATCAAACAATTTATTAAAAGTCTTTCTTCACATAAAGATAAGGAGAAAAAAGATGAACGAAGAATTGTCTAAAAATGAAACTGAGCAGAGAGATGACAGCAAAGAAATAGTTGTCATCAAATATCATGACAGGATCCACAATCAATGGATTGATGTTGAAGTGACAAAAGAAGTTGCGAGATTTATGGAAAGTGATCGCAAAAATAGAAAAAGAGCACAGGACAAATTTGAACACCATAATAAACAAATTGACAATGTTTTTGTACCAAGCAAACCGAACAATGAACGTTTCTTGTGCGATCCAAATGCAGACTACGAAACTATTCAGGAAAATGAAAGGAAAGAAAAATTTGAAGAATTTGAAATTGAACACAATCGAGTGCTTGTCGAAAATTCTTTGGATTGCTTGACACCAGCGCAAAGAGAAGTTGTTGAATTGACTATGCAAAATCTCTCTCAAAACGAAATTGCGGAGAAACTTGACATCAGCAAAAATGCTGTGACAAGCCGAATGAGAAAAGCAAAGAAAAATATCAGAAACTATATCAAAAATACTGAAAACTAAAAATTTTTTAATTTTTTCAAAAAATTTTTGCAAAACCCGGTAAGCGATTTCAAAAAACTGTCCCTATATAGTATGAAGGGGCAAAAAAGTTTTCATTGAGTTTTGATATTGAACTAAAACTCAAAAAATTTTTAAGGAGACATTATGAACGAACAATATACCATTCGTGTTTATGACACGAGACTTGTTTCAAAAGTTGAAGAACTCTACAAAAATTGCAGAGATATTTACACGTCAAAAAATCCATTTATGGTTGATTGCTTGGTGAGAGGCATGGAAGTTATTGAAAGAGAATTGTTTGGCACAAGCGAAACTGACAATGTTGATGAACTTTACAATGAAGTTAAACTCACTGTCAAAAAACTTGATAATCTCTTGAAACTTTGTGAGAAGTCAGCAAAGGAAAGCATAGCAAACATTCAAATCAATCAAAGACTTTTGTCTTGCAACTACAACATGCTTTTGGGCTTGTCAGAAAATAAGCCAAAAAGAAAAGAAGAAGTTGACGGTGGTTGGTGTGACAATCTTCCTACCCGCTTGGAAGAAGTCATGGAAGAACTCATACAACATTTTTCAAGTAAATGAGTGTGCCAAATGTAAATCTGTTTCTTGGCTATGTTGATTGTTTGAAAGGTAAAAACAGCAAAGACAGATATGTAAAAGAAAACTTTGAAGCGCGAAGATTTTACACCGCAGGAAAAGACTATGACTATGTCAAATATGTGCAAAATGGAAGTAAAGAAAAAATAGATTTTGTTGACTATTCTGGAAACGAAGAAAAAAGTAAAGGCATTTTCAATGAAAATGGCCTTATGAATGAACAACAAATAAAAGAATTGCGAACAAAACTACGAGACTCTGACAGCACAATTTGGCATGGTGTTATTTCCTTTACAGAAGAATTTGGAGACAACTTTTGCGATAATTATGAAAAGGCCTACAACCTTATGAAAACGCAGTTGCCAAAGTTTTTTCAATATGCAGGACTAAATCCAGACAATATGATCTGGTTTGCAGGCTTGCATGAAAACACTGACAACAAGCATATTCATTTCTCTTTCTTTGAGAAAGCCCCTTTAAGAACGAGACAAGGCCGCAAAGGCAAATTCTATTCGCAGGGCCTTTTATATAAAACTGCCCTACGCCGCTTTAAAGTCTCCATTGAACTACATTTGCTGAACATCTACAAAGAAATAGGCAAAAACAGACAGTCTCTCACAAACTCAATGAAAGAAGGACTAAATATAGGAGCATTTATGAAAAATATAAAATCTCTCATTTTCATTCTTCCAGATAAAGGAAGATTAAGCTATGAAAGCGAAAACATTAAGCCATTCAAGCCACAAATTGATTTGATCGTAAATTCAATCATTCACGCAAACAAAGACTTAAAAGAAAAATTTGATAACTTTGAGAAAATCCTAACTGTTAGAGATAACGAACTCTTGAAAGCATATTCCAAACTGAAAATCAATTATTCAGACAAACTTTTGCATGACAAGTGTATAAATGACATTTATCGCAGACTTGGAAATCTCGTTTTGTTGACGGTAAAAGAAATCCGCTTTGAACAACAACGATTGGATTATGAAACAAGAAATCGTCTCATAAGAAAACGAATTGACAAAATCAAAAGAAAAGCGCTTATCAAAAAGTGTGTGCAACTAAGTGATCTTGTCAACCGAGAAATCATCTCTGCATTTCAAGAATATTTGGATAAACTTGAAGAAGCAAATTTCAAAATCATGAAAGAAGAAGGACTTTTGGATTGAAGATTTTGAAAAAAGTCATTATCGGACTTGCCATTTTTCTCGCTTGCTTTGTTTGTGGATATTTTGTCAATATGTTTGTTTCAAACAATTTTGTGTTTGAATTTAAACTTGATCCTGCTTTGCTTGTTGCAGGAAAAACTTGGCTTTACACTTTGTTTCTTGTGTCGATTTTCTTTGTTCTATGGTTGTTTGCTTGGTTTAAAGGGATTGGAAAAAATCCCAAGACAATCATGCAAGCCAATGAAAAAGATAAAGATATTTACACAGGACTTGAACAAGCACATTTTCAAACAGATAAAGAAATTCAACAAAATTTCAAAACAGTTGATTATATCAACTTGCCAAAAACTGACATTGAAGGAATACCGGTAAAAGCCGAAGAAACTGCAAAGGGATATAAAATCACTTTTGCAAAGCCCGCGCACACTCTCATCATTGGAACAACGGGCTCTGGTAAAACAACAACTTTCATCAATCCCGTTGTGCAGATTTTATCACACACTCAAAATCAACCGTCAATGCTGCTTTCCGATCCAAAGGGCGAATTGTATGCTTTGCACGCTAAAAGCCTTATAAATCGTGGCTATGATGTGACAGTGCTTGATTTGAGAAACCCTTATTGCTCAATCCGTTGGAATCCACTTGAAAGACCTTTTTTGCTTTATCAAGAAATGCTTTCCTTAGATGATAAAGTCCATTTGAACGAAGAAGAAGGATATTATGTTTTTGAAGGAAAGATTTATTACAGCGAAGAAGAAAAAAGCGCTGCTGTGCAAGTGAGAAAACAAGAAATCTTTGATGAAGTATATGAGGACTTGAACGACATCTGTTCTGTTCTCTGCCCCGTCACAAATAAGTCAGAGCCAATTTGGGAAAGTGGTGCCAAGAACTTTATTCTTGCGATTACTCTTGCCATGCTTGAAGACAGCGAAAATCCTAAGCTTGAAATGACAAAAGAAAAATTTAATTTCTACAACATTATGAAGATTGCCACAAACACGCAAAACGATTGTGAAGATCTTATGGACTATTTCAAAAATAGAAGCCCGATTTCAAAAAGTGTCAGTCTTTCAAAACAAGTGCTTGACGCCAGCGATAAAACAAGAGGATCTTATCTGTCAACAATCTTTGACAAACTTTCAATGTTTAGCGACATGAGTATTTGTTCTTTGACAAGTGCAAACGAAATCAATTTTGGCGAAATTGCAACAAAGCCAACAGCTTTATTCTTGCAAATCCCAGATGAGAAAGAAACAAGACATACACTTGCTGCCATGGTTATTTTGCAAGCCTACAAAGCACTTGTCGCAAAAGCAAACACCTACCCAGACTTGTCTTTGCCAAGAAGTGTTTACTTTCTTCTTGACGAATTTGGCAACCTGCCAAAAGTCCACAAACTTGAACAGATGATCACTGTTGGCCGAAGCAGAAAAATTTGGCTTTCTCTTGTTGTGCAATCTTACGCCCAACTTGCGAAAGTTTATGATGACAAAAGCGCTGACATTATCAAATCAAACTGCAACATTCAAATTTTCATTGGAACAACCGATTTGAAAACTATTGAAGAATTTTCAAAGAAATGTGGCAATTTTTCGATAATTCAGCGAGGAGTTAGCTTTTCTTCGTCAAATGACAATATTGGAAGCTCTGTGAGTGTTAAAGAAAGACCACTCATATATCCAACGGAATTGCAACAACTCAACAGCCCAGACAATATGGGAAATGCAATTGTCAATGTGTTTGGCTTTTCGCCAATACGAAGCAAATACACGCCAAGTTATAAAAGCAAATACTTTGTTTTGGAAAAGACAAATCAACTTTTATCCGAAGGCAAGTATTTCAATGAAAAGCAAGTCTTTTACGATATGCTTGAAAGGAACAGAAGTGTTATGCGAAGGGACAAACATGAAACTTTCAAATTTGACATTACGCCATTCATTGAAAGTTTTAAAATCCAAATTGAGAAATTTGACTTTGAAAGTTTAGGCTGTTTTGAATATAAATTTGAACTATTGAAAGCACTTGACAATCACAATTTTGACTTGGTTAATCAACGAGTGCAAGAAATAGCAAAAATGATTGAAAAGACTGGAACAGACGATTATGGATACGCTACAAACCTTATTATGAAAGCTGAACAATTAAAAAGGTTGGTGAAACAATGACAACAAAATTAAAACACTCTTTTATTGCCCTTTTGTGTATAATTTTTTGCATATTTCCAGCAGCTTTGATTTCAATAAACCTTTCGCCAAGCCAAACCGCTGACGCTGTTATCATTGGCCCGATTGTCGATCCGGGTGGAGTTATTGCACCTATACAACCGTCAGAGCCAGATTATGGACCAACAGCAAAAGAATGGGAAAACAGCACTGGTGTTCCAGCAGCAAAGCCAAACGCTGGCGGAAGTCTAAAATCCTACAAATCGTTATATGTGAAAAATGACAAATTTTTCAAAGTTTACAGCCCAGACAGAAGATATGGATCTGTTGTTAAGTATTTCAAAGTTGTAAGGACTGACGGACGTCCAATCTATGATGATGACGGAATCCTTGACGTTTCTTGGAACACCGCTGTCGCAGCAGACGAAGTTGTTGACTATGCAGCAAACTTATATATTCAAACTCAAATGGCCTACTACACTTGGAATGGCTTTTGTGGAACTGTCCTTTATGACAAGTTTGAAAGCGGAAGTTTTCCACTTCGTTGGAATACTGGAAACACCGTCAACGAGTCTGTGATTTTTGTTATGCCAGATGAAAATCTAAACAACTATGGTGCCGGTGCTTACAAAAACAATGGAATAAATCCCGGATATGATTATTTTAAACTGACAGACATACACCGCTTTGATACACCTATGTTTTCCGTAAGCCTTAAAGGAAAAGGTTATTGGGAAAATTGTTTTTGGGGTGGCTGTTTTGACTATGTCAGTTTTGATGATAACTTGACAGGATATATTTCACGCGCAAATCGAAACTGGAAAAACACACTTGAAGCAAGTGGAGTTGGCAGAGGTGGATATAATGGCGGACAAGCTTTTTACTCGCCAAAACCTTTCACTGCAATTGCAACAAACTTAAACAACTATATCAAATACAATGGAGTGCAAGCAACCCCCGCTTCCGGAACTGATATTGTTCCTTATAAAGACGGACATCATATCAGCATTTCAAAAGAAGGAATAACAAAGATTGAAATCGAAAATGGTGCAGAAGGCTTATACACCCCATATTATTGCTTTGTTGACACAAAACTGCCCGACATCAGTTATTCATACCACAATGCCAATGCGACTGAATTAAGACGTGTTGGTGCCATTACAACAACTGCAAGTGGCGCTAAACAACAATCAATCTATGAAGGCGTTTTCCGCGATCAAGTGCAAGTGAATTTTGGAACAACCGAAGGTGAATGTCCAGAAACCGCCACCTACAAATATAATGGTAAAACTTATGACCTTAAAAGTGGAACTTGGCTTTCACAAGAAGGAAGATATGAAATCACTGTCAGAGATTGGGCTGGAAACACAACAATAAGCACTTTTGATATTGATTGTTCGTATCCTACACTCAACAGCGAAAGACTTGCAAATGACAAAACATATAAAGTCTCTCGTTGGTGGTTGGTTGATGTTCCTTATGGCTACAAAGACTTTGGAACTTACTCTTTTGGCATACTGGATTGGGCGGAAGATTTCGCCATGCAAGCTGAAAGAAACACGCACGTCACAAATTATCACTTGGATAATATTGATGACTTTTACGACACACACTTAGTGGCAAGTGGAAACACCGTCAAAGTTGGAGACTATTGGTATTACAAATCAATAAACAATCCAAACTTGTTTGTCTATTATTTTGACGAAAACTCATTAAATGAAGCTTTAAGATTTTATTCTAAAAATTTTGTTTCAGCTGAACAAAAATATAAAATCAATTCAACTTTCTCGCCAAATAATTATGGCAACAAATTAGACGATTCCATGTATCACAACATTATTTTCAAAAATCTCATGTCAGCCTACTATGCCAACAATTTTATTTTCCGATCTGACGATATAAATGACAGCTACGAAATTTATTACGATTTTGCGGAAGATGATATTGAAGATTGGAAAGAATTGCAATATGGCAAAACTTTTGGAAGTCAAGCAAACATTCATGGCTTGTATTGCATAAAAGAAGTTGACTTTGCAGGACATGAAATTTACTACTATGTTTTCTTGGATTTACAAACACCAATTATAGATTTTGAAGCAAAAATCTATGGAAAAGAAAAAACAATAAAACAATCAATCTCTGTCAAAGATATTCCAGAAAATCACGAACTCATTTTCTATTATGAAACTTTCAAGATAACGAATGTTATGGAAGATGACAAGTGGTGGATTATGGAAGTCAAAGATCCAAATGGTAAGATCGCAAGATACACCTACCTTGATGAACTGCCAGACTTTGACGGATACGATCCCGGTGAATATACAATCTCTGTCGCAGACAGATTGTCAAATGTTTTCACTTTCAAAGTTTGTTTACTTGGCAAAGCGCCAGAAGCAATCTTCACTGATATAAACGCTAAAATGCAATTGAAAATTGACATCAAGTGCAGCGAAGATTACAACTATGTTGATGTGCTTAAAATCTATCGAAATGGCGTTTGCTTAAACTCTGAACTTGGCTATGATGAATTTCCAAATGACGACTCAAACTCTCTTATTTTTATCGACAAGAACACCCTATCCTACATCTTCAACAAAGGTGGAACTTATGTTGTTGAAATAACAGACAACTTTGGTAGGGTTGTTTCCTACGAATATAAATTTGAGAAAGACTTGCCAATGGGCAATCTTATTGGAGTTGAACATAATGGACGCACAAATAGCGAAGTGAAATTCATTTACAACACAGACAAGTTTTATGTTGCGATTGAAAACAACGGAAAAGTTTTCTTGCCAGAAGAAGAAATTGACAAGAACTTAAAAACTCTTACTTTCAATCCAATTGAAAACTCACAAAACAATTTTACGATCAAACTTATAGACCGATCTGATGATGAAAACTACAATATTTACTCTTTCACAATCAAATCAATCAAACCTATTCTCAATCTTTTTGGAGTTGAAAATGGTGGAAAAACTGGTGGCACAGTTTACGCATTATGGGAAAACACTGATGAACAATACACCGCTTCATACAGCCATAATGGCAAAACACAAGAATACAAAAAAGGACAAATCCTTACAATTGACGGAAAGTATGAAATCACACTTTATGACGAAATAGGAAATTTCACAACAGTAAATTTTGAAATAGACAAATCCATTGACTTTACAATCGCAGATGTCAACGGAAACACTTACTCACTTGAAGAAATTAAAATTATCAATTTTGATATAAGACTTATAGACCAAGAGCCACTTACAATTTCCATTACAAAAGACAAAAAAGATTTTGAGTATGAGTTTGGACTTATGATAACAGAAGAAGGATATTATGAAGTTAGACTTATTGATGAGTTTAACAACTCAATCTTCTTCTCTTTCACGATTGACAAAACACCACCCGTTGCGACTTTATATGGCGTTGCCGAATATGGCAAAACAAACAAAAGTGCATGGGTGACTTCAACAGAAGCAAACCTTATTTGTTGGTATCTTATCAATGACGAATACAAAGATGTTTATCGTCTTGGACAAGAGCTTACTGAAAGCGGGAAATATTTAGTTTGCATTTCAGATCGAGCAAGCAATCTCATCACATTTGAATTTGAAATTGACCGATCAATTGCCTACGATATAAACACTTATCGTGGCGGAATTTCAAATGGCGGTGTTAGACTTGTTGCTTATGAAAATTTGAAAATCTATATGACAAAAGACAATCAATATTTTGAATATGCTTTTGAGCAAATTCTTAATGACGAAGGCGAATATTCTTACACGATTTTTGATGATTTAGGAAACAAAGAAATTGGATTTTTCACAATCATAAAAAAGAACAAACAAAACTTAAATCACATCCTACAAGAAGATATACAAATCAAAAACATTACAAAGAATGATGAAGATTTTGAATATGAACTTAAAGACGGAAACCTTTATCTTTTTGATGAAGGCACTTACAATGTTGAAGTTGTAGACAACAAAACAAATAAAGAATATTCCTTTGTTATCACAATTGACACCACCCCACCGACACTTGAAATTACAGGCGTTGAAAATGGTGGAACAACCAAAAAGATTGTCACATTGAAAAACGTTTCCGAAACACCTTATGAACTTATCATCTTCGTTGACGGAGTAAAGTTTGAATATAAACTTGGAGACGAAATTGAAAAGTGTGGAAGATTTCAAATAACTCTACTTGACGAAGCTGGCAATAAAACCGAATATTCTTTTGAAAGAGAATATTCTCTCAATGCAGCAAGCGTTGGAGTTATTGCAGGATTTGGAGTTTTAATTTTATTACTCATCATCTTGCTTGCGAAATCAAGACATCACTATTACAAAGATGAAAACATTGAAGAAGAAATCACAGAAACCACTATCGAAGAAGATATTGGATCTGAAAATGATGAAAATGCCCAAATTGATGAAAATCAATAGGGATTTTATACAAATTTATAGCAAGCAGGATAAGAGCAGACTCAAAATCGCAAAGCCAACGCCTACAACCCCCTAAAATAAAGGGGTTTAGCTGCCTCAGCCTTAAAGGTGGGCTGATGCGATTTTGACTCATCTCTCTTTCCGAAAGCAAGTGTGAAACCCACTTCTTTTTTTATTGAAATATAGGACTAAGCATAGAACGCAAAACAAATAAAAATTGGAGGAACTATTAAATTATGAGTATGTTAGCAGCAATTGATTTCAACCCCGTTTTAGCACCGGTGTTGGAAGTTTTGAATGCAATCCTTTGGCCAGCAATCGGACTTGTCGGATCTATCGGAATGATTTATTGTATTATTCTTGGTGTTAAAGTTGCGAAAGCAGACGAGGCTGGATCGAGAGAAAAAGCCAAGAAAGATTTGATTGGCGCAATCATTGGATTTGTTGTCATCTTCGTTTTGATATTGGCACTCAAAATCGCTATGCCTATCTTGCAAGATTGGGTAAGCACTCAAATTCAAGCATAACAAAAAAGGAAATTGAAATATGAAAAATCTATCAACAAAAACTAAGATATTGATTGGCGCAGGTATTGTGCTTGCAATCTTCATTATCTTTCTATTCATTTTGGCAGGAAGCTCTGGAAATGACAAGGTGCCAAATGAAGATAATTTAAAACAAAACATTACAGGCATTACTTGCGAAACTCAAACACAGGGAAATTTTGATTATGACATTTCTCTTATCACAAATGATACTCAATTTGACGATCAAATTTCAAGCAGAAAATATACAAGAATTGTCATCAATCACACACAAGATTTAAAGAGTTATGGACTTGGCTTTACAGTCAGATCTGACGAAAGTGCCGACCTTACTTTTACACTCATGAAAAATGATGAAGTCTTAAAATCTGACACACTGTCACTTTTAAGCAGACAAGTTGCAACAGCAAATTTGAGTTTGGAAAATCCAATTGAAATTTCAGCTTCTGACAATTTCTATATTGAAGTCACTCTTTCAGAAGATACAACTTTTGCAGTTGACACATTCTTATTCTTTATGGACTTGGAGGCTTAAAATATGGATTGGATGACTAACTGGATTTTTGAACTTTTTTATAGTTTGCAAAAATCAATTTGTTATGTCATTGATTTCATACGAGAAATTTTCTATATACTTGCGGGCCTTAAACCCGTCACAATAGGCGGAAAACAAACTGATTTACTATCCCACTTTATCCTTTCAGATACAGTCAGAACAACTTTCTTTTATATCTTTTTAATTGCTGTCATCTTGCTTGTTGTGTTTGTTCTTATTGCGATTATACGAAGCGAATATGCCAATGGAGAAAACAAAAAATCAAAAGCATTGATTTTGGGCAAAGCCTTTCAAAGTTTTGCAATCTTTCTCATGGTGCCATTTCTTTTGATTGCAGGAATAACGCTGACAAATGTTGTTATGGGTGCGATCAATCAAAGCATGAATCCATTTGTTTTGGAAACTGGTGGCACTGCAACGATTGGCGGACAAATTCTTGTCACAAGCGGACAGCACGCTTATATCGGAGACGAAAGCATAAGAAGTGAAATCGAAAGAATGTTCTTGACTGGTGAACTCAACTACTTTGATATGGGAGTTGTCAGTCAGTATTACAATTTGAGAAACATTGATTTTCTCATTGGAATTTTTGGCTCTATTGTGATTATGGTGATGTTTGTTATGAGTGCTGTCACTTTCATACAAAGAATATTTGACATTGTTCTTTTGTATATCATCTCGCCCGTAAGTGTAAGCACAATCCCCGTTGATGACGGTGCAAGATTTAAAATCTGGCGTGACATGACAATATCAAAAGTCTTGGGTGCTTATGGAATTATTCTGTCAATGAATTTGTTTTTCATTATCATTCCACAAATCTCATCAATTGTATTTTTCGACAACGCCTTTAAAAATGGAATTGTCAAAATCTTGTTCCTTATTGGTGGTGCCTTTGCAGTCACAAAAGCAAATCTTGTTATTGCACAACTCACTGGCAATCAAGCAGGACAAAATGAAACACAACAATTGTTTAGAAATATGCAGACTGGCGGACATATCATGAAAGCAACTCTTGGCGCAGGTGCTGCTGTTGGTGGTGCTATTCTTGGCGGAAAGAAATTTACAGACACAAGAAAATCGACACGTTCTTCAATGGCAGGACTTAAACGATCATTCACAGATAACCCAAGCAAACAATATATCAACAAATCTTCCGAGCCAAGCAAACTTGCAAAATATGGTGGAATGGGAACAAGAATTGCAACCATGCCTATTGGAATGATGAAAGACTTGGCAAGTGGCGGACTTGTTGGAATGGGCAAAAACTTTATTCCAAGAGTTAGAAATATTGCACAGGGCGACAGTTTTGTCAACCATGCACAAGGTAAATCAGTTTTAAATAAGGAGCCAAATAATGCGAATAATACCGCGAAACACGAAGGTTAAAATGCAGTTTTATAAAGGCATTGGAATCACTGACATCATACTTGGTGTTATTGCCCTTGCCTTTATAGCTTTGGCTGCTACAAGCAACCTACCAAACAAATATTTTCTTGCAATAGGAATTTTGGTGATCGTGGCGCCAATGTATATCCCTATTGGAGACATCAAACTTTATCAAGCACTTGGCTATGCTTTCAAGTTTGGAATTGCACAAAAGACTTTCAGCATAAAAAGAAAAGGAAATTCTCACATCAGCGCAATTGTGCCTTATGCAAGTATTAAAGATGATTTGATTTATCAAAAGGACAATGGCATTACTGGTGTTATTGAAGTGAAACCTATTGAATTTAATATGTTGAGCGAAGGCAAACAAAATTATTTGATTGACGGAGTTATCTCAAACACATTAAAGAATGTTGGACTTATGCAAGAATACAACTTAATCAAAATTGAAAAGCCAATCATCTTTGACGGATATTTAAGAAATGAACTTACTCGCGTTCAAAAATTGATTGCGGAAAATGAGAACAACAATCTTAAAGAAGAAGAATTTAGAAAACGTGTTGAAATCATTGAGGATCGAATAAATGTGATTGACAGCATAAATTCTGATGAAAAGATTTATGCAAGTGCTTATTATATTGCAATCCACGATATTGACAAGAAAAGCTTAAACAACTCACTTGAAATCATTGAGCAAACTTTAAGAAACAGCAATCTTGAAGCGAAAAGATTAAACAGCAAAGAACTTGCAATCTTTTTGAAATATTCTTATGACAAAGGCTTTGACGAAAGGGATTTTGATAATATCGCAGAAAAGGACTATATCAAAAACATCTATCCAGAGGATATTGTGTTTAAAGCACTCTCAACAAAACAGAATGATAAAACCCTAACCCACTTTGTTATCACAGACTTCCCCTTGAAAGTTGACAATGCTTGGGGACAAGATTTGTTTGACATTCCAAACACGAAAGTTGTCTTAAAAGCAAAACCTGTTGAAAAATATAAAGCCACTAAACGAATTGATAATGCAATCAATGAACTCTTATCACAAAAGACACTTGGAAAGGCAAGCTCACAAATTGATAAGCAAACACATCTTGAAAGCCTACAAATCCTTTTGGAAGGCTTGCAAAATGACAATGAAGTGTTCTTTGATACAACTCTTATCATAACCGCCTATGATGACGGAAAAGACACAACAAACAAAAAATTTGTGCGAAGAAAACTGCGTGAACTTGACTTCAAATATAGCGAGATGTTTGGCAGACAAATTGAAAGCTATTTTTCAAGCAACATCAACACTTGCAATAAAACAAATATTTCACGAGGATTAAACTCATCTATTATTGCTTCATCTTTTCCATTTGTAAGCAACGCTATTCTTGATGAGAATGGCCTTTTAATTGGCGAAAACAAATTGCCAACCTTTGTTGACTTTTTCAGACGAGATGACGAAAGAGTAAACTCAAACACTGTCATCATTGGAAAATCTGGAAGTGGAAAATCTTACGCTACAAAAATGCTATTGGCAAACTTGGCAAGCGACAACGCAAAAGTGTTTATCTTGGATCCAGAAAACGAATATTGCAATCTTGCAAATAATCTCAAAGGCAAAGTGTTGGACGTTTCATCTTCAAAGAATGGAAGAATAAACCCTTTCCACATCATTGTCAGTCTGGACGACGAAAACCAAGACGGAAGCAGCAACTCTTTCTATTCTCACTTACAATTCTTGGAAGAATTTTTCAGACTTATCTTACAGGGAATAAATCCCGACAGCTTGGAACTTTTAAATAGAATCATTGTTGAGATCTACAACAAGAAAGGAATCACTGCAAAAACGAACTTGTCGGAATTAAGACCAAAAGATTATCCAATCTTTCAAGATTTGGCAGAAGAAATTGACAGAAGGATTGAAAACGAAAAAGACGAATACAACCTATCTTGCTATAAAGTGCTTTCAAACTATATAAGCAAGTTTAGACGTGGCGGAAGAAACTCTGCCCTTTGGAACGGATTTACAACTTTCAATCCAACTGAAAACTTTGTTTGTTTCAACTTTCAAAAGTTGTTAGCAAACAAAAACAATGTTATTGGAAATGCACAAATGCTACTTGTTTTGAAATGGCTTGACAATGAAGTCATCAAAAATAGAGATTACAACCTACTCAATGGAACGGACCGAAAAATTGTTATTGCAATTGATGAGGCCCATGTCTTTATTGACGAGAAATTCCCTATCGCGCTTGACTTTATGTATCAACTTGCAAAACGAATAAGAAAATACAACGGTATGCAAATTGTCATCACACAAAATGTCAAAGACTTTGTTGGCAGCCCAGAACTTGCAAGAAAATCATCTGCAATTATCAACGTGAGCCAATATTCATTTATCTTTTCACTTTCGCCAAATGATATGTCGGACCTTTGCACTCTTTATGAGAAAGCAGGACAGATCAACGAAAATGAAACTGATAACATTGTCAACTTGCCGCGTGGAAGCGCTTTTTTAATCACAGGACCAGCAAATAGAACAAATATAAGAATTGTGGCAACCCCACAAGTAAAACAAATTTTTGAAAATTAGGAGTTAAAAAATGGAAGATAAAAAATTCATGACGCTTGAAGATTTGACCGCACTCTCACAAGAAAAATATATGGAAATCTTAAAGCAAAATCAAATCAAAAACCTTTTGAGAGCAATCGGATTGTTTCCAGACCAAACAATTACAAACGATGTTCTTATCCTTTCTCAAAAACCAGACGCTATTTGCGTGAAACGAATGAAAGAATGGAATTTCTATAAAAGAGTTGTAAAGAAAGCTGAAAAAGCAATCAAAGTTGTTTCTCATCACATTGAAAATTTCAATCAAGACTTTGTCGATGAAAACGGAAACAACTATTCACAAGAAATGCCAAAACTGATTTGTGATGTTGGCTTTGTGTTTGACATCTCTCAAACAGAAGGCAAAGATTTTGAATATCTCAACTCAAACAAAGAGACAATCGCGTCTCACTTTGAAACTGTTAAAAAGGCTTTGGAAAGCACAGCAAAAGAGTTTTCTTTTGAATACAGGAATCAAGAAAGCAACAGCGAAGTTGATTGGGAAAACAAAGTTGTCTATGTAAAAGACGGACTTTCTGTCAACGAAGTCATCAATGAACTCATTGAAGATGTTGCAGCAATCCTTTTGACAACCCGCCACGAAGAAGGACTTGAAAACATTGGCGAGTTTGAAAGAAACGCTGTTGTCTATGCTGTCAGCTCAAAACTTGGACTTGATCTGCCAGAATATGATTTTTCAGTTGAAACTCTCAATGACGAAGGCTTGAACGAACTTAAAGGCAATCTTCAAAAAGTGCGTTCTGTCACAAAGCAAATGCTTTCAAATGTTGAAAATTCAATTGAACGCGCAATCCGCAATCTTGATAAGAAAATGCAAGAGCAAGAAGAAAAGTTAGAAGAAACCACAGAACAAGAAACACCAAAAAAGTCGAAAGCAAAAACAAAATCAAAAGACATTGAAAGAGAGGTGCAATAATGTTGAACATTGGTGGAGAACTTGCATTTGTATTGCAAGATATTGATTACAACTCAAAGAAAGATCTTTTGGACAGGCTTCGCAATATCCGAGAGGATCTTCGAGATTATCCAAAAGAAGAAAAAAATAACTTACGTCCTATCTTGGCTGTTTCTATTCAACAAGCGTTCTATGCAAGCGAATGGGAACTCATGAGATACAAAAATTTCTGCAAATACAGGAGTGAACATGGATACGATAAAGCTGTTGGTGAAAGAGCCAAATAAAGAGCCCTATATAAAGGAAGTTGAACACACACTTGAAAATCTGCAAGCCATTGTTGGTGGATATATCGAATGTGTTGAAATGCCCTGGGCTAAAAACATTGACATTTATCTCAACGAAGAAGGCAAACTTGAACGATTGCCCGGCAATATATGGATTGCAGGAAGTGATGATTGTATTGTTGGCACTTGTTATATGGTTGGCTACGATCCAGAAACTGGTGCCAATATCAGTTTGACAGACAAACAAATAAAAACTTGTAAAGAGTATTGCAACGCCTTCGCTTTGCCAGAGGACAGCGATCTATATAGTGATTATTCTTGGCTTTTTGCAATTATGCAGCTTAGAAATGAGAATTATCTTAAAAAGTCAATTTCAGAAATGTAAATAAGGAGACAATATGACATTTGAAGAAAAACTGATCGTCACAGCTTATACAAAAATTCTTATGGTAAACATAAATGATTTTCATGAATACGCTGAAAAACTTTTGGAACGACCAATCATGACACATGAATTTGCGCTTAAAAGTGTGTGGACTCAAATACAAGACAAAGTCAGACCAGGCTTTGTTGCACTTTGCGAAAAACAGCCCCATACGGAAGCACGCAAAAATATAATTTGCAAAAAACATCATCATGGCGAAATGTAAAGGAGACCTAAATGGAAGATAACAAAATAAGTAAAGCAAAAGGCCTTTCCATTACACTGATTATTCTTGCAATTGTGGTGGGCTTTGGATTTCTCATCGGACTGGCACAAGCTGCCGACAGCGACAAACTGTTTCAAGAAACAAATCCAGAAATGCAATATTATTTCTTTGATGAGAATGGCAGATTTCTGACTTATTGGGACAATGGCGAAAACAATTATGGTGACATCACTATTCCAAAAACCTACTCTTTGACAACAAAAAAAGTTGCTATGCAAAGAGAAGCTTCATCAAAAAGTGACCTAACAACTTATGCCAAAAAACTTGGCTTGGAAGATTACACGATAACTGACATTTCTGGATATGTGCGAAGTGGGAATTCTCAACGTTATCGAACAAGATATAGAATTGATTTTGAATTTAGAAAAACAATTACAGGAACTAAATACACTACAACCAAAATAGGAAGAGAAGCATTTAGAAGTATATCGCGCTATCGTTCTTTCAATATCCCTAACACTGTTAAAACAATAGAATACGGAGCTTTTTGTGGAACACATTGGCACACAGAATTGATTTTTCCAGAAGGCGTTGAAAGTATTGAGCAGTCAGTTTGCTTTTACAATTCAGAATTAAAAACAATATCACTGCCCAGCACCCTAAAATATATCGGAAGTCAAGCATTTGAACAATGTGGTGAAGTTGTTGAACTTATTTTGCCAGACAGCGTTGAAACAATCTCTTGGAGTAGTTTTAATAGAATGACAAAACTTGAAACACTAACCCTTTCAGCGAACTTACAAACAATTGCCAGCTATTCAATTTCGTGGTGTTATAAACTTAAAACAGTAAATTTCAAAGAAGGAAACCGCACTATTGGTGAGAAAGCATTTGAAGATTGCACTGCTTTGGAAGAAGTCAATTTGCCAAGCACTTTGACAACAATTAAATCAAAAGCATTTGACGGTTGCACGAGCCTAAATAAAGTGATTTTAAATGCTGCTTCTGTTGTAAAGATTGATAATGACGCTTTCCCAGAAAATGTTGAAAAGTTTTATGTGAAAGACGAGATTTATGAAGAATATTTGAACAGCGCTTATTGGACTGGATTGACAGACAAAATAGCAAAAATTTCTGAAATGAATTGAGGTGCAATAATGACAGAAAAACAATACGATAAATTTAGAAACACTATTGATAAAGAGATCGAAGAATATAAACGCGAAGTTTGCAACAATGCCCCTATCCATGTTTATGAAAGATTTTATGAAATTCATGCTTACGAAGAAATTTATGATTTTCTTTGTCATGACGCTATAAATCATGACATTAAGGGCTTCCCTGCAAAAAATATTTTAGATCACTTTTATTGTCAATTTATGAAAACAGACTATGACTTAACGCAAGAAGATTTATATGATTTTTTGGAAGAAGAAACAAAGCTCTATAAATCTCAAAGCGAATTGTGAGGAACTTATGAAACAAAAATATTTGATTAGAGGTGAACTCTATGATCCAATCCTATTTGGTGATGAAGATTCCGATTGGGTTGGAGACGGTGAAGATCCAACTTGTGGCGACTGCGGTTGTCATGTTGGTGAACAACATTTGGACGGTTGTGATATTGAACGCTGCCCAAGATGTGGCGGACAAATGCTGTCTTGTGATTGCGGAACAAAATATATCATCAACGAAGAAGATATGAAAGATTTGCCACAAATCATTGAAGAACAAAAGATTGTCAACGAAGGACTTGAAAGAGAAATACAAGCAATCATTGAAGCTCATGAAAAGAAAAAACAAGAACAGAAAGATGATAATTCGGAGATGTGAAATGACTGAAAAAGAAGATTTTAAATTGACGTCTTTGATTTTAAGAGAAATTGACGATTTTGAGAGAGAAATGCTTGGTAAAGACAGCGAATATCTTTTTGAAAATGCAAGAGAAATTTATGCAACAAAATTTATCGGTGATTGTCTGGTTGATTATAACTTTCTAAAAGATAAGGACTATAACCTTTTCCCAAAAGAAAATGTATTGCGTTCTATCACAGAATTATATTTGAGATTTCATGACGAGATTTCAGAAAGTGATTTGTCAGATATGTTTACAGAATACGAAACTCAATTGAAGAAGATTGCAAATTGTGGAAGTGAGATGTAAACATGGAACAATATGAAATTGATTATATTAAGTCCAACTTGCAATCCTATCTTGAAACAAAAGGAATTAGAACAGACAAATTTTTCACTTGCATAAATCCAGAACATTCAGATCAACACCCGTCTATGAAATACTTTGATGACTACAAAATTCACTGTTTTGGTTGTGGCGCAACCTATGATTTGTTTGGTGCAATTGCAGCAATAGAACATTTGGATCGTAAAGAAGCATTTAAAAAAGCAATTGATTATTATGAGAGAAGGACACTGACACCAGATACAATTATTAAGCAAAAAACAGTAAAAAATGAACAAAAACCTGCAAAAAACTATGAAAAAGCATATAAATACTGGCAAAATGCTTTAAAAGACAATTTTGAAGCACAAGAATATTTGCTTTCTCGTGGTATTGATTTGGCGACTGCAAACCGTTTTGGATTAGGCTTTAATAGCTTTTATTTTGAGAAAACAAATACAAGACTTAATGCGATCACAATCCCCCTTTCAAAAAATTGTTTTTCTGCAAGAAATATAAATCCAAATGAAGAAATGAGATATTACAAAACAAAAGACAGTGATGTTGATATTTTCAATAAGCAAGCGATGACAAACAAGCAACCTATTTGTGCAATAACCGAAGGCGAATTTGATTGTTTAAGTTTCGAAACTTTAAATGTTAATTGTGTTGGGCTTGGAAGTGCCAACAATGTAAATCTTTTCATTGAAAGTGAGAAAGACAAAAATAAAACTTTTATTATCGCGCTTGACAATGATGAAGCAGGACAAAAATGGGCACAGAAATTGAAAGAGTATTTCAAAGAAAACAAAATCAAATTTGCAGAGTTTGACAATTGCGGATACAAAGATCCAAACGAAGCGTTAGTCAAAGATAAAAGTGCTTTTTCAAAAAGCATTTTTTCTTTAATCAAAAAACTTGAAAAACAAAACAATGCTGAAATGTGAGGAGAAATAAAATGAGCAACTTAGACGAATATATTGACTATAACTTTTATTCTTCAACAACGAGAACTCCCGAATATATCTCGTTTGAGAGAAAGTATAGAAACTATATCAAAAAACATTTGCCAGAGAACTATTCAATACACAAGTTTAATAACAACCACTTTGAATTTAGTTGTGTGATAAAGACAAACAATGAAAAATTCCTTTATATGTCAATCCCTGATGTTAGATATTTTCCTAACGAGTGGAGAAATAACATTTTGATAAGAACTATGGCACACGATCATGATTGGACTGCTGGTAGCAACAACCGCACTGATTTAGATCATTTCACAGAAGATATAAAAGAACTAAATGAAAGAGGATATGTTAGTTTTCACTCACGAAAACAAACACATGACTACGAAATGTAAAAAAGGAAGAAAACTATGCAACAATCAATTTTTGATTTGTTGGGTAGCGAAGGCGAAAGATTTAAGGCAAAAGAAAGCACTGATTGGAATTGGAGTTTCAAAGATTATCCACAAAGCAACGGACTGAAAGTATTTAGTTGTTTTGCTTGTGGTGGTGGCAGCACAATGGGATATAAACTTGCAGGCTTTGATGTTGTTGGCTGTTTGGAAATTGATAAACGCATGAATGACCTTTATGTGAAAAATCATAATCCTAAGCATAACTTTGTCATGGATATACGAGATTTTAATAATATCCCAAACAATGAATTGCCACAAGAACTCTTTGAACTTGACATCTTGGACGGAAGTCCACCATGCACAACATTCTCTATGGCAGGAAAACGAGAAAAAACTTGGGGAAAGAAAAAGAAATTTCGTGAAGGACAAAAAGAACAGACTCTTGACGATTTGGCTTTTGTCTTTATTGAAACAGTAAACAAACTTCGCCCCAAGTTTGTTGTCATGGAAAATGTTGAAGGGCTTATGAACGGAAATGCTTGGAAGTATGTGCAAAACATATACAAGCACTTTCACGATATTGGCTACAAAGTAAAACACTGGCTTTTAAAAGGCGAACACATGGGGATCCCCCAGAAGCGCCACAGAGTGTTTTTTGTAGCCACCAGACTTGATTTGGACCTTGATAAGCTCAACATGACATTCAACTATAAACCAATCCCTTTCGGGCAAATAAAGGCCGATTATGGCTCAAATATGCCTTTATATGACACTTTGCAGAAACTTGTAGTCCATGCAAAATATGGTGATCGAAATTTACAGAACGCTTGCTTAAAAACACGAGGCAAGAGCTCTTTTTTTAATTACTGTTTTGTGTATGATGAACAAGTCTCCCCAACAATAACCGCCCACTGCAATAATATTCGGTGGGATACAAAAACCTTTTTGTCAAAACAAGACATTGTTTCAATCTCAACCTTTCCACAAGACTATAATTTTTTAAGCAAAAGTTTAGACCATGTTTCCTATGTGTGCGGAATGAGTGTTCCGCCCGTCATGATTAAAAGAGTTGCTGAAAGAATTTATCAACTTTTGAGAGGTGAAAATGAGCGAACTATCTGACAAAAGAAACTTAATACGAAAACTAAAAGAAATAAAAGAAAATCTCTCTTACGATTATCAAAAAAACTATTCAGACATCTGGGACACTTGTGCCGACTTTGAAAACGAATATGGTGGCATTTATTTGTGCGACCATATCCACGATTTTGGCTTACTTGATGAAGATGATACGCAATATTGGCTTGAACAAAATAACAACGATCTTGACAGACTGCGTTATTTCATTGGCGACACTTATTCGTCTGATATGTATAGGCTAAACGCCTATGGCAATTTAGAAAATATTGGCATTGAAGATTTTAAAGATTTGTGCGATGAACTGATTGATGTTGTAAGAGATGACTTAAAGAGTTTGAAATTAGCAGAAAATGTGAGGTAAATATGGAAAATGAATTTGTAGAACAATATGACGAAAATCAAATTAGACAATTTTTTAAGGCTTGCGAAGGCCACAAATATGAGTGCTTTTATAAAATGATATTTGCTTACAGACTTTCAAGATTGGAACTTATGAACATGAAATGGAGTGATATTGATTTTGTTAAAAATACAATCACTATACATCATATTTCACGAAATGGTGTAGATGATTATCATGCTTATTACACTCATTTGAAAAGAGATGAAGAATTTGCACGCACTTATCCCCTTTTGCCACACATTAAAGATTTGCTGATAAATGAGCAACAAAAACAACTCCAAAACTCTATAAGCTGCACTGACTACGATTTCAGCAATAGAGATTATCTTTGTGTAAGAGAAAATGGCAAAATGATGAACGCCAGAACACTGAGCAGAAACATCAAATATATCACAAGAGATCACAATCTTCCAGAGTGTTTAATTACAGGAATTAAAGACAGCGCAAGTGAATATCTTTTTGTTCGTGCTGAAAATGCCAACCTTTTCAGATGTTGGACAAGATTTGATTTCAATATTAGACGTATGAACATTTATGGAGATTATAATCTTCGCAGAAATCAAAAATGGCAAAAACTATTAAATAGCATGATTGATCAATCCTCATCAAGACAGAGAACAGAACAAAGTGAAATGTGAGGTTAGAAATGAACAGACTTTTGGAACTTTCAGCAGTCATGTTTAAGGAATATCCAGACTGCGTGAATATGAAACAATTACAAGAAATGCTTGGAATAAAACGAACGAAAACTTATGAATTACTACAAAATGGCGAAATTAAAGCAAAAAAGATAGGCAAAGACTACAAGATACCTAAGTATAATGTGCTTGCCTATCTTTTTAATGAGGAACAATTATGACAGGTAAAACGGAAGTTATCAATGGAATCTACTATTTGACAATTTACTACAAAGACTCTCTCAACCGCCACAGAAGAACAAGAATTAAAACTGACTTGCCAGAACGCGGAAATAAGAAAGCTGCTGAAAAACTCTTGAAAGAAAAACTGGAAAACTTTGATATTGCAGAATACGAAAGTGTTTCAGATGAAAGAATAGTTAATAAAAATATAATCTTTATTGATTATATTGAACAATATGTTTTAGATAAGAAGAAAGAGTTAAGTCCAGCAGCATATTATTCTTACGAAAACTGCGTGAAAACCATAAAAGAATATTTTGGAAATAAATTGTTGTTGAAAGATGTGACCTATCATCATATTGAAGATTTCTATGATTATCTTAGAAATGAACGCGGAAACACTAACACAACAATAAAACATTATGCTGTCATTTTATCGCCAGCATTACGAAAAGCATATAGAGATGACTTGATCCCCAAAAATCCCTACGAATTTATGCCAAAACTTAAAAGAGAAAAACACAAAACAGAGTTTTATAACAAAGAAGAGTTAGAAACTCTTTTTTCTTTTACTGATAAAACCCGATTGGGACTTATTGTCCGAGTGGCTGCTTTTTATGGATTTAGGCGAAGTGAATTGTTGGGATTAAAATGGAAGTCTATTGATTTCAAAAAGAAAATCATAACTGTTGAAAACAAAATCATAAGAATAAACGGACAACTTTATCAGTCTGAAAAACTTAAAACAGACGCAAGTTTAAGATCTTTGCCATTATTGCCCAAAATTGAAGAATTGCTTTTAAAACGCAAAGAAGAAATTGAATGCAATAAAAAGCTCTATGGCAAATCTTATATCCACAACTTTGATGAATATGTTTTTGTTGACGATTACGGAGACATTATCTTCCCCGATTGGGTATCAAATAATTTCAGATTGTTGTTAAAGAGAAACAATCTTAAACACATTCGCTTTCACGACTTGCGACATAGCTGCGCCAGCCTTTTGCTTGCAAATAATGTGCCGATGAAGAATATCCAAGAATGGCTTGGACACGCCAATTACAGCACAACTGCCGATGTCTATTCTCACTTGGACTTTTCATCTAAAATCAGATCTGGGGATATTATTGGAACACAACTTTCAGAATATGATTATAAAGACGCTTTAAGCAAGAAAGATTTGGAACTTGAAATAAAGAGATTAAACCGCTTGCTTGAAGAAAAACAAGCACTTTTAAACAAGAAAAAAATTGCCGACAGCGGAATGGGATAACGCCAATTTGCAAAAATCTTGCAAAAATAACACCATACGATACAATACGAAATTGTCCGAAATTAAACGGAATTAAGCCACTTTTTTGCAGAAATTCGTCACAAATTCGTCACAAATTCGTCACAAAGCCCACTTTTGCTTGCTTTTTTCAGAAAAAATCGTTAAATTTGGCTATCAAAAATCGAACCCCCTCACTAAAAAATTTTGCGTTAAGGGGTTCGAGTGGGGGTTCGAGAGAGATAAAAAATGTAGCGATTGTCAAAATCGCTACATGCCCCTAAAATAAAGGGATTTAAGGTGGTGCTCCCGTCAGGATTTGAACCCGAGACCTTTGTTCCGAAGACAAATGTGATATCCATTTCACTACGGGAGCATATAAAATTTTCAGCATTTTTGAAAAGGGAACACTCAAACCCCCACAAACTCTCTCCGAAGACCATTGTGCTATCCATTACACCACGAGAGCATTTATTTACTTTTTATTATAACCTCTTTTTAAATTTTTGCAAGTCTTTATCAAGTCTTTATAAACTTATCTTGTAAAAATAACTAAAATACACATATTATCCTTGTAAATGTTTGATTTTTTGCGTCAAAAATGCTATTTTATAAGCAAAGAGGTTGTTTTATGAGTAAATTTAAGAAAACTATTATATTTACGGTGTTATTTACTATTTTAGGTTACGGAGTAGGACTTGCTATTGCCTATGCAACAAGCGGACAATTTACAATGCCAGATATATTGTTTGACAAATTATCTTTAAGCTGTGCTGCGATTGGGTTATGTGGAGGCTTCGCACTTGGGCTTGCTTCAAAAGCCAAGAAAAAAGATAATGGAAAAAATACTGGTGAAACTGCAAGGGGCGAAAAGTTGGATGTTGAAACAGACTCTACTTACGCAACACCTGCAAGCATCAAAGCAGATTCAGATTTTATCAATACCACTTGGGAAAAACTTCCTTCCGTAAAAACAACAGGCTTCCCTTTCAGAAACAAAATGGAAGGCGGACATTACAATGTCAGCATGAAGTATGAAACGCACTCTCTTGTTATTGGTACTACTGGTACAGGTAAAACTCAAATCTTCGCAAATCCAACAATAAGAATCTTGGCTCATTCCGCCGAAAAACCATCAATCGTTTTGACCGACCCTAAAGGCGAGTTGTATAAAGATAATGCTAATGTTCTTCGCAAGGAAGGTTACAATGTTATTGTTCTTGACCTTGAAGATCCTTACTCATCTTCACGCTGGAATCCTATGGAGCCTGCATTTAGACTCTATCAAAGGGCAGGACATCTTGCACAAGAAGTTAAAAAGTTTTCAAACTGCAAACCTAGTGATGTTGGATATGAAATGTTTTCTGAATCGGAATTAAATGGTGTAACCTACGGCGAAAGTTGGTTCGGTTTTGAAGGAAAAGCATTCCCTAACAACGAAATTCTTAAACATGAACTTGAATCAAGACAGGCACAACTTGAAACTGAAGCAAAAGCAAAATTACGTAATATAGCAATTTCACTTATTCCAATTCTCCCCGACACAAAAGAGCCTTCTTGGCCTCAAGGTTGTCAAGACCTCATTACTGGTATCATGCAAGGTATGCTTGAAGATTCCCGCAATCCAGAACTTGGAATGACCCTTGATAAATTCAACTTCTACAACTTATATAAGATTGCAATGCATCGTGACCCTGGTGATGTAATCCTTAAAACCATGAGCCAGTATTGCGAAGGTCGTGACCCGATCAGATCCAGTGTAAAAAGCCTTATGTCTACCATTTGCTATACCAGCCCTACAACACAAAAGTCATACTTAGGAACACTTGGTTCAAGCCTTGGTAAAACACTTGGCGATGACGGTATTCTTTACATGACAAGCGGAACAGATATTGATTTCACTCGTATTCCAGAAGAGCCTACTGCATTCTTCATAAGAATACCAGACCATAAAGCAGAGCGTCACCCTCTTGGAACTCTTTGTGTAGAACAACTTTATTCAGAACTTGTTGATATTGCAAATAGAACAGTAGATTCCAACGGCAAGCCTACTGGAAAACTTAAAAGACAGGTGTATTTCATTCTTGATGAGTTTGGTAATATGCCTCCATTCCAAAGTTTTGATAAGATGATGAACGTTGCACGTTCAAGAAATATCCGTATTGAAATTATCTTGCAAGCGTATAAACAACTTGACGTCCTCTACGGACCTGAAAAAGCAAAGAATATTCTTGGCGGATTTCAAATGCAAGTATTCCTTGGTTCTGAAGACCAAGAAACTATTCAATCCTTCTCAGACTCTTGCGGACAGATTACTGTATACACCCAAGAAGAATCTAAATCAGAATCCGAAAGCAAAGGCGAAAAGAGTACCACAACCAATAAGAGCACCCAACGTCACAGACGTAACCTTGTTGAAAAAGAAGTGCTTCGTGCCCTGCCTAAATGGAATGTTGTAGTAAAACTTTTCCGTAAGCCTATTATTAAGGAAGAGATGACCCCATTCTGGAACACCCCATGTATGGAAAAAGATGAGGCTAAAGCACCAGTTGTTCTTGCAAAAAGTCTTGATTACGACCATATCTACTATGACTATGAAAGACGCAACAAACTTCTTGTTAAACCAAAAAGCCCATTCGATAGATTTTAAAAAAGACGGAACTCCCGTCTTTTTTTATGCCTTAACAACTTTTTTATACCCCTCTAAAGTTAAATAACCATCTAAAGCAAAGGCGTGCTGGCTTGATGGAGATTGTGCCACATCTAATGCTTTTACCAAACATTTTTAACATTTTATTTCTTATCCTCATATATAGTTATGAGGGCTAGGTAATGGAATATAATGATGAAAAGTTGTTAAGTGTCCAAGATTACGAAATCATGGCAAAAGCTTATTCAAATCATCTTAAATCAAAGGGATTTGTTTTCGTTCAGGTGGATGCAACCGAAAACGAACTGCTTATCAGTGAAGTTTTTGAACTTATGTCTAAAATCAAAAGTTGCCTAAGATTTTTAGGGAACTTTCTAGGCACAGGTCGACTATACTCATTAAACGAACGCCAAATGAAAACCTTCCAAATTATCTACCCTTCATGCGACCAAACTCTTTCATACAAAATCCGAGGAGATAAAACCAAATGCTTTCTTAACCTTCAATCCTTAGAAAGCGAACTGATTTCAAAACTCCTCACCCTCTCCGAACAATCTCCTTTTTCTAATCAACTTCTCTGGCTTATAAAAGAACGATTATATCTATCAAGTGAAATTTACAAAATAAAGGGGCTTATTAATTAAGCCCCTTTATTTTTCATAATATCAATCACTTTATTAATCACTTCATCAACCGCTTTACGATAATCTCTGAAATATTCTGGTTGATATGGCTGGTATATATCTTTGGTTTTAGATAAAGTTTTAGCGTCAAGCCCAAGTTTTTCCACCAATGCCTCGCAAATTTGTTGCCCTATAATTGCAATATAGTTATACTCATCAATACCGTTATAATATTTTATTTTAGGAAAGTCTGGACTTTCAACAATCTGATCGTAGGCATAACCCAAAAAGAATTGCAATTTTTCAATAGCAAACTCATTTCCGGCAGCTGCGGATAAGATTTCCCATTCCATATATTTCTTATAGTCCTCATCAAGCCTGCGAAATACCCCGCTTTTATAGTAATAAGCAACAACATCTTGCATAACAGCATCGCCGTCACCAGCCATTTGGACTGCTTCTTCAAAAAGTGCAGAAAATCCCTCTTCACTTGAAAAAGAGTTTTGTGCATTGTTTAATTTCTTACGCCATTCAATAAAACCGTTATAGGCTTCTTTTCTTGAAATAAACTGCTCTCGCTCCACCAGCCATATTCTCCTTCTAATTTAAGTATACCACCAAATAAATTTTATTGACAAACAAAATTTACCTTTTTACCACTTATTAACCTTCTCTTATTTTAAGTTTTCTCTAAAATCGCCAAAGTTTCGCAGTTTGCCGTGCGTGGAAACATATCAAACATCTCCACCTGCTTTAATCTATAACCATTCAATAAAACTATATCCCTTACAAGCGAGGCTGGATTACAGGATACATACACAATCTGCTTAGCCCCAGACTTGTTTAAAGCCTCTACCACCGTCTTGTCACAACCCTTACGTGGAGGGTCAACAACCACACTATCAAAACGGACATCTAAATTCGGCAACACCTCTTCGCAAAACCCTTGTAAGTTTTTAAGATTTGATATGTTGTTTTTCTCTTTAAGTTCCTCAGCACTTTCATGCTCTGACAAGCCAAGTTCAACACCATACACAACTTTTGCCCGCTTTGCAAGCACCCCACTTAATACCCCCGCACCGCTATAAGCATTAAGTACAACTTCACCCTTCACTATTTCAGCAACTTTATTGTATAACTCTTCACAAACAGCATCATTCACTTGACGAAAAGCATCTACATGAAAATTATACACCATACCAAACTCTTCCACCTCACGCGAGGTTTTGTTGGTAACACGTTGAGGATTATCGCTTCCCACCGACTGATAAATCTGACAATCATTGCCAAGTAATAAAGATAGCCCCAAAAAGTCAATATCAACCTCTTGTTTAAAAACAAACCATACATGCACCCCTGATTGTTTTCTAATGATAACATTCAATAATCGCTTTTGAAGACTTTGTGCTTTGATAAAATTTTGCACCACGTCCAAAACCTCATTCATAGGTTCATCAATCAGCAAGCATTTTTTTATTGGTATAATATTGTTGCTTTCTGCTTGTTTAAATCCCAGCCCATCGTTGCAACAAAACAAACGTATTTTATTACGATAGCCATAATCCTTATTTGAAGAATGGATTTCTATCTTCCCATCAAAGCCAACCTTTTTAAGGTGTCTTTCAAGGATATGCTTTTTAAGTTCTATTTCATTCTCATAACTCATGTGCTGAAAGTCACAACCGCCACACTTTTCAAAATATGGACAAGGAGGCTTCTGCCTTAAATCAGAGGCTAAAACAAGCCTGCTTGGCACACCTTTTAAAAATGAAGAGGTCTGCTTTGTAATTTTAACATCAACCTCTTCGCCTGTTAAAGTATAAAGCACAAAACAAACCTTTCCATCAATATGTCCGACACCTTCGCCATTATAACCAAAATCAGTTATCTTCATGCATTTGCCTCAACTTTGTTTTCAATATATTCAAGTACTTTGTCTTTACCTAGCCCACTTTCACTGCTAGTAAGTATAATCAACTCTTCACGAATTAAAAGTCCCTTTGCAAGAGCCTTTCTTTGTTGCAACTGCCTACTTCTTGAAAGTTTATCTGACTTAGTTGCAAGCACCATAAATGGAATCTGATGATAAATCAAAAATTGTAACATTGACCTATCAAGTTCACTTGGCTCAATCCTAATATCCACAAGCACAAATACCGTATCAAGCGATTGCGAACCAACAAGATACTCTCCCATAAGTCCAGCCCAAACATCAAGATGACTTTTGCCTACCTTGGCATATCCATAACCAGGCAAATCCACAAAACGAAAGGTATCATTTATATCAAAATAGTTAACCATTTTTGTAAGACCTGGGGTAGAAGATGCCTTTGCAAGACGTTTCTGCCCCACAAGCATATTGATAAGTGAACTCTTTCCAACATTACTTCTGCCAACAAAAGCAAACTCAGGCACATTATCTTGAATCAACTTGTCTTTTTCTACTACACTTGTTTTATATACTGCTTTTTTAATTATCATAGAAAAATAATAACACAAAACTTGATTTTTATCAATTAAAAAAGACGCATGCATGCGTCTTGATTTTTATTTTGTGGTTTATTGTGGAAGTTGTGCCACTGGAGCAGTAATCATTGCACCGATTGGTGAATGAAGGGTAATGTTTGACACAACCACAGCAGCAGTGCTTGCAAGCACCCTTGTTACTTGGCTGTTCTTGAAGTATTCTTCAGCATCGTCAAGTTTATCAAACTCATCAGGATTAATGATAACTTCAACTCCGATTGCAACTTCAAGTGATAAAATGCATTTAGGTTCTGGTTTAATATTTCTTTGAAGAACAACCTTAACAGCATCACTTCTAAGTCTTTCAACCTTAATCTCGTCCCAAACACGCATATTGATTGTGCTGTTGTTTGCTGGTGGGTCTAACTTTTCATACTCAACCTTTTCAAGCAGTGGTTTAAAATTCATATTTCTAATAACTTTTTCCATAATATTCTCCTTTCTATTTTGCATTATTAGCAACTTTATACTTTTATATTTTACCATAATTGCCACAACACTGCAAATAAATAAGGGCGAAATATCATCAAAATCAGCAAAGTTTGTAACAATTTACAGAAAATATATTGAATTTAAAACATTTTTATTGTATAATGCACCTACAAAACCTAGGAGACCAAAAAAAATGAAAAATGAAAAAATCTTAAACACACAGAACTCAATTTTAATAGGAAGCCTTTTTGAAATACTTGACAATAAGGATAATTTTGATAATTTTACAATCTTAAACTGGATAAAAAAGTCTTCCCTTAAAGATATTACTTTTTATGATCTTATATATATTTTAAAACCATTATTAAAACGAGATGTGCTTTCTCCCCGCGAGATCTATGCTATAGCACCTAATACTGCTAAATCATGCATCATGGCAAAAAGTAAGATTGAAGCAAGAGATCAACTTAAAAGTGCATTCTATTCAAAACTTGAAGAAAATGAAAATCTCCCTGCTGGCTCTATCAAAAAATTAAGCGACGGCTCTTTCATTATTTATCAAGATGACGCTGTGGTTGTAGACTGCCAAAGTTTAAAATTAAGATGCCTTGTATATACAAGCGATGAACAGGATGCTAAAATCAACGAAATAAAAAACTCTCTGTGTGAAGAGAGCGAATAAAAAAGATGCGTGGCATCTTTTTTATTATTAAGTTGACAAAATTTAATTATTAAGGTAATATGACAATATCAAGCAGGAGTGGCGAAATGGCAGACGCGCAAGTTTCAGGTACTTGTGGTAGCAATACCTTGTGAGTTCAAATCTCATCTCCTGCACCAAAAAGAAACTAAATTGACTATAAAATATAACTAATCGTTTTTTAATTACAAGTTTATAATTTAATAAAATGATAGGAATAAGCTGGCTTTGGAGGAAAAATGACTGTTCCATTGATCGTTATAGGTATTATACTTATCGCAATGCTTTTATGTATTGTATTTAATTTAAAATTTCAAATCGGCAAGGTAAAGATTAGTGTATATTGGATTGTCTGTCTTATTGGTGCAATTGTTTGCATTATCGCTCAATTTATCTCAACCGAAAGTTTAAAAAATGTTTTTATAAGTTCTGCAAATATTAATCCTATAAAAATTCTGATTATATTCCTGTCTTGTACAAGTTTATCAGTTTTACTAGACAAAATAGGCTTTTTTCAATATATCGCTCAACTCGCTCTAAAAAAGGCAAAGTCAAGCCAAACTAAACTGTTTTTCGTTTTCAACTTTATAATAATATTGCTTACAATTTTTACCTCAAACGATATCTTGATTTTAACTTTTACACCTTTTATTTGTTATTTCACAAAACGTGCCAAAGTCGATGCTACCCCCTATATAGTATCAGAGTTTGTCATGGCTAATGCTTGGAGCATGTTCTTTTATATTGATAACCCAACAAACATTTATCTTTGCACCAACTTTGGGATAACCTTTTTTGAATATGCTGCAAAAATGATCTTGCCTACAATTATTGCTGGCGTGGTATCTTTACTTCTTGTTTATCTTTTATTTAGGAAAAAACTTAAACAGAAAATTGAAATTGAAGACGAAGAAATAATCAAGCCTGATATAAAATTGCTTGCCATTGGACTTTCTGGGTTGGGAGTCATGGTTCTTATGATGATAATTTCTCCATACATAGGTCTTGACATTTGGTATGTCCCTCTTGCATGTGCAGTACTTACATATATCATCGTATTAATATATCTTCTTGCCACAAAACAAAAACTAAACATAATAACCCGCTCATTTACGAGTCTACCCTATGAACTTGTCCCATTTCTTATATCTATGGCAATATTAGTTGGAGCATTAAAAGATGTTGGCTTTATTGACCTCTTTGCCTCTGCATTATCAGGACAATCATTTATTGTAATTGGACTGATTGCTTTCCTAATAGGAACGCTTATTAACAATATCCCCATGTCAATGCTTTTTACAAGTATTCTGGGAAGTATGCCATTTGTTTTAAACAACGTCTATGCAGTTGTAGTCGCCTCTAATTTATGTGCTTTTTTAACCCCAGTTGGGGCTCTCGCTGGTATCATGTTTATGAAAATCCTGAAAGAAAACGGTGTTAAATTTAGTTTTTTAAAGTTTATACTTTATGGGGCTATTATTTCAATCCCTACACTACTTTTAACTTTATGCACCCTGTTTATACTTTAAAAAATAAAGCAAAGCTTCTCTTTAATCAAACAACCCTCTTTCATATTTAGAACAATATTGTTTAGTTATTATACAATAAAAAAGGCACTTAAAATAAGTGCCTTTTTTATTAAAACTGAACCTTAACATTCTTACGTTCTTCTGGTGCTTCAACCTCAAAAAGATTTCTCTTTTCAAACTTAAAAGCCCTTGCAATGATTGAACTTGGGAATACATCAATCTTTGTATTGTATATTTTTACTGTACCATTATAATACTTTCTTGCATTAACGATTTCATCTTCAACATGACTAAGTTCATTCATCAGTTGAGTGAAGTTTTTATCTGCTTTAAGATCTGGATAATTTTCAGTCACTTTAAAGAGTGATTTAAGAGTGCTTGAAAGCATATTTTCACTTCTAACCTTATCATTTGCGTTAGAAGAGTTCATTGCATTGTAACGTGCTTTCATTACATTTTCAAGAACCTCTTTTTCGTGCTTAGCATATCCTTTTACAGTTTCAACCAAGTTTGGAATAAGGTCATATCTCTTTTTAAGATAAACATCCATAGTTGAAAATGCTTCATCCACATCATTTCTTAACCTAACAAATTTGTTATATGTTGCTACAAACCAAATAGCCACAACTAATGCAAGAAATACAACTACTCCAACAATAATTAACGCTATTGTTCCTCCGCTCATATTTACCTCCTATATAATTATATTAACATAAAACATAAAGAATTAAAAGCAAATTTCAATATTATTTAATGTTGACTATTTTTTCTGAAAACTATATACTAAAACTAAGGAGGGAGGAGATGAAAGTAAACAACATTCAAAAATACGTTCATGATTTGCTTGCAAGTGGTGCTACACCAAAAACATACAAGAAATATGCACGTGTTTATGCTGAACAAGGAGTGCCTGGACAGGAAATTCAAACAGTTATGAAAAACGGACTTGTAGAAGTTGCTGGCGTTGTTAAAGCTGATGCACAAGGCAATCCAGACTGGATTGTAACAAATCCTGATGGAGAAAAATATGCTGTTCCTCATGCAAAGTTCATAAAAAGATATGAACTTGAGGTTGGTGCTGACGGAAAACATGCGCCTACAGGCTCACCTATCGAAGCAATCCAAGTTAATGAAGATATTACTTTCGATGTTCCTTGGGGCGAGAACGGAGCGCCAATACCTTTCAACCTTAACGGGGGGGGGTATTTGGTTATCTCTAATCTGAGCGATATTTACGGTATCCAACAAGATGAATTTAACCACACTTATGCGTCTTGCAACCAACAAGGAATCTTCGATGACAAAGATCTTAGATTAGCTTTCGGACAACAAAAACAAGACGAACAAGAATAAAAAAAGCGATTTAAGGGCTATAAACTTTGAAACTAGCAAAAAGACGATATCTTATAATCGTCTTTTTTTTAAATTTCAATAATTTCTAAATCATTTGGGACAATAACATTTCCTTTAAAATATTCTTGTGCTTCATTTGTGTATAAAGTTTTGCGTTGTTCTTTATGGGAATCCTCTGTATGATACAAAATTAAGTTCTTTATATTTAACTTATTCATGACCTCACTAACAAATTTTGTTGTCGCATGGTTTTTCTCATATGCGTGAAAAATGTTTTCTTCGCTTTCCAAACAAAAAGCCTCGTGCATAACATAATCAAAATTTTGAATTTTATCATAAAGTTTTGGGTTTAAAGTTTCATCTCCTAAAAATGCAAGTTTTTTACCATTCAATTTACACTCAAAACCAAACAATTTTGTACCTTTTGCTTGCATATCCCAAAATGTATATTCAATGCCATTTATAATGTGTTTATCTCCATCTTGTAATATTTTGAAGTCAACAACATTATAAATTGCTTCCATAAGTTTTGCTGGCAAAATGTGTTTTGAAACTTCTTTTATTGTTTCAAAAACAACATTGTTGCAATAGATTTTAATTTTATCTTTAATTTCGCCATGCATTGCATCTCTGCTTATCTTCTTAAAAAGCCAAAATAAACCTAATATATGATCAGTATGGCTATGAGAAATAAATATATGTCGCAAAGTACGATAATCAATATCAACATTTTTAAGTTGTCTAATAATCTCAATGCTCCCACCAGTGTCAACTAAGAAATTCCCATTTTCATTATGCACAACAAAACAAGTATTATATAAATCCATTGTGGCGCCATTGCCTGTTCCTAACATTATTATTTTATCCATAATTACTCCTACTAAAAATATTATATCATACACAATCTCTGTTTGTATCAAATATTTAAAAAAATATTTAAAATGGCACTTAGGCGTGTGCTTGTCTTGATATGATACAAGTGGCTCGGCTTTGCCTCGCCATACAAGCACATGCCTACAACAAATCTTTTTTTTGCAAAAGAGCGGTTGCTGGCAGAGCGTAACGCAATCCGCTCTTTTGCTTTTTGTTTTCTTCTCTCTATTATTCTAGTGTAAACGAATATTCTTTGTTGTCAAGGTTAAAATGTATGCTGTTAGCAACCTTGACAACGGCAGAAATATTCGTTTTGTTTGCAGTTAAGAGAGAGTAAGGGTAAAAAAGAAAACATAGATTGTTTTGTCTATGTTTTTCTTTTATTATTCCGCTAGTCTCAAAATTGAGTGACTAAAATCGCTTTTTTTATTTTTTCACTTCAATCATGTAGGCTGTTGGGACGTCCTCAACCTTAACCTTATCAGAAATCTCTACACCTGCAATTACATAAACCTCATTTTCATCTGCAAGCACAGGAATAAAGTTTCTTTGACGAAGCGGAATCTTTTTGTCAATAAGATAACTTTTAAGTTTCTTAGTTCCACCACCAAACTTGGTAAACATATCGCCGTCTTTTCTAAATCTCCATGTTGCTGTCTTTGGAACTTTTCTATAATCTATATACAATCTACCTTCACTTGGTGTGAAGTCTTTTACCCTCTTAACCACCACAGAACCAAAGTTAGAGACATTAAATTCTCCACACTTAAATGGTTCATTTAAAACAACCTCTTCTTTTTTGCGATTAGAAATTGTGATATAGTCATACTCTTTAAACACAATCGCATCATATGGAAGATAGATTCTGCTTCCATTTTCACCAGTGAGGGCAAGGTTCTTAATCGCTTCAATATGTTTCCTTTCGATATCGTGAGTAATTCCAATTCTCTTTACCGCCTTAAATATAACCCTTGAAACAATCGCATTTGGATATAAGAAATAACTGTTTGGAATCCTTACAAGTTTATCTTCAAAAAGCATTGCGTCAGCATATATATGAGAATTAATATATTCGTCATCCTCAGCCACGCTTTGCCCAAAGTTAGAAATTGCACTTATCGCGTTTGGATATCGTTTAACAATCTCTTTCATAAGCACATTTCTAACAAAGTTACGGTTATATGTATTATCACTATTTGTATAGTCATCTACATAGTCAACTTGATTCTTTGCTAGATAGTCAAGTATATCCTCCTTAGATGTGGTAAGCATAGGACGAATATACACATTGTCGCGAATAGGCTCCATCCCTTTTGCCCCCGCAGTGCCCGAACCTCTAAAAATATGCATAAGGATTGTTTCAGCCTGATCAAGTGTGTGATGTGCAAGAGCAACCTTATCAATCACACCTTTTTTTATTAATGCATTAAACACACCGTATCTACCTTCACGTGCAGCGGTTTCAAGGCTAATCCCCCTATCCTTTGCAAGTTTAGGTGCATCAATACGAAACTTATAAAATCTAACGCCAAACTCCTTCGCTTTTTCTTTAACAAAGTCAGCGTCCATGTAACTGTTTTCCCTAATCCCATGATCAACATGAATTGCCACAACTTCAACATCAAACTTCTGTTGATTTTCTGCCAAAAAGTGTAGCAGTGCCATAGAGTCACTTCCGCCACTTACGCCAACACCAATAACCTCGCCACTTTTTAACATGTTTGTTTTTTCAATAAATTCAGTAACTGTGTTCATAACTTTCTCCAAAAATCTTATTTGTATATTAATTATACTCACTTTTTTTGATAACTGCAAGGGCAAATAATAATTTGTATAAGATTTTTTATTCTTTTTCTAATAATTTTGCGAAAAATTTTTGATTTTAAGCAGATAAAACTAAAACATCTATGAATTTCGTCGAAATTTAAATAATAGACGCAATTTTTGCGTAGTGGAAAAATTTTAAAAAACAATCATTTAAACTATATGTAACATAGAAAAAATATCAAACAGCAACTATGCAAAAGGGGTGAATATGATAGGCGAACGAATTAAATTATTAAGAACAGAAAATAATCTATCTCAAGACAACCTTGCAAAAAAGATTAAGTCAAACCAAAAACAAATCAGCAAGTGGGAACGTAATCAAATTGAACCAAACATTGATGCACTTACTAGACTTGCGGATTATTTTGAAGTGTCTGTCGATTATCTTATAGGCAGAACTGATTGTTGATATTTTATGATTGTTTTATAAAAAGTTTTATGTTATAATATTGTAATGCGAGTGATAAACCTCTCCTCTGGGAGCGACGGAAATGTTACATATCTTGAAAATGACGGGGTCAAAATACTAGTTGACGCTGGTCTTTCTGCGACAGAGATTACAAAGAGGCTTGATTTGATTGGGGTAAAACCAAACGAAATAGATGCTATCCTGCTTACCCACGATCACAGCGACCACACCAAAGGTATTGATGTTTTTTCTAGCAAATATAACACCCCTGTGTACGCACATGAACGTGTATGGCTCAGTTTCGACCCAAAAGCCACTAGAATGAGCAGTGCAAACCGCAAAACTTTTTCTGGTGATTTTACATACAAAGGCTTAGATATTCAAGCAATAGAAGTGCCACATGATGTGGCATGCTATGGTTTTAGTATTGAAAATAATAACAAAAAAATAAGTATTTTGACAGATTTAGGACATACTAACGATAGAATACTTTCAAGTATTGCGAATAGTCAGTTGGTATATCTTGAAGCAAACTATGACAAACAAATGCTTCTTGACAGCAAAAACTATCCCCTCTCTTTAAAAATGCGAATCAGCGGGCCTAATGGCCACCTATCCAACAAAGCAAGTTGTGAAGTTGTGGATTTCCTTGCAAGAACAGGCACAAGACAGGTGGTATTATCCCACATAAGTAAGGATAATAATACCCCCGACCTTGCATATGGATATATGTGCCAACACTTATCAGTGCATGGAATTGAAGAGGGTAGTGATATATGTATAGATGTTGCGTCAACGAAACCGGGTATGTTTTTTAGAATAAAATAGCCAACTGATTTTCTAGGAGGAAAAATGATTAAACCTAAAAATCTGTTGGCGTTTTTGTTGCTCAGCCCTGCCATCTTATGTTGTGGATGCGGACAGAATCCAAATTCTCCGTATATAGATACTACGGTAGATATGAGTGTACGCGAAATTAGCCTTGAAAACACTGATGAAATCGAAATGTTAGATAAAGCAAGAAGTGCGGTGGTTGGTATTTCGGTGGATCTTGTTGGTGGATATGCAATAGGCAGCGGTGTTGCAATTACAAATGGCGGATACATACTTACAAACAACCATGTAATTGAGGATGGCAACAACATAACCCTATACTTTGCAGATAAATCCACTGGCAAAGCCTCAGTTTTATGGAAGGATGCAGGGCTTGACCTTGCTATACTTAAATCTTCAAGAGAGATTCCTTACCTTAGAGCAGGCAAAAGCAAAGAATTAAAGGTCGGCGAACCTGTGTATGCACTAGGCACTCCACTCACCCTTCAATTTAAACATACCGTAACAAAAGGTATTGTAAGTGCACTGAACCGAACCTTAGAGGTTGAAAGCAACAATGGAAGCAATTTCCTGCAATCTCTAGTTCAACATGACGCAAGTATTAACCCTGGCAACAGCGGAGGTCCACTAATCAATGCAAATGGTGAAGTGGTTGGCATTAACACATTAAAGGCATCAGAGGGCGAAGGACTGGGCTTTGCAAACCCTATTGAAGTTGGCTCTGCCATTATGGATAGAATTATTGAAAACAATTCTTATAAAGCCCCATATCTTGGCGTGTTTGGATTTGATAGCGAAATCGCTCAGGTATATGGTGAAAGCGTAGGTCAAGATGGAGTTTATATCATCAGCACCACAGGCCCAGCCAGCAAAGCGGGACTAATAAAAGGAGATATAATCACATCTATTGACGACAATCCTATTATAAGCGTACAAGATTTAAAGATATCACTATTTAAATATAACGTTGGAGATGATGTTGAAGTACACTTTGTTAGAAATGGCAAAAGTATGTCAATAACATTGAAATTAACCCAAAAATAAACTGAAATATACAAAAAAATGGCTAGTTCGCATAAAAAGCAGCCATTTTTTCTATTTTACCTCTTGAAATCTGTCACAAAGTGTGCTAAAATGTAATAGTAAAATTAGGAGGGATAAAAATATGGCTAATACTGCTTTACAAAATCTTTCAAAAGCACTTATAAATGGCGAATACAAAACTCTTGCAAAAATCGCAACATTGGGACTTACTACCGACGAGGTTAAAAATGAGAATTTAAAACTATTCGCTACTGACTGTATGTGCTCTAAATTCGCATACGGAATGGATATGTATGAGTTTGGATATAAACTTGAATCAAAATCAGCCACAGGTATGAACACTGTAGTATCTGCAACAAAAAATGTTGATGCTATGGTAAAATCTTTGAAAAAAGGCTCAATGCTTCAAGAAATCGTTGATTATCTTAATAGTGAAGATTGCAAAATTGAAAACAAAGAAATTTTAACCCATTCTTTAGAAGCTACTCAAGGTATTGTTGACAAAAAGACTCCTGTAATCATCCCTATCTTTGCAGCTATTGTCAATGCTAAAATAGAAGCCATTAATAATCCTGCTAAAATTCAAGAAGTAAATGAGTTGGAAAAAAGCGTTGAACCACTTATTATAAGTCTTATCAACAACAGAAAGGTGAATATTGATTTAACAACAAGTGAAATTAGAAAACAAGTAATCTCATTATTATCTACTAATGAGGAAAACGCTAACAAAGTTAAAAACTTTTTCTACAATGCTACAGTATCAGCCCTTCTTAACACAAATGTAAACCGTTTAGATTTCTTAAATGTAGGAATTGATAAAGGGTCAAAAAACCCTATGTTAAGAGTAGGTAATGATGGTACAACTAGAACATTCTTCGATCATCATTTCTCTGATACAAATAAAAACACACATTTCTTAAAAACACATTCTTCTAAATTTACAGATCTTTTAACCTGTGATGGAAGTGATGTTGATGGGTACAAAAACAAACTTTACACTGCTTTCAAACTTTTACAAGAAAGAGTTGGGTTTGGTGAACTTGATGAAAACGGAGTTATCAAAAGTCGTGTCGCTGCTCCTGAAAAAATTGCAAGAATCTTAGTGGAAACAGCTATGCTTTGTGGCGTACTTAATGTAGATGTAGATAACGACTTTGCATTCACTGTTGCAAATCCTTTAATTGACATTATTGATTTTGTAGACCTTGAAACATTCAATAAAATTGTTAAAGATGCAAAAGCAGATGTTGTTGAAATATATAAAACAGAAAACCCTGGCGAGAATCTTCCTGATATTTTACAAGAAAAGATAGTTCCAAAAACCGAAAAGCCTAAACCTAAAACTGAAAAACCGAAACCAAAGAATGAAAAGCCTAATCCAGAGACAAAACGTAAACCTAAAACAGTTAAACTTACCGATCCAAATCAAAAATTCAGACAGGCTGCTATAGAAGAATTTTCTAAACTGGCAGCTGAAATACTTAACTCTGATACAAAAACTTACGCTGATGTACTTGATCTTGCATCACCAACTGTTAAAATAGATAACGGAGTTAAACTTGCAACAATAACAAATAACACAACTCTTCTTGAGAGTTTTGATATGAAAAAAATAACAAAATACTTTACTGTAACAACGAAAGGGCTTGTTGAAATATCTGCCTTAACTACTGATAGAAAAAGAGGAGTAGAAGAACTCGGTGCTAAAAAAGGTGGAGAAATCTTTAATAAACTTATAAAAGATCTTGAGCCAAAAGATGAAACAGAAGTTGAATAATAAAAAAGAATTGCGATTATGCAATTCTTTTTTTATTATTTTCTAAGTTTTTCAAGTTCTACCGCTATATCAAGGCGAGGAAATAATATGCCGAGAGGTGAAATCTGTTCCCCTGCTTTTAAAGCATAGAAATCCAAAATGTTTTCATAGGTATCATTTGTAATACCAAGTGCATTAAGTGTCTTTTCAGCACACTCTGGTAGGAATGGTTGAAGTAGGCTTGAACCAATCCTTATTGTTTCAAGCAGATTTCTCATTACATTTGCAAGAGCCTGCTTCTTACTTTCATCTTTTGCCATTGAAAAAGGTTCTGTCTTTTCAATATATTTATTTGCTTGCGAGAAGATATTGAAGATACTTGCAAGTGCTTTTGTAACATCATAGTTTTTCATGTACTCAAACACTTTCTTAGTTTCATCTAAAACAACGGTTTTAAGTTCTTTGCTTGCTTCCAAATCATCATTCTTAACTTCTGGCACTATAGAGCCAAAATACTTTTTAAGCATACTGAAAGTTCTTGAAACAAGGTTTCCATAATTATTTGAAAGGTCACTATTAAATCTATTAAGTAAAATTTCATTTGTATAATTACCGTCAGAACCAAAAGGTATTTCGCGAAGAAGCACATATCTGACAGCATCCGCTGAATAGTTTGACGCCAAAATGTATGGATCAATACAGTCTTTTATGCCGTCAGCCTTACTTTTTGAAAGTTTTCCACCACCAAAAATCAGCCAACCATGCCCGAACACCTTTTTAGGAAGCGGAAGATCAAGTGCCATCAAGATTGCAGGCCAAATAATTGCATGGAAACGCACAATTTCTTTACCCATCATGTGTACATCTGCAGGCCAGTATTTTTGTAGTAATGAATCATCTTCCCCTTTATATCCAAGTGCAGTGATATAGTTTGGAAGGGCATCTATCCAAACATACACCGTATGTTTAGGGTCAAAATCTACTGGCACACCCCACTTTACAGAAGTTCTTGAAACACACAAGTCTTCAAGCCCTGGTTTAAGGAAATTGTTTACCATTTCATTAACTCTTGCTTCTGGTTGCAAAAATTTTGGATTGTCTTTATATAATTTAAGAATCTTATCTGTGAAAGCTGAAAGTTTAAAAAAGTATGCCTCTTCTGATTGCACTGATACCGGTCGTCCACAATCAGGACATTTACCATCTACTAATTGGCTTTCAGTCCAAAATGACTCACAAGGTGTACAATAAAGCCCCTTGTATTCCCCTTTATAGATATAACCTTTATCATAAAGTTCTCTAAATATTTTTTGCACTGCAACAACATGATAGTCATCGGTCGTTCTTATAAATTTATCATAACTGATATTAAGAAGTTCCCAAAGTTTTTTATAGCCCTCAATAATCTCATCCAAATACTCCATTTCGGTTTTGCCAGCATTTGCAACCGCCTGACTCACCTTTTGCCCATGTTCGTCAGTACCAGTAAGATAAAAAACATCCTTACCTTGCTTACGTACAAATCTTGCAATCGCATCACAAATTACATTTGTATAGCAGTTGCCAAGATGTAATTTGTTGCTAGGATAATAAATAGGTGTTGTTATATAAAACTTTTCGCCCTTATTATAATAAATGTTGTCACTCATTCTAAGCCTCCTAAATTTACAAATAATGTTAGCATATACCCTAAAAAATGTCAATTAAATTAATGTTTATCAAAATTATCAAACGGACATAATTAATTTATGAAAAAGTTTTGGTTGTTTGGTTTTGGATTTATTTTAATGTGTAGCATAGTTGTTTTACTTTCAATATATGCCCCTCAACTTCATAATTAAAAAGAAGCGGTCTGTACCCGCCTCTTTTTTAGTTTAATATTTTTCTTAAAAATTGTCCTGTAAAACTTTCTGGCACAAGGGCTATCTCTTCTGGAGTGCCTTCGGCAACAATAGTGCCTCCACCACTTCCACCTTCTGGGCCAAGGTCTATAATATGGTCGGCACATTTGATAACATCAAGATTATGCTCGATAACGATTACCGTATTACCACCCTCAACAAGCCTATTTAAAATGGATATAAGTTTCTTTATATCATACATATGCAACCCTGTGGTAGGCTCATCCAAAAGATATATTGTCTTTCCTGTGGATTTACGAGCCAGTTCACTTGCAAGTTTTACCCTTTGTGCTTCACCGCCCGAAAGCGTAGTCGCAGGTTGCCCCAATTTAATATATCCAAGCCCAACATCATAAAGTGCTTGAATTTTTGTTTTAATTGAAGGGATGTTTTCAAAGAATGAAAGGGCCTCTTCAATCGTCATATCAAGTACGTCTGAAATGGTTTTACCTTTATATTTTACTTCCAAAGTTTCATGATTATATCGCTTACCTTTACATACCTCACAAGGCACTGTAATATCTGGAAGAAAATACATTTCAATCTCTTTTATTCCCGCACCTTCACAGGCTTCACACCTTCCGCCTTTAACATTAAAACTAAACCTGCCAGAAGTATATCCTCTTGACCTTGCATCAGGGGTACTTGCAAACAAATCTCGAATCGCAGTAAACAGTCCAACATAAGTTGCAGGGTTTGAACGTGGGGTACGTCCGATAGGCGACTGGTCGATAGCAATAACCTTATCAAGTTCCTTTACACCATCAATTCTTGAAAATTTACCAAGTTCCAAACGACTTCCATTAAGCACATTTGAAAGATATGGATATAATATCTCATTTACAAGGCTGGATTTTCCACTGCCAGAAACACCAGTAACCGCAGTAAATACGCCAAGAGGAATTTCCACATCAATATCACGAAGATTGTTTTCCTTTGCACCTACAATCTTTAAAAACTTCTCTGCTTTGCGTCTTATGCTAGGAACTTCAATTTTTTCTTCGCCAGTTAAAAATTTTGCAGTTATTGAGTTCTTATTTTTCATAATCGCATCAAGTGTACCATTGCCAATAATCTCGCCACCATGCACGCCTGCATAAGGGCCAACATCCACAATCCAGTCTGCAGTACGAATTGTATCTTCATCATGCTCTACAACTATCAGGGTATTGCCTAAATCTCGCAGATTCTTCATGGTTGCGATAAGCCTTTCATTGTCACGTTGATGAAGTCCAATGCTAGGCTCATCAAGAATATATAATACTCCACTCAACCCACTTCCTATTTGGGTGGCAAGTCTGATACGTTGAGCCTCACCGCCTGATAAACTTTCAGCAGAGCGGGAAAGTGTAAGATAGTTCAATCCAACATCAGACAAGAATTTAAGTCTTGCATTAATTTCCTTTAAAATGCTCTGTGCTATATTTGACGCCGTTTTATTAAGTTTAAGTCCTTGAAAATATGGTACAAGTTCTCCAACACTCATATCACAAGTGTCCGCTATATCTTTATTGTTTACCCTTATTGAAAGGGCTGCCTCATTAAGTCTTTTACCTTTGCAAACAGGACAGGTTTGTTCGCGTACAAACTTCGCAATTTCAAGGCGAATAAACTCGCTCTTTCCTGTGGCAAGACGCCTTTTTAAGTTGTTAATTATCCCTTCAAAAGAAAGTGCCTTTTTACCATTATAATGTTCGAAGGTTTTATTTTTAGACTCGTCTTCATATAGATCCAACTGCTCGCCATCGTTTCCATAAAGCAAAAGATCAAGTTTCTTTCTAGGCAATTTCTTTACAGGAGTATCAAGGTCAATATCATATTTCTTTGCCACCGCTTTTAAATATCGACTTGTCAACGAGCCTTCATCCATACGCCAGCCAGTGATATTGAATGCACCTTCATTTATGGATAGTTCACTATTTTTAAGCACAAGCGACTCATCAAAATCAGTTACAATACCAAGTCCAGAACAATGTGGACATGCACCATACGGCGCATTAAAAGAGAATATTCTAGGGGTCACTTCTTCTAATGTCCAACCACAATCAGGGCAAGCATAGTTTGTACTGAAAGTTTGCTCGCTTCCGTCTTTATCTACAACAACAAGCCCCTCTCCTAGTTTTAAAGCAGTTTCAAGACTATCTGTAAGTCTGGTTCTTGCACTTTCTTTAAGTACAATTCTGTCAATCACTGCAAAAATGTTATGTTTGATATTTTTATCAAGATTGATTTCCTCATCAAGAGAATATATACTTCCATCCACCTGCACCCTTGCATAGCCAGACTTTTTCAAACTTTCAAACACCTTTGCAAAAGTACCCTTTTGCCCTCTTGCAATAGGTGCAAGCAAGGTAAGTTTGCTACCCTCTTCAAACTCACAAACTGTATCTACAATCTGGTCGATAGTTTGTTGAGAAATAGGCTTATGACAATGCGGACAGTATGGAGTGCCAACTCTGGCAAACAAAAGTCTTAAATAATCATATATTTCAGTCACTGTACCTACCGTAGAACGCGGATTATGATTTGTTGTTTTTTGGTCGATAGAAATGGCAGGACTAAGCCCATCAATAGACTCAACATCTGGCTTTTGTGCTTGTCCCAAAAATTGACGTGCATAGGAAGAGAGGCTTTCTATATATCTTCTTTGCCCCTCTGCAAAAATTGTGCCAAATGCAAGCGAACTCTTACCCGAGCCACTTACGCCAGTAAAAACAACAAGTTTGTTTTTTGGCACTTCTAAACTAACATCTTTAAGGTTGTTTTCCTTCGCGCCTGTAATTAAAATTGAATTTTTCATATGATTATTATACCCCTTTTAACCTTCATTATCAAACAAATTAAATAAAAAAATATAGCATTTTCAATGCTATATTTTTTATTGTTGCTCTTCATTAAAAGGGTAACTTTCATTAAATAAGACTTTTTGATCCGCAATTTTTTCTGGAATATTTGTAGCCTTATAAACTGTAACTTTAGCAGAAATAAAATCAGTATTAAGAAATAACTTTTTATTAATCTTAAGAGAATATGCATTGGATTTTTCTAAATACATCAATGGCATCTGGCGTAAAACTTCTATTGCAGAATCGTCATAATTACCTTTATATCCAACCTCTTTAAGTTGCACGTCAAAATCTGCTATTTTAAACAAATGCTTCGCAATAATACATTTTTCAGCATTACGAAGTGATTTATGAGCCTCTAAAGATTCAGTCCACCACATATATAAACCTAAAAACCCGGGTTTAACAAATTTAACCTTTCCCATTACATATTTAATCTTTTCTTCAAATTCCTTTGTCATATTGCCTCCAATATGATTTAATTATAACACAGTCTTATTTCAATTTCAAGAGGCTATTTCCTATTCTTCGAATTCTTTTCAAGTTGTTTTTTAAGTTCTTGAATTTTATTTCTAAGTTCAATCGCCCTTTCAAATTCAAGCGAGTTTGAAGCAATCTTCATCATCGCCGTCAGTTTTTCAATCTCTTTTGGAATCTGCGTAACTGATAACTTTTCATCTTTCACCTTTTGCGACAATTCAAGAGTATTTGTAATCTTTTTAATAATCGTCTTTGGCGTAATATTATGTTCTTTATTGTATTTCTCTTGCAATGCACGACGACGTTCTGTTTCTCCAATAGCCCGTTTCATTGAATCTGTAATTGTGTCTGCAAACATAATAACGTGTCCGTTTGCGTTTCTCGCAGCCCTACCTATTGTTTGAACCAACGCCCCCTCGCTACGCAAAAAGCCTTCTTTATCAGCATCAAGTATTGCAACAAGTTCCACTTCTGGCATATCCAATCCTTCACGCAAAAGGTTGATTCCAACAAGCACATCAAACTCACCTGCACGAAGTCCATTTACAATCTCCACCCTTTCCATAGTATCTATTTCTGAGTGCATATACTTGGCTTTTATATCATGCTCTAATAGATAGTTCGTTAAACTTTCAGCCATCTTCTTTGTAAGTGTTGTAACAAGCGTTCTCGCATTCCTTGATGTTGTCTTTTTAATCTCAACCATAAGTTGCTCTACTTGGTTTTCAATAGGTTTGATTTCAATAAGAGGGTCAAGAAGCCCAGTAGGTCTAATAAGTTGCTCCACCACTTGCCCAGCCTTATCAAGTTCATACTTTGCTGGAGTTGCTGAAACATATATCGTTTGTTTAAGTTTGTTTGAAAACTCATCAAATGTAAGCGGTCTGTTGTCCCTTGCGGCTTCCAATCTGAAACCATAGTCCACCAGAGATGTCTTTCTTGCCTTGTCACCATTATACATAGCACGCACCTGCGGAAGTGTCATATGGCTTTCATCAATAATTGTTAAGAAATCGCTAGGAAAATAGTCAATCAAAGTATATGGTGCTTCCCCAGGCTTACGCCCGTCAAAATATCTTGAATAGTTTTCAATTCCGCTACAAAAGCCAACCTCTCGCATCATTTCAATGTCATACGCAACACGCTGTCCTATACGCTCCGCTTCCAAAGGTTTGTTTTGAATTTGAAAAGCCTTGATTGCATCAAGTCTGTCCACCTCAATTTGTCTGAGTGCATTATCCATCCTCGCTTTACCAACTGCATAGTGGGTGGCTGGATATATGGCAACATATTTAAGTTCGTTTATAAGTTTACCAGACACTGGTTCAAACTCATAGATCCTTTCAATTTCATCACCAAAAAACTGCACCCTTATTGCTAATTCTGACTGACTGGCAGGAAAAATATCTACAACATCACCTTTTACACGAAATGTCGAACGTTTGAAATCAATATCATTTCTCATATACTGAATATTTACAAGGCTTGACAATAATTCATCTCGGTCAAGCAAATCGCCTGGCCTAAGAGAAATGTGAAGATTATAATATTCGTTTGGGTTGCCAAGTCCGTATATACAAGAGACCGACGCAACAATAATAACATCCTTTCTTTCTAAAATTGAAGATGTTGCACTAGAACGAAGTTTGTCAATTTCTTCATTGATAGACATGTCCTTTTCAATATAGGTATCAGAAGAAACTATGTACGCCTCTGGCTGATAATAATCATAATATGAAACAAAATATTCCACCCTGTTGTTAGGGAAAAATTCACGAAACTCATTACATAATTGTGCCGCTAATGTTTTATTATGGGCAATTACCAAAGTCGGCTTATTTATCTTGGCAATTATATTTGCCATGGTAAAAGTTTTACCGCTTCCAGTAACGCCAAGCAACACTTGATCTTTTAACCCATCCTGCAATCCTTCCACCAATTTATCAATTGCCTGTGGCTGATCGCCAGCTGGCATATATGGTGCTCTCAAATCAAATTTTTCTTCCATAGTTTTATTATAACTCTAATTACACAAAATTTCACATTATTTTTTTTAGTTTAGTTTTGATTTTGTACTTTTTTTGATATACTTATAAAAACAATAATACAAAAGAGGGATTTTTATGGAAAAATTTCAAAACTTAATAAAGTCAGAAAAAAACATTCATGACGGTCATCGAATACGACTTTTACAACTTGTAAAAAAATCTGGGCTTGAAAATGTAAGCGATATCCAAGCCATGGAGTTTATTTTAACCTATATTTTCCCTAGGGGTGATGTAAACCCACTTGCCCATCGATTGCTTGATAGATTTGGCTCGGTGGCGAATGTGCTTGATGCTGATGTGTCTGACCTTCAAAGTATAAAGGGTATTGGCAAGCGTGGTGCAGATCTACTTACTGCAATCCCTGACATTTTTCAACTCTATATGATGTGCAGAATAAGCAAGAAAGAACTTCTTTCCAGTAAAAGTGCAATCTATGATTTCTGTGAAATTCTCGTGCGTATGAAGAAAAATGAAGAACTGTATATTGTTGGCCTTGACGCAAGGTATAGGCATCTTGGACATAGATGTCTTGCAAAAGGCACTCTCACTATGGTTGGAGTAAATCAAAATGAAATAACAAAGTTTTTAAACTCAGTCAACCCTGTATTTGTATTTATCTTACATAATCATCCCGGAGGCGTCGCCCTTGCATCCGCTCAAGATGTTAAGGCAACAATTAATATGCAGACAATGTTTAACACATTAAGTATAAACTTCTTAGACCACTATATCGTTGGCACAAACGGAATCTACAGCATTTGTAATGCTCGCATGGAACGAGAGTTTATAGAATTATAAAAATCGTGTTATAAACGCCCCTACAAAACCACCTATAAAAGATAGGATTAACATTGTCAAGAATAACCATATATATGGAAAGTTTTTTTGTTCCTTTCCTTTTTTATTCTCAGTTTCAACGATCTCATGCCCGTATGGTAAAACGCATAAACAATACACCCCATCATCATCATACTTAATCGATATACAATCTTGACGCTCTAAATAGATTAATATATTATCAAGCCCATCACTATCAACCCGATATTTGGACGGCATAGAGGTAATAATGTCACTCGCTTCTATTATCTTATACGAGCCATTACCGCACTCCTTAATAAGGATTTTTAAAACTAACTTTGATTTAATATCAAGCATATAAATTTAGTTTGTCGCTCATAATAACTAAATATTCATTCGACTTTTTTCGACCCTACTATTGACAATAAGGCTGTATTAGGGTAAAATAATTACAAGAGGTAAAGATGAAAAATCCAATAATCCCATTTCTTAATGAAAGTTTAAATAAAGTTACACTTGAAGAGGTTTTTAAGTTTTTCATTCGCGGAAACGAGACCGAACCTGTAAAAATTAAAATAACTGACGAAGTTGTTAAGGCTTTTATTGAATCAAACACAGAAGAATATTACAGAAATATGTGTAATATAGAAAAAACAAATAAAACAAGTTTTTATCTTTTAAATTTCTATGATAAAGCACGTATAGTACTTCCAATAATATTTGACATTTCGATTGAGGACTGCAAAACTCAACTTCTAGATTTTATGACAAAGGCACAATGTGCCCTTGCACTTAAAAGAAACTCTGTTGTGTATGGAAAACGCATAAATGAAGATGAAGCATATAAAATTGCAAAAAGAAGTCTGTCACGTCTTCCAAGAAATCAAATATACAACCTCACCAACAGCCTTAAAGAAAGGCTATCGGCTTCAAATCCTGAAAATGATCCTGAGTATATTAATGCTGTAGATATAATGGATCGCGAGCCTGACTCTGCTTTCGACCATGGTCATTTTTCTGACAAGTTTATTGATGCCCGTGCCTATGTAGAATCAAAAGACAGGATTTACAATATCCTTAAAAACAAATTAACTTTGAATGAAAAATATTTAGAAGAGATAAGATTTTATGATGATGAAACGATTCTTATTGTCGACGATTTAATTATGGCACCTTCCATATTTGAAGAAATGAATATCGGATTTGATATTTCAAAGTTAAAAATCCGACAACCCTTTGCCGAGCAGTTCGCAAAACAAATAGGGACTTGCCCATACATTGAAGATTTAGATCAATGGGAATACGAACAAATCTCTGAATACGAAGATGAACAACCTACAACATACGAAGAAGAAGATGAATAAGGGCTATAAAGTCCTTATTTTTTGCATAAAAAGCGGTTAGAAGTCAATAATTTAGCAAAATAGGTGTGGAGAAAAAATGTCTAACCGCAAAGAAAAACTTGTTATGAGTTATCTGTGTAAGGTATGTACTGGAAAAAAGACATATCTAATTTCTCCAAACCAAATTGCAGAAGCAATCTGTAAAAAATGTGTTTTGTCGGTGGCAGAAATAGATGAAATCATGGCGTCCCTCGCACTTGAAAACTATATAGACTTTGTGGTATCAGATGGTAAAGACGGCTATTTATATTGCGTTACCTTGAAGAAAAAAGGGCAAAGTTATCTGCTAGATTCAAAAAAGCAAAAAAAAACATTAGGGATGTTGGTGCTACGCAGTATCTTTCTTGCCACCGTGAGTTTTGTATTTGGGCTCATCCTCCGTGCGATATTTAAAAGTTAAAAAAACCGCGTTTCCACGCGGTTTTTTTGTGTTAACCAAATATGAATTTCAGCATCAATATCTGAAAGCATCAGGAACTCCTGTTGCAAACATACCTTCTTGAGTAACATGGTCTATAAATTCTGTTGGAAGTGCTTGGAAAGTCTTTCCTATTTGTTTAGTCTGTATATTCTTATAAGAACATTCATTGTCTCCATTTGCTAAAACCGCACCAGCAAAACCACAGTAGTTACCCTCTGCACCAAAATATAGTGCTGGTTGTTCAAAATTATTTAGTTCTATCATAAGTGCAGCATAAACCGCAGCCGCAACAATATCCATAAATGGCAATGGACCATCAGACAAAGCGATACCTAAATATACAGCTGTATAGCCCGCATTTCGCAGACCTACATTTACACCATCCACACATCCAGCAATTGCAACCCAGCCTTGCATACCGCCATTTCCAGCGCTTGCTCTTTGGCCATCTTTTCCATTCTTAAGATACTGATTTGAATTTTCAGTTGAATTTTCAGATGTACCATATAGATACGCTTCGCCTTTTTTGCCACCTGCAACAGCAGCTCCGCCATTTTTACCAGCAATCTTAGTAACGTCAATACCAGAAGTGGTACTGTTAGAAAGAACATCCCATCCTCTAGCACCATTTTTGCCTACAAATGATGAACCACCATTTCCAGCAATAACATACTGGCTGTTTGAGCCAACTTGCTTATCCGTTTCAAAACCTATTGCATAAACATTGCTACCTTGTCCGCCTTGTCTGCCATTGCTAATTTCATTATAACCATTTCCCCCAATAAGCAACCCATAATTAGTTAAATTATCAATAGTTGCTGTTTCATTTTTATAGAAAATTCCTGTTATAATGGTTGACTTAAAGTCTCTACCTGTAGAAGTTATACCATTTATAGCTACAAAGTTTCGAACATTATTTAAAGCACCTTCATTAAAACCAACAAAGCCACTTGCTATATATTGATCATATTTTCTAAATTCAGCATTACGAACATTTCCATATGTTGACACATTATGAATGGTTGCCTTATTATAATTAGAAATTATTGAAGTTGCATAATATCTAGTATTTCCGCCAACCATCTCCTTAACCTCTTCAACATTGCAAGCATTTAATTGCCCTACAACGCTTAAGTCTTTCATAAATGCCCCATCTGTTGTCGAATCAAACAATGAAGATTGGTCTGAATGATAAGATATAACATAATCATTACCACTTAACCTTCCACTAAACAGAGCATATGAAACTTTTCCTAAGTACATATTTCTTGTCAAGATTATACCTTCATAAGAAATCGAATCTCCACTTGGCAATATTGGCATAGCTATTGCATTGTCATTCTCTTGACTAGCTATAAATGCACTAATCTCTCCAGTCATGGTGTTTGTTAATAACAACTTATCCTCACCATTAGGTTTATAGTTAAATGTTAAACTGTTAGAGGCAGAATCATAATTATAGAAAGTTGTTAGATCATCTACATCTACAACTTCATCTTGTAAGTTTGTAAAAGTCAAATCTGACTTGTCATAAACAAGAGTTTGATTTACTTTATTTAACTCTGCAAGATTAGAATTTATAGACAATTCTTTTGCATTAAACTTAAAGTTGGACTCAAGAGTTAATGATAAATCAATATTATCAGGACTATCCAGATAAATTATCTTAGATGTATTTTCACCATTTCGTAAATAAACAATATCTAATCCACTGAGAACAAAATCTTCTTTTGTGAAATGAAGAACGACAGGGGGTGTTTCTTCAGGTACTTTATCAGTATAATCCCCTAGATCAATATTATTTTGTTGTTTGGTTATATCAATACTACCATTTGAATAATTTGCCTTTATTGCTTCCTCAATACTATTATATGTATTTGAACTTCCATATACCGTCCACTTTCCTGTATCTCTATTATACGATGCAAGTTGATACTCTTTAGTGTGAGTAATGTTGTTAGGATGCTTGTTACCATCTTCATCAATATGAGGGTTATCAGACTGTTCAACCCAAGTGTTTGTATAAGTCCATGTTTCAATATTACCATCTAATGTCCAAATATATTGTTCAAACATTTTTTCAACAAATTGCGTTACAGAAGCCAACTTTTCCTCTGTCGTTTTGTCTTTAAGCTCTTTTGAGGCAAGGTGCAATTCGATTGCTTTCATTATATAGTCATCAATAGTTTTACAGTCTGCATAAGGCTTGTTACCATTTTCATCTACTTGTTCTCTAATTTCTTCCATTGTATATACAAACTTATATTGAGTAATAGATTTTAAAGTTGTAACCCCATTCGCATTCAAATTATAGTTATAAATGAAACTTGGAGCCATTACATCATACATTTTTCCATCTATATTAACGGAGTATTTTTTACCACCAGTAATATTAAATGTCATATCATATGCCGATTCAAAATAAGGTGCAACATTATTCTTTTCATCATCTAAACTCATATCAACTTCAAAATGTGTATGATAGATGTTTGATTGAATAGAAAAGTCACTATCTACACTAAATGTTAATGTATTAGTTGCATTAGGCTGCAATTCAACCTCTGCATTACCAGCAACAAGTGAAAGACCTGAAAATTCAGTTTTCATATATCCACTACTATCTTTATTGTTGGTTATTGTAACATTCAAATTGTCTGTTGAATAGTTGACATTATAATTTGAATTAAATTTGAATGTGCCATAGTAAACTATAATTCCATTTGCAGATTTACTATTTACTTTACCTAATGCATAAGTCATATTTAAAGTATGAATCTTAGACTGACTATTATCAGTAACATCAAACTCAACATCATTTTCCTCAAAAGCAAGGTCAACAAAGTTGTATGTGATATTTCCACTCAAAATTCCATTGCTAAATTGTTTGTCATATACTTTATCAACAATAATTTGAGGAAGTACAATTTCTTTTAATTGATAGAAATAATCAACTTCAATAGGAGCATTCTTTTCAAAGTCAAGTGAAGTAACAGTGACTTTATTATCTTCAATAGAAACCTGTAAGTTTCCTAATGTTGCAAACGCTGCAGCATTGTAACTAACAACTGGGGAATCTCCAATGTAGAACAATGCTTTGTCCCAAGATGAAGCATCTGGAAGAGTGAAACTTGCCGTATTTGAATATGCAGAAATATTATAATTTAATATTGAATTTATATCATCTGCACTAACATTTTCAAAACTCCACACTCCATCAGCAAATGTTGAAGTATAAGAATCAATTATTAAATCGTTAACCTTGGTCCAATTTGCCCCATCAAATACAACAAGTTTATTGTCATCTTTATCGGTCACTGTTGCAGTATATCCAGTAGAAGCAAATTGCCCTTGTATACTTATAGAGTCATAAGTTAATGTAAGAGTATTTAAATAATTTTCAATCTCAGATTGAATATCATCATCTGCATAAACGTCTGATACAATAATTAAAGTTTCCCCATTTGATGTAATAGTCATATTTATACCATTGATATCAAAGTTTTCAATCTCACTTGACCATACACCAGCTTTAAACACTGCAATTTTCCCAAGTTTCATATCGGTATTTCCAGACACATTAATTTCAAAAGATGTAATTCTGTCTGTAATATTTTCCTCATCAAACTCTGTCTTTATAATAGGCGCAGTGATATTATTTACAGTATCTAAAATGCTATAAGTAAAGTCAATAGGGACTCTTGAAGCAACAATATTTCCATTACCACCAGCCGTAAAACTGCTGTTAAATTTTTCTGAATTAGAGATGTTTTTGTTACCAGTATAAGAATCACTAACCTTACCTGCACTAGACTTAGGTGCATCTACTGTAAATGTAGACTCAATAGTTAATCCATAGTGAATTGTTATTGACTTTCCTGCAAGCATTTCTGGAAGAAGAGTGCTTGTGTTAACCGTATTCAAAACATTGCCATCTGAATTATATAATTTGAGATTCTTATATAATACTAGGCTCTTATTGCCGTACACAAAGTATAATTCCTTTGTTGTACCATTTGCTTGGTAGGTCGTATAATATGCATTAATAAACTCCTCATCGCTATCATTCAATTTTGTTTGATAACCGAAAGCTGAACTATTATCAAAAATAGTTTCAATTAATGCTGTGTACGTATTATCAGAAATATCAATTTCAATTCTTCCATCTTCTTCATAATAAGAATACTTATAATTAGTTAAATCTATAGTATATGTTTCATCTAATGAATAACTAATTGAAAGTTTTTTATCTGCCCAGTTGTTTATTTCTTCTGTTGCATAGATTGAAAGATCAAACACAACTTTTGCATTGCTACCAGAGCCAATTTTATTCCATCCAGTTCCAATAACCTTAACAATTTTTTCACTATCATCTTTATAATCGAAATTAAAGTTATTATATGAATAATCTCCTTTATCAAACAAGTCTATTATTGTAGGATCTGATGTTGTATAAGTTGTTGTGTAAATAAGAGCGGAGTTCATAAGATTATAAAGATCTGATCCAGCCTCATTTGCCAAATAATAGTATTTATTATTTATTAAAATGTTGGTATTTTTATTGTTAGATTTAGTTTCGGATAATACCTTGTTCTTTATATTATTAACATCACCATTATCAGTTGATTTCTTATTTTCATAAAAATTATACTTATCAGCTACATAACTGCGATAAGTAGGCGTCTGAGAATCACTTGTCCACGAGTAGTAATCCTCTAAGTCCTTACTATATTTAGTTGTTGAAGCTTCTTTTATACTTACTCTATGTAAAAGTTTAATATATAAACTTGTAGGGAAACCAAATTCATCACGAGAGGTAATAACAAAGTGATTGTTATCATCCTTTTCCCCGCCTGACACTTCTTTAAAATAGGATTCATATGAAAATTGATAGTAACGCAACCAACCATCAGTAAAAGTATTAGAATTGGCAGGATATCCCGATATATCCATAGTATACTTAGTACCACTAGTAATATCGCCTTTAATCGCACAACCATTCATAACGATTTCCTCGTTTGTATTGTAGTTTGTGCCAGCAATACCTTCACTTCCATTATATCCTACACCATAAGCATATACATTTCTAAAAGATTCGGTATAAATCGTGAATGTACGGATTTTTTCATTAGCTGTTTTATTTGTCCTAATCTTAAACTCTGAGTTTGTTGCAATAGCCTCAACTGAAGCTTCGTTGAGTGAGTTTGAAACAGAACTACCACCACTATAACCAACAATTCCGCCTGCATATTGGGCTGTTGTACATTGTTTATTGCCCGCTTTAACAAGCCCTGAATTGTAGCAATAATCAATTGTAGAATTGTCACTTCTACCAGCAATTCCGCCCGCATAGTTGCTTGCACTTGCACTGGTAATTACATATCCGCTTGTTACAGATGAAGTGTTATAGCAATATTCAACATAACTAGAGTTGTATAAATACCCAACAATTCCACCTGTGTAAATACTACTTCTTGTACCTGTATTTGTAGTATTAATTGGACCATTATTTGAAGAATGCTTGATTGTTGTATTTTCAGCATAACCAACTAATCCACCCACATATCTCTTATTTGCATCTACTTTAAGATTACTCATAACAGACGCAATAGTAGAGTTTGTTGCTGTTCCTGTCACACCGCCATATTGACCTGCATTATTAGCTTTATCAATAGTTACAATACCGCTTAAAGTTACATTTGATATGATTGTGTTTGTTATTGTTTCGGCAATAACACCTGTATTGCTAGATTTATCTCTTATGCCTGTTATAGTAACATCTAAGACATCAACATTTCTCACAAAAGAATTTGTCAACACTTGGAAAAGTCCAGTACCATTGAAATTGTAAAGTCTGTGTCCTTGTCCGTCTAAATCAAGTGATGCCGTTGACTTAAAATTCTTAATTGTATTTGTTGAATCAAAGTAATTGAAATCAAAGTCATTTCTGATAATCACTTTCTTGTTTTCAGTAATCCCATCATTAACATTTGGCAAATAACTATTCCATACGCCAGCGTTAGGAACAATGTAATATGCCCCCATTACATCAACAGGACTATTACCCCAAATCTCACTGCCAGTAAGGCGATTATATTCGTATCTTTCTATACCCTTAGTATCATCAGACAAATCAGTATCTTTATCCCCTCTTGATGCATAAGAACTATACTTCAAATAGTTAAACTGTCTTGTAGGATAACTATAGTTGAACTTGTCGTCTTGAGCCCAGTTGCCTGCATTAAACTTTTGTTTAATACCTGCCGTAGTTGTTGAACCTATACCATTTGCATTCTTATCATTATAAGTATCTGTAAGTTTTGCTCCATCAAATACCGTTCTATGGCTAGAGTCAGGTTCTGTATTTGCAGAAGTATGATCGTGCCAGTTAAGATTTGTTGCAGAATAACTATGCCTTATTTCAACTTCGGTTGAAGTATGTTCTCCTCTTCCTTGTATGAAACCATCGATATGAGTGTCAATATATGACTCTACAATACCAACTGCATATGTATAAGTAACTAAAACATTATTTATATTTTTATTGTTTACTTTATTAACATTTGCTATTGCAGAAGCCTGACCGTAGAGAATGCTTCCGCCGTCTTTATATTGACCTGCACGGTAGATGATATGAATGTCTGACACTGACTCGGTAATTAAACCATTTGCTATACTACCAACAAGTCCGCCAAGACTGATTGCGGTGTTTCCACCAACACTCATATTTCCAGATACACCGACAGCGTATATAATTCCGCTTTCCATGTAACTAGCCACACCACCGATTGACATTCTTTCTGTTTTGCCCGCTTTTACATTATCGTTATCAATATCAAGCACAATATTCAAGCCTGAAACAAAGGATTGTCCTTTGATATATTCAATAGGGCTTGCATTTTTGTTTGTATAGTTAATGGTATATCCATCACCTATAATAGCAACATTATCAAGAGTATTTGTAATTGATTCCATTGATACGGCTTGAGCGTTATCAGCAGAGAAATAATAATATCTCATACCATGTACCTTTTCAAGTTGATCAATTTCTTCAGTGGCGATCGCACCTGTGAATGATTTAGGGTTGAGTTTTGAGCCCTCGCCAGTTAAAGAAGTAACATTTGACACCCTTGTAAGCATAAATTCTGCAAGAGCATTTTTCTTTTCAGTAATTCCATCAAAGTACTCATGTCCAGTATATCCACCACCTGTAATACCCTTGTTTGTATCATAAGGGGTCATATACCCAACGTCATAAGCATTATTGTCCGTAGTAAGAGTAACAGCATGACTATAGAAATTTCCTGCAGTTTCAGAAATTCCTTGAATATTTCCAAATACAGCATTAATCTTATCACCGTCATTAGGCCTTTGATCGTTATATGTTGTCATTATATAGTTTTCTTGAATTGGATTTTGAAGTCCAGAAACGTCTAAGCCTCTTCCAATAAGCCCACCATAATAAACTTGACCATGTTTAGAGAATGTTGTTTCAGTAGTGCTTACAGAATCTATTTTTTCATCTTTATACAAGAAGAAAACATCTCCGAATGAGTAGTTGTTTGAAATTTCAACACGTCCTGCTTTGGCATTTGTTCCGCCCATATGTCCAGCATCTGCAAAAGTACCAACAAGGCCACCAATATCAAATCCAATATTTTCTGCATTATAAATTTTAATCGCACCACCAAAAGCGGTATCTTTAATATAAATATTTTGACTTTCATCAAGACCAGTAATTCTTCCAACAATTCCACCTATACTTGCTTTATGTGAAGTGTAGATCTGTCCAACGAAAGACATATCTGCATAAGAAAGTCCATCATTAACAATGTTTGCAGTTGCACCATTAGTAAGGTAAATATCTCCAACTAAACCGCCCACATATGCCTGAGTATTTTTATCTCCAAATCCCGCATTTACATCAAGCACACTGCCAACTCTTATAATACCTTTGATTGTAAGATCTTTTTCGCTTCTACCAACAAGTCCGCCAACATAGGCATTTTTTTCTGCTCTAACTGATATCGCCTTATAAGGATTGTTGTATCTAAGAATTTCTTCATCACTTGTTATTGCTAAATTTCCAGTAGTACGTCCAACAAGTCCGCCAACATAGGCATTCTCATTAACTTCAAATGCGTTAAATGCAAATGTGTTGCCGAGATTGTCGATATAGTTTTTCATAATATCCGCAGAATTATGATATGCAGAAGTAAGTCTTCCACTTACATTTGTAGATTTAAATACTTCAAAGTTTGTAACAACATTTGAAATTTCAGGTGTGCCATCTGAAGCCATTTGTCCCACAAGTCCACCCAAATAAACATCGTTATTTTTATCACTTGAAGAATATATTCTTACATTAAATGTCTTAGTTGGAACACTTTCAGTTTTACCTGCAATATTTATTCCAGAACCTTTATACGCACCAAATAATCCACCAGCGTAAACAATGCTTTGTCCTGTAAAAGTTGATGTATTTCCAGATAATGAAAGGCTGATATTTGTGACTGTATCAATATCCGCAAATGTAACAGTATCAATATTGCTTGCAAGTCCCGCATAACCACCAATGTAAATATTATCGTGATTATAATTTACATTGATTGTTTCCGAAACATTGTTAAGTTGAGTAATACCTTTCCAGTCATTACCTTGAATTTGTGTATAGGTATTGCCCACTTTACCAATTTGAATATTAAGTTTTGTAGGAGTTAAGTCGTTGCCATTATCATCTTTACCGCTCTCCTTTAAAACTTCTCCAAAATAAGCACCTACATAAACATTGTTATTAGAAGTGTTTGAATTATTTATAAGGTTACCAGAAGCATCTGTGTAATTATAAATATTTACGTTTTGAATATTCATAATTCTATTTTCGCTGTTTTGCGTTGCCTTTCCAGCAATAAGTCCTACCCTTGTCGCATCAGTACTCAAGAACACCTGACCTGATTCTGGCAAATTGATAAAGATGTTAAAGTTTGAGATTGATGTGTTTGTAATTGTAGGTGCTAATAAGCCAACCTCACTATCATTATTACTATTATAGAAATAAACATTGTGAGTAAATTCAAACTGAACATTATCTAACACCGCCAACATCATGTTGCTATTAGAGAAAGCCCCTTTATAATCGCTGTCACTAGAGAATATTGTCTTATTAGTAATTTCTCCAAGAACGGGGTCTTTATAAGGTCTAAACTTCACAGAAACATTTGACATTCTGAAGCCTGCAGAAGTGCCATTAAAGAGCGGTCTATCAAGAAGAAGTGCTGGCCATTCTTGAGGGTAACCTTGAATAGACACTTGTTGCCCTACCTGCCATCCGATAAGTCTTCCTCTGAAGTTTTCAATTCCATCTTTAAATGTAATATCGTTTCGTTGTAAAAATCCTGCTATATCAATGTGTGCCTTAGTTTCACTGCCAGCTGCAGTAAGTCCCCTTACACGCACTTCAATATCAGAGTTTTGCATACGTGTTAACGCAGCCCTAATAGAAGCATCATAAGCATCAAGATAGATGTAAGGTCTTTCCACTATAGAGAATTTGATACGTGGATATAATGAATCTGAGTCATGATACCAGTTGTTCATAGACCAAACATCACTGCCAAGGAACACGCCATAAGTATCATCATATCCAGTTTCTGCACTAGGATATGTAGACACACTAGGGATAGCCATAATGTTGTGAAGATTTCCCTCTTCATTTACATTAATATCACCAACACGATAAGGCTCGTTAGGATAAGCAAAAAGTTTGATTGTATCAAGCGTGTTGATTGAAGAAACATATTGTCTTACCGCCCCAACTGTAACATAGCGTTTTGTGCCTGCCGCAGCGGCTTCATCGTCATCAGCGGCTTTAGTAACAACAAGGAAGTTAAAGTCGTTTTGGTTTTCATAGTTACCTATAATAGCATAAACATTAATCTTGTCAAAAGAGTAAATGTTGTACTCAATAGGTTGCTCGTTTTCGTCCAAGTCTGTGCTAACTTTAGACATATAGAAATCTTCCGCTCTGTACTGTACTTCTTCAGCATAATCATAGGTTGAAAGGAAGTTAACAGCATTTACAGACTCTAAGATTATATTTGAACCACGTGAGACAGAGCCGATAATTCCACCTGCGGCATTTTTAGCACGCACATCACCAGTTGCATACACTTCGTTCATATAGTACTTAGTCACTATATTGTCAGTACCATCAGAAATGTAATATACACCACTGTTTGTTGTGTTTACATATCCGATAACACCGCCTGCATATCTAGCAAGCATATCTACAACATTAAGTTTTGAATAAGAAACAGTAAGTTGTCCGCTTCCTGCGTAACCAACAAGTCCGCCAACATATATTTGAGAATAATCTTTATCAATTCCCTCAGTGCTGAAAATTGTTGTGCTTCCACGTTCAGCATTATTGCTTCCGCTATAGTAAGTAAGCAGATTGTTTTCAATGGTATTTTGAGTTGTTTCATCATACTCACTGAAAAGTTGAATGTAATTGCCATAGCCTTGACCAACAATTCCACCTGCGTAGAATTTAGTTGCAACAAGGTGTGAAACAGGCTCGCTGGCAGGGTCTGTGAAGATTGCACCAGTATCTTTTATGTCAGTATGAACACCAGCAAAACCAACAACTCCGCCGACAACCTGACCTTGAACATTGATAGCCCCTTGCACCCTTACTTTTGAAAGTTCATAATCGCTTGATTGCATTTCTGTTTTATGTTGATAATCAGCCACCATGCTTTCTTGTTCTGTAAAGATATCAACATAACCAAACGCACCACCAGCATATGACATGTTGCTGATAAATGCAACAACATTGTTAAGCATATTAACATTTGCTTCTGACAAGAAGATGTCACCGATTTGTTGAATAAGAAGCATACGAAGTTCAAATGCTGTTTGTGCTGAGAATGTTGCAACATTTCTCGTCATACCGATATTTGAAGTTGCACCTTCTTGGCTTTCAATTCCAACTTCGTTGTATCTGTCTGCAATCACATTAGGGTCAATTACATTTACATTCTTAACTTTAGAGTCGCCAAACATCATGCCGACAACCCCACCAACAAAGTTAAGACCTTCAACAACGCAGTCTTTATTGTTTGTAATTTGGATATTTACAAGGTTTGAATTTTTTGCATAACCCGCAATACTTCCAACAAAATTTGCAAGGTTGTTTACTACTTGATTTACTGTGATATTAAGATTAATAATACTTGCACCTTCGATTGATGCGAATAAACCAAAAGCAATCATATCTTCGCTTGAAGTGATTGAAAGATTAGCGATTGTAAAGCCGTTACCAAATAAGTTTCCAGTAAACGCCTTGTTTATAGAAGGCAAGTCGATTGTGCCCTCTTCTTCGTTATCCCCACCTGAAACAACAAGGTCAGAGAAATCCAAATCAGATACAATGCGATAATTTCCATTTATTCTTGTTTTTGTGAAATATGAAGATATATATGTAGATGTACTTTTTCCAGTAACATTAACAAATTCTTGTGCGTTTCTAATAATAATAGGGTTGTTTTCTGAACCGTAGTTTGCATTAATTAAACCGCGTTCTGAATTATACAATGTTGAGTAAGGAAGGAAGTATTGCCCCTCCTCTTCGCCTGCAAGATAATACCTGCTTGAATATGCAATTTTGTTTGGTTCAACAAGTGTTAAAATCCCCTCGCTTGCGATTAAAGACCAAACCCCATTTATTGAATTTTCACTTGAATTGAATGCGAAGCCATAGAAATAAGTTTCGTCGTCAAGTTCTGATAATTGCACTGCACGAGTGTTATAACTTTCCTCAGTAGAATCATCATTGCCAAGACTTTGAGCGTTGTAGTAATAGCAATTAATGTAAGAGCCTGTTGCAAGTAAATTACCTTTTTCGTCTACACCAGAGAAGTTCATCTGTGAGTATACAAGGCTGGTAATTTGAGATGCAGAAAAGCAGTTTTCAAGAGTGCCAGTGTTTTCATAAACAAATCCTGAAACAAGGTATGCTTGATTTTCATTTGAAGTATTTGAAATTAAAATGTTTGAATATGCATCTTGGATTTTACCATCATTTTGATATACGAAACCTGCAATCTTGCCAAGGCTTGAACTAAGGCTTGAACCTTGTCTGCAGAATACATCTTTAGGTTTATCTTCTTTAACACCTTCAACATAAGATGTTAAAATCTGACTGTTGTTGTTTGCAACAAAACCAGCAGTAATGCTTCTTGTGCTTGCTGTTTGGTTTTGCATGCCAAAGTTTTTAACAAAACTTGAAGCGATAGTTCCTGCATTTTCAAGAACAAAGCCTGCTATATTTCCCTGAGCGATTATGTTGAATTTTTCAAGATAGGTCTTATCAAGGAAGTAACCGATTGTTTGTCCTTGTGAGTCAGTATAATTTTCTCCGATTGTGTATACATCTGAGCCACCTACACGACTGTTTGTAATTGAGCCATTGTTTGTGATTACAAAGCCTGCTACATTTGACACTGCTGGATCTGACATGTATTCAGGTTGGGTTACACCCTCGCCTCTTACATATTTAACAACAATACCAGTATCGCCATTTATAACTGCACCTGTAACCCCATTTTTCTGGAAGGAAACAACTTCGCAGTTGGTAATAATACCATTGTTTGTAATTGCAAGACCTGCAATATTTATAGATGAGTAGTTAGGGTTTGCAACATTGACGGTAATCTGTCCACCATTGTAAACATTCACCCTAATATTTTTAAGAGTAGTTGTGCTTGCAACATTATTAAATAATGCAAAATTTAACGATGCAGTATCTTCAGGATTTGGATTAAACCAATCTATATATATAGTATAACCATTTCCATCAAGACTTGCGATTGCATTTGTATCAATAGGAGTATAGTTTCTAAGCACAATGTCATTCATTAAGATATAGTTTTGGGCGTCACCCTCTGCCATATCCATGAAATCATCTTCGCTGTAAACAAGAAGTGGAGTATCCTCATCTGAATAAACCTTAACAAGAACATTAAAGTAATAGTAATAGTCATTGTAAGTTTCACCCACCTGAACCGTGGTTTGAAGTCTAAGAGAAATAGGTGCGTTGTCTGTGGTTGGACGTAAACCTTTAACAAAAAGAATATTATCTCTTTCATTATATGTCCATTCTAAATAGCCACCAACCGAACTATACTCTCTACCATTGTATACAGACATCCAGTTGTTATTTACATTTGAATAATAATCAAGGCGAGTATTCACAGTTTTTGGTTGTGATGGAATAGGATTGCCATTGTTATCACGAGCATAGTTGATATAATAACCCGCATCTTCATCTTTGAAATAAGAATTCCTTTCAAACGAATTGATATTCGCTTTAATAGCATTTACATTGTCAACACTTTCTTGATCGCTTGGGTCATAAGTGTAGTTTTCTGGAAGAATAGGATATTTAAATTGAAGAGGCTCAGAAAGTCCTAAATAAGTGACAAAGGTGTCATTCTCAGCATTTGCAATAGAAATATTATCTGCGTCAACCTTAAAGTCAACAAGGTTTACCTCAGCATATGCTGTTTTACGCTCTTCATAACCATTGCTGGTTCGTGACACTGTCACTGAAATTCTAAACATTCCATTTGCGTCATCTTTAAGTTTTGCATTAATAGACGCTGAGATTCTTGATGTATAAACTACCACGCCAGCATTGCTGTCATCAATCTCCCAGTTAGTATTAAATAATGTAATACCGCTTACTACATTTTCAACAATCGTAGAATTGATATCCACATTTTGGTCGGCAGGAACAACAATCTTCACCTCCGCCGTTTGCCCCTTTGCAAGTATGGCTGTTGAATAACCATCTACAAGAACCTGAGGCTCTGCAAGATAACTTATTGTAAGGTTGTAATTTGCATAGGTTATCTCTTCGCCATTTGAATCGTAGAATCTGATAGTAAATTTTAAAGCAACATCATCTTTTTGCTGAATTGCATTGTTTGCCCAAATCTTGAAGTAAAGGTCATAGTTCTCTTTTGCTTCACCACTAGGTATAACGCTTATTCCGTTTGTAATAAGGTCTACTTGCGACTTAGTGTCTTCATAATATCTACCATAGATATCTTGTGTCATGAAGTTTATTGTTGCAGCGCCTATCATAGATGCACCACTATATTCCATTGTGAAATGATGATAGTATGCGTATTGAGGGTTAACATTTACTTTAAGAAGACTACTGCTTCCAGGTGCAAGGATTCCACTGGTTGCATTACTTACCTCATATTTGTTTACATAAACATCTCTATCCTCGCCATAGCCACCTATTTTTTCATAGAGCATATTGTTTACTCTATAATTTGAAATTGCAATGTTAGTAAATTCCTGTCTTGAAACAATCAGGTCAAAATCCTCTTCTACCACTTGATATAATGAAGAAAGTGAAATGTTATAGGTTTGAGTTTCAGAAATCTCTGCTCTATAATCTCTAACAACGCTTAAATATACCGTAAAGTTTAATGTATAAAGTCCGTCAACAGCCACCGCTGATTCGTTGCCTGCATCAGGAACAATCTGTATTAAAATTTGTTCCTGCTTGTCACGGCTAGCAGTCCATGTGCCATTATCGTTTACAACACTAAGGTCAACACTTCCACCAGCCAACATTAATTTTACATTAGGTGTAAGGACATCGTCTTTTGCACCAGAGATAAGTTGTACCCTAACTACGCCCATTGAAGAAGGTGTAATTGAAACCTCGTTATTTGTTGCACCAATTGAAATTGCACCGTCGAATAAGTTTAAACTATAATTCTTTGCAAACTGAGTGCGAATCACATCACTTATTACATCTGACACCTGTTCGTCAAGGCCTAAAAGTCTAACATAGGTGTTAATCTCGGCATTTTCACTATCCTTATTTGTAACAAGGTTTAATATAGTTTTATTAGTTCCAGTAGTTTCAACAATAATTGTATTTGAAGATGGAACATGGTTAAGTTCATACTCATTAGGAATAAGGTCAAAGACATTTCCACGATTTCCTAGATACATGCTTGCATGTTCGAAATTATAAGAAACCGTAAGCGACCTTCCCCTTTGAAGATTGATTACACTTCCGTTTGTAATATTCTCACTGCCACCTTGATATGCCCATGACGCATTTAAATCCGAAAGTGCATTAATTACATAAACGGTAATCGCTTTATTTAATGAATAGTCTTGTTTGCTTGAAATTGTCAGTGTCACCACGCCAGTATCTTTAACAACAATGCTATTTGCATTTATATCTACAATACTTGTATCCGCACAGCCAACAACAAGTCTGTCTGCATCTTTGCTGTCAAGAAGTGAAGCAAGTGAAATTGTGTTAAGACTTTCAAGAGCCATCTTTTCATTGTCTGTCATAAAAGCATAATCTCTTGAATCCACAGCATATCTGAACAAGATTGCCTCGCTAGTGCCAACCTTTAATGCTTTATAAACATTATTACCTTCTTTAAGCACATCCACAACTTCATAGCCACTTACATTTGTAAGAGGTTCTGCTTGATAAACATTTTTAAGGTGAGCCATTCCGCCATTTACATAAGCCATAAAACTTGAAGAGTTTGGATTATTTGGTTTAGCCCAAATGTCAAGGCTAAGTGCAGCCTCGTTATCATTCTTCATACCATTGATATAGAAGTCTGAAACATAACCTGAATAAGAGTAGTAGGAAATATAAGTGTTATCTAATTGACTAAACACCCCACTTGATGTTGTGAAATATCTGTCTTCAATATTAACAACTGCAAACGACTTTGTTACATTTACACTGCTGTTTGCAAATCCCACAAACGCACTTCTGTGTGAACCTACAAGGTTAACGCCAGAATTTTCTGTCATAGTATAATCGTAGATATATGACTCTGTAATATTACCGCCGTCAAGATATCCAACAAAACCACCTACATATTCACCAGTAATTGTGTTTGCACCAGTTTCAAAATTGTAAATTTCAAAACTAGAACCTTTAATATTACCACCTTCATTCTTACCAGCAAATCCACCTACGTAACTTCCAGTTGTGCCAGCAACAATTTTCAATCCTAATACTTTTACATTTGATAAAGAAGCAAAGTTTTCGCCTACAACACCACCTACATAAGTTTTGGTTGTTCCGTCAAGTGTGCTAGGTTTATATACGCTACGACTTATACCAGTATCAGAATCTGTTTCAATCTCTGCATTCACGTCAATTATAACATTTTCAATAGTACCATAGTTTGAGTTTGCTACGAAACCACCACCTGCCACATTACCCGTAAAGGTAATATCACTAATAGTACCATGGTTTGTATTAACAAAACTTTCTCCGTTGATTGTTATTGTGATATTTTCATTATCCCCCCTAATTCCACCTGTAAGGTTTTCAATGCTAGTCCATGAGTCAAGGGTGATATTATTCATTACTCTGTAATATTTGTTTGATTCAAATTTTGTTTTAAAATCTTCTTCAGAATAGATGTGATACTCATAATCTCTAGAGCCATCAGCAACCATAACTGAAATTCTAATAAGAATATTTGAGAATGGAATTTCTTCATTTTTATTATTAATAAAGTAAGCGTTTTCATAAAGGTAATCAAACCATGTGGTTGTACCCTCTTTGATTTTTCCTAAATTATCAAGAGATTCATTTTGGCTTATAGGATTGCCAAGTCCATCAAGGTCTGCAAGTTTATCAAAGTAAAAAATTCTACCTTGATTGATTGCGTCCTGTGGAAGAACATATATATATCCCGCTTTGCCTTCGCTTGCTGTTAACACCACTTGTCCATTATTATCAACATTTTTTACCTCTACAAAATTATCAGGGGTTGGATTTCCCGCTTTGTCAGTAATGTGATAATAAAGTTCTTTTGTTTTGGCATTTGATGGAGCAGAAGAAATAACTAAGATAGATGGTTCAGTATCATTAACCTCAAAATAGATTCCGCCCTCTGCTTCATTTTCCCAAACAAGGCTTTCTATTCTATCGGCATTCACAATTTTAACATTAACAACGCCGTTAGGATTAACGTTTACTTCCTGCTTATCGGTGTTATAGTATCTTATTGTAAGCACATCATCAAAGTTTTGAACACCTTTAGTTGAAAGTCCATTGATAACAAAACTTAAATAAGTATCTGTTAAAACGATGTTAGAGATGTTGTAATATCCCTCAACCCAGGTGACACTATCACCAAGCATTGTACCAGCACCACCCATTCTGTTTGAATAGAATGTAAAATAGTCAAGGCTTGAATAAGTTAAAGGCACTTCGCTAAGAGTAATTCTTACTTCCGCCTTTGTTTCTTCACGATCCTTTGTAGAGACAGAATCATAAGCATAAAGGTTTACAAAGGTTGGATTAACAGAAAATTCGGTTGGAGCAACATAGTTTTCAATCAAAACAATTCTTACAAATGTAACTTCATTGCCAAGTGTATCAAGTCCAGTAAAACTAACAACAAGATAGGTGTATCCCGTACGGTTGGTTGTTGTAAGCGACGTGGTTGTCACGTTAACAAAACTACTACTTGCCTTCCTTGCTGGATTGTTATAAATATCATTTGCAGTTTGACCTAAGAATACATCAAGGTCAGCACTTTCATCATAGTCAAGGAATGAGAATCTAATACGTGCATCCGCATAATTTCCATTCGCACGGTTTTTAATAAATGTAAGTGGAACGCTAGACCCAGTCCTGACAAGCAAACTTGAAACGCTTGCAGAAGGGGTTGTTGCATTCTCCAAAGCGCCATCATTTAAGATATAAAGATTATTATTAAATTGTGCTTTTGTAACTGCGGAACTGCTTTCATAATCTATCCTAGCATCAGTTAAAGGAAGGAAAAGTTTAACATCAAAGGCGTCACTTGAAAGCCCATTTTTGTGTCTGATTCTATAAGAGCAATCTTTGGTAAGTCCAATACTGTTTGCGTCCACCTTGAATTTTACTCTAAATGTAACACTTCCGTCAGCATCTGTGGTAAATCCAATAGGCTCGATTGATGAAGCGGTAAACCCTTCACCTATAGTTTCCACCATTAAACCTTCAATAGAAGTTTGACCTCTTAAAACAAAAATCTTTTCTTCTTCTGAGGTTGTCATTGTTGAAAGACGTAATGAAGCATCAAACCCCTCATACTCTTCAAACTTTATGTTGCTTGCTGACTTATATAAGTTAAGGGTGTATACACTGCTTACATTCGGATTATCAATAGACCTAAGAGTTAATTTAACATTTGAAATTGAACTATTGACAAACTCCTCGCTGGCAAGAATGTAAAGTTCGGTAGATGAAGTAAGTGTGCTTTCTATGCTATCAAATATAAGGTCACTATTTGAATTTGTCCCCATAAAAATCTGGCCGTAACTACCGCTCATATTTCGATAGTAGAACTGCAAAGTGTCCTTATTAACATTGTTATTTTGAAGATCTCTAGAATTACAGTTGTTGTAATCTACACTAAGGCTATATTTGCCAGTAGCATTATGTACCCCCGTTGGGGTTAATTCCACCCTATATTTTGCACCATAAGGAGATGCATAAGTGGTGTATATTGATTGTACTGAAGAAGCCGCATTGCTGTTTTCCTCAGTATAGAGATTAATATCTCTTATTTTCTCATAACAATTAATGTTAAAACTGTTTGACTTTATTGCATAATCATATCCCTCATAGCCAACATTGAAGTATGAAGTAAATGCACCATTCACATTTGTTTTTAAGGCTTTAACCTCATAAATTAAATAACCCTCTTCTTCACTCTGGCTCTGTTTTAAAATTGAGATGTTGGCAACATCCTCCTTGCCATTAAATAAAACAACTGGTTGTGGCAAAATAGGCTCGTTTCCATTATATCTAAAACGTATATAAGCGGTGTACGCACTGTCGGTAGAAATATTAGGTACAATAGAAATTGTTTCGCTATCTAATGGAGTAAAGTCCTGACTTAGGCTGTAAGAATACTCCATTTTAATTGAACTTGCAGATAATGCGTTAAGCACAAACAATTTAACTGGTGTTGATTCGCCAGACTCTGCTGTCGCGATAAGAGTGATATAACCTTCATTATCTGCAACAAACCCTTCTGTAAGGGTTAAGGTATTTCCAACAAGGGTTGCATTGTTTGCATCAACACCTTGAGCGAAAGACCATGTGATGTTTCTTCTTGCAGTGGCTGGATAAACAGTAATCAACTCCTTGTCGTCAAGGGTAACAGTGCCACCACGAATAGCATACATCTTGCTTTGCCCTGTTTGAGAATCATCTTTTTGAGTCATGGATTTAACTTCACTGTAAACAGTAACAGAAACAATAGTCTTAACGCTACTGTCATAATCGCTTGTAATTATAATATCAGCATCACCCTCAGCAATAGCATTGATTGTAATATCATTTTTCCCAGTGATAGAGTTATACACAACAGAGGCTGAGGCAATGTTTTCATAGGAAGAAGAAGCCGTAACCCTTCCCTCGTCAATTCCGTTGACTGTGGCAGAGATTAAAGCCTTATGTTCTGAATCGTCATTTAAACAAATATCAACATGCTGCTTGTCAAGGTCGATAGTAACAGTGGGGCTGCCACAAGCAGAAAGAATACTTCCGCCAAGAAGTATAATTGTACTTAAAAGTCCTACCCAAAACTTTTTCATTTTTCCTCCTTGTTTAATATTTGCAATTTGACAATTCTTAATCAATTTAACTGCCAATATTCTACAAAATTAAACCTTCTGTAAAAAGTATAAAATTCAACAAGAAAAATGTCAAATAAATAATTATTAAATTAAAATAAATAATTATATATTATTCGTCCTCTTGCCTTAATTTCAGTTTAATAAATCCCCCCCCCGCGTCAAGTATTTACCTAAAATTTTATACGCAAAATTAGAGTGTTAAATATGCAAATATTTTTTTTGCATTAAATTATTGATTTTTAAATCTTTTTTTGATATATTTTTCATATCTACGAGGTAAATATGCAAAAAATCTTAGGCGGACTTAGAAAAATATGTGAAGAATTTAATTTAATAGAAAATGGAGATAAAATTGCGGTAGGCTTATCTGGCGGAAAAGATAGCACCACCCTTCTGTCTGCACTTGCAAAATACAGCGAATTTAGCAAAGAAAAATTTTCTCTTGTTGCAATCGCCGTAGATTTAAGTGACGGAAAGATGGATTACACCCCATTACAAAAATTCTGTGATGAATTAAAAGTCCCTTTCCATTTAGTACCTTCAAATGTTTTTGAGGTGGTTTTTGATATTAGAAAGGAGAAAAACCCTTGCAGCCTATGTGCAAATATGCGAAGAGGAATATTAAACAGCACCGCAAAAGAACTTGGCTGCAATAAAGTTGCATTAGGTCATCACCAAGACGACTTAATCGAAACTTTTGTTATTTCTCTCTTTTTTGAAGGTAGACTTTCCACATTCAAACCTATGACATATCTTTCGAAAACTGACCTTCATGTAATCAGACCCCTTCTCTATTGCAGTGAAAAAGAAATAATAAATGTTTCTAAAAATTATCCTATAATTACAAATGTATGTCCCGCCAATCATAAAACCGAAAGAGAAACAGCAAAAGAAATTCTTGAAAAATTAGACAAAAAATATCCAGACGCAAAAAAGAAGATTTTTAATGCAATTATTCACAAAGAAAGATACAATTTGTTTGATTAAAAAATAAAAAAATATTAAAAATTATTTAAAAATAAAGAAAAAATCGAGAAAATACATTAAATATTCTCGATTTTTATTTAATTATTAATTTATTTTAATTTTTTAACACTGTCTTTTAAGCCCATTAATACTTTCTTTTTGAGAGGTTAAATTTGCTGAAATAGCCGTTATTTGACTGCTAATTCCTGGCGTATTTACCGCATTTTGAAGGCGTACATTCAAAGCAATCATACCTGACAAATAGTCTGAAATTACACTAAGTCCACTACAAAAGTTGTTACCCAAACTAGGAATGGTAAGCTTTTCCCTAGGCGGATTATCCTCCCCACTTAAAGAATAATAAACATTAAGCACTGCCGCCTGAGCAACTTTATTCTCTGTCATAAGGCTTTGAATAGCACTTCTGTTACTCTGACTTATATCTCGCATCTGCTGATACATCATATCAAGCACCCTTGTGCGGTTATACAAATCAGCAGCAAAACATACTGCATCTTCCCCACTTACCGTAGGCAGTGCGGGGCTAGGCCTTACTGGCACTGCATTTTGCGGAGGGGTAACTATAGGTGCAACAGGAACATTATTCACTTGATTATTTTCAACCATAACCTTACCCTGCCTCTGCGAGTCGTTTTTTAATTCATCCATAAAATCTCCTTACAAATTTATATATGTCACAAACCGAAAGATTGTTTGACTTTATAAATTAAAGGGGATAAACTCTATACTAGGAGAAAATTATGGTTACACTAATAATCTTGGACGGATTCGGCCTTAATAAAAAAACATTTGGAAACGCTATTGCAGCGGCAGGCACACCAAACCTTGATAAACTTATAAAAAAATACCCTTACACCACCCTTAAAGCAAGCGGAGAAGCAGTAGGCCTTCCCGCAGGGACTATGGGAAACTCAGAAACAGGACACCTTACAATAGGAAGTGGCAGAGTAATCCTACAAGACTTAAAACTTATAGACAGCGAAATTGCAAATGGCAACTTCTTTAAAAATAAAGCCCTTAATAAAGCAATGCAACACGCTGAAAAAAACAAGAGCAATCTCCATATTATGGGGATTTTGTCCGATGGTAGGGTACACGCTGATATTAACCATTTATTTGCCATTCTCGATCAAAGTAAAAGTTACAAAATCAAAAATATATATCTTCATGTCTTCACAGACGGACGTGATACAGGACTGAAAGACGCACCTAAATACATTAAGATGACAGAAGAAAAAATTAAAAACACTAATATTAAGATAGGAACACTTGTAGGCAGGGTGCTTCTTGACCGTGCAGGACAATATGATAAAGTAAAAAAGATGTATGATTTACTAGTGCATGGGAAAGGCGAAAAAGTAAATAGTGCTATGGAAGCCATAGAAAAAAGTTATGCAAAAGGGATATATGATGAAGTAATAGAGCCTTTTGTTATTGACAAAAATGCAAAAATACAAGATAATGACAGCGTAATCTTCTATCACTATAGAAGCGACCGCGAACATGAAATCACCTCTGCTATTGTTGATCCAAACTTTAAAGAATTTAAAACTAAAAAGTTTACAAATCTTCTCTTTACACCTATGACACAGTATCTAGATAGTTTAAAACATCTTAATACTATATTTCCACCAAAAGAAGTATGCAATGGGCTTTCTGAGATTATCTCTAAGAATGGCTTAAAACAATATCATATAGCTGAAACAACAAAATATGCACATGTTACATTTTTCTTTAATGGCGGAAGAGATAAACCTTTTAAAGGCGAAGAACATAAGTTGATTGATAGTTATAATACTGACGACTTCTCTTACTACCCTAAAATGAGGGCTCTAGAAATTACCGAAAGTACACTGGAAGCCATCGCTTCGCTTAAATACGATTTCATTCTTGTAAATTATTCCAACCCTGATATGATAGGCCATACAGGCAATTTTGAAGCCACTAAGGAGGCTATCACCTGCGTCGATAAACAAGCCTACGCACTTGCACTTGCCACACTTATGGCTGGTGGCGACTGTATTATTACAGCCGATCATGGAAATGCCGAATGTATGATTGATGAAAAAGGAAATCCAATAAAAACACACACAACAAACGATGTCCCTTGCATACTTGTCAGCGAAAAATATAAAAAGGCGAAACTTAAAAAGAAGTGCTCTATAGCAAACATTGCACCAACTATACTTAAATTATTAAACCTTGAAATCCCAGACTCAATGGAAAACCCTTTATTTTAACAACAAAAACACAAGACCTTCTTGTGTTTTTATATTTTTCCTTTGGAGTTTCGACAATTTTCGACTACAATTAATCTATGACTTTTACCAAGAATTTTAAACTTATTCTATCCTCCTTGATAATTCTATTTGTCAGCATTTCAAGTATGCTGGGAGTTTTTATATTCTATTAATTCCAAAAAGAGCCTTTAAACTTCATCCTAACTAGTAGCATAACCCTAGAAATAGATCAAACAAAAACAATATCCTACAATGTAAATTTTAAAGATGCCGAAATCACATTTCTCATTGCCGATCCTAACATTGCAAACATTGATGGCAATAAAATCACTGGTCTTGCAGAGGGCACAACAACCTTGCGTGCCACCGCACTATATAATGGACAAATTCAATATTCAAGTTGCGAAGTTATAGTCGAACCTCGCCCTGCACTAAACTTCAATTTTAACATTACCCCTCTTGTAGACTGCTCGTACATAGATGCAACATTATATATGGCAAATAATACTGCAAGTTTTAAACTAGAAATCTTTGATAACAGCAACAATAAAATTGATATAAGTGATATAGATCATAGTTGCACTTGCGATATTTCACTTTCAAAACAAATGGATATAATTATCGTCACAGCCAACGACGAGGGTTATGTGGAATTTAAAGTACAAAATACAGATTTCATATTTAGCCTTCCTATTAAAAAATTTTAAAAAAATCCTAAAAAAAGGTTGACTTGTTTTGCAATACAAGGTATAATTCTATTGCGTTGTTAAAAGAAGCGAAGAAAAAACTCACATAATCCCTCTTTGAGTAATATAATCCTTCTTGTAAACGCATATATAGAGGTGTAGCTCAGCTGGTTAGAGCACCACCCTGATAAAGAGAATTAGGGTCGGAGACGCAAGGTCAGAACTTGCCATGTCAAACACAATTTAATATGATGGGATGTAGCTCAGTCGGTTAGAGCACCACCCTGATAAGGTGGGGGTCGGTGGTTCGAGTCCACTCATCCCAACCATCGAAAAGTCCGTGTTTACGGACTTTTTTTTATGATTTTATAACTAAATTTAGCACAAATTTTGACAGCAAATATACCTATTTTTGACAGCAAATGTTTTTTTGCCAAAAAAGGACAAAAAAATAGACCGATAATTGCGATTTGCAACTATCGGTCTAAATTTACTTAAAACTGCCTAAAACTGATATATTTGTAGTCAAATTGTAGTCAAACTACATTTCAAAATCTTTTTCTTTTTTGCGCTTTCGTTTTTCCAAAAGTTCAAGCAACTTATCAAGTTCGTCATCATTGAGATCTTCAAGTAAGTTTTGTGTTGTATTCGCCTGATCTGTCTTGTTGCCATCAACTGCATATTGTTTGTTTAATTTGTCGGTTGTTTTTTGAAAATATGAGCGGTCAACAGAGTTATATGTTGTGATTGTAGTTTTAACGGATTTGTGGCCCAAAAGTGCTTGAATAACTTTTGGGTTTTCATTATTCTCAAAAAGCATATTCGAATAGGTATGCCTTAGTCCATGAAAGTGAATCCCATATTTATCAAGTTTGTTTGACTTCAAAAATCTTTCAAGAATTGATTTTGTGCCAGAATAACTTCTCACACTTCCGTCACTATTACCAAAAACAAGCGAGGAATTTTGTGTTAAATTAACATTATTCTCTCGTCCAAAAAAGTGGCGATTTTCTTTCCATTCTTCCAAAGCTTGAATGAGAACATCTGGCATTGGCACTTCTCTAACAGAGCATGTCGTTTTCGTTTCACTGATGACGGTCACACGTTCTTTGACTTTCCCTTTTTCGTCAAACTTAGGGATGGTTGTTATTGCTCGTTTGATATTGATTGTCTTATTTTTAAAATCAATATCTTCCCAAGTGAGAGCCAATACTTCACCAGTTCTTAAACCTGCAAACATCATGCACATGCAAAGCGGTTTAAGAAATTCATGTGTGTTTAACTTGCTTAAAAATTCATCTCTCGCTTGCGGAGGGATTGCTTTATATTTGTTTTCACTTTCATAAACTTTCCTTTCATTGCTTCGCACTCTTGTTCTTGTTGTAGGATTATTCGTCGCAAGTTTGTTATCAACAGCATAATTAAAAAATTGATTGAAGATAAATTTGACTTTCTTCACAACTGCAAGACTATATCCTTCTTCAAGCATTTCGTTAAGCACTTTCTGAATGACAATTGTGTCTACTTCATCTATTTTCATATTCCCGATTTTAGGATCTATGTGCAATTTGAAATTTCTATATGTGTGTTCAAAAGTTCTTGGACTAACTTGCATTTTTTTAAAAACTAAAAGCCACTCGTTCATCATCTCACCAATCGTTGTATTTTCAATATACTCATAATTATTGCTGCTTATTTTGTTCATTAATTTGTTGAGTTTGTCCACGACTTCTAGACGCGATTTTCCGTAAACAGTCTTGCGAATTGTCTTACCATTTTCATTATATCCGGCAGTTGCAACGCCAGCCCATCTGCCATCTGATCTTTGGTATATTGACCCCTCATTGTTGCCACGTCTTGTTTTACTTCTTATTTTTTTCTTAGCCATTTGTCACCTCACTTGCGTTGTTGTTTAAAGTCAGCCAAGTGACGAAATTAAGCACGCTTACAACTTGCCTTTTCCCAACTTTAGTTGTAGGAAAATCTTTGCTTCTCAAAAGATTTCTCACATTATCTCTTCCAAGCCCTGTAATTTTCATAATATCTTCACAATCTAAAAAATCTTTATCATATTTTGTTGAAATTCTATCCACTTCAGTTTGTATTAAATTGTTAATATTTAGTTGTTGATTGTTGTTCATGTTTACTCCTCGTAGTTATATTTGTATTTATAAAAAATCGGTTTCGGGTATCCCGAAAGCTAAAAGATTGACGAGAACATTTGGTGATTCTGCCAAAAGCCTTTATTTTAGGGCAATTGGCAGATTTTATAACACCAAAAGTTTCTCACTTATCCTGTTTTCTTAAATCTCTATAAAAATCACATTTCAAAGTCTATAATTCCTTCTTCAACAAGCCTGCTAAACTTGGCTTCGTCAAGTCTTTGCATATATTCTTGAAAGGCACTCATAACTTCATATTCAAATTGATTAGCAAGTCGCAAACACTCATTAAGTTGCTTTGCCAATTTCTTCTTTTGCATAAGTTTTTCTCTACGAACACTTGCATTAAGTTTTAATCTTTCGTTATCAATTTGTTTAATTTTGAAAGAATAGTCAATCACAATATTTCCAAGCCTGCGATAAATATCTTGCGTGTATTTCTTTTCAAAAAAGAATGGTTGTTTGCACCGATTTCGTTTGCAATAACATTCAAATCTTTCATCTTTATATTTTGCCAAATTAATAAAATCTTCATAGGCAACTTTTGAGAATTTTGATTTGTTTATCATATAACTTGTTATGCTGTCAATCTCAGATCGCAAACTTGACATATTCTCGCTTGCATAAGCAAGACTCCCTTTCTTTGAAAATCGGCCCGCAAGTGAAAGCAATTTGTTGTTGAGAATAAGCCCCATATTCTCGTTTAATTGCTCATTTACATATTCTTGAATAAGTTGTCTATTTCTTCTTTCTCGGGCTTTAAAATCAGTCGCAGCAAGCTCTAAATGTGCTTTAAATTCAAGAATGGCAGTTTTGGACAATTTGCCATTTGAAAACCCCTTGTCATCTTGTCGCGGACGCAGTCGAACCGGCTCTTTTTCAAAAAAGGATAAATGGATATGCCTGTTGTCGGTATTCTCGTGAAGTCCAGCATACCAAATCATATTGTCTGGATTAAGCCCTGCTCGTTTAAAAAACTTTGGCAATTCACTTTTCACAAGTTCATATGCCTGCTCATATGAATTGCACCAAGTCTTACCAAAGCTCTCTTCAAAGGTTATAAGCCCATCCCAAATAACAGACTGGGTTTCTCTTAATCGTTCTCTCAATTGCTTTTTATCCTTCTCTGATAAAAGTCCATTTTGATTAAATATGCCAGACGATTTTTCTTTATTGTTTGCATACTCAACATAGTCTTTAAATTCTTGAATACCAGTTTGGATATAGTTAATATAATCTTTCGCTATGTTGGAAGAATAATATTTTCTTTTCTCTTTATAAAAATCACTTGAATTGTTTGGCCCATAAAAGTTCAAGAAAAAGTTGACATTAGGCGTTTGATTATCTACCACCATTCTCCTCATACTCTTTATTCATGATTTTGATTTTCTCATAATCAACATTGCAAAGCCCTTCACTAATGTCCCCGCCAACAATCTTATTGCCTTCGTTATTAAAAACTGCACAAGCAATATAGTTCAAAATCTTTTCTACAAATTTATTTTCAATATGTTGATCTGCACTATCAGCTTTTCTTTCACCATTTTGTCTTTTGAGTTCTTTGTTGATTTCGCTTAAATTTTCTTTAATTTCTGTCAAATTTATAATTTCATCATAGGCATTGTCTCCGAGCAATTTCTTTGCTCCAAGCAAAACGCAATGACGAATAAAGTCTGCCATGTTGTCAAACTTTTTCTTGCTTTTGTCAAAAGCCTTTTCCAATGTTTCTTGATCCTCTTGTGTGTAAATTCGTAAAGTGTGTTGCAACTTCACTTTTTCTGGTTTTAACATTTTTACCTCCGTGTATTTTAAAATTTAGGTGCAACAAAAAAAGAACGAGTGCAGGAAATCGTTCTTTTTCTGTTTGCTTCCTATAATATATAAAGGACATTTTAAAGTATAAAAGTTTAGGCAGTAAATGTATTTTTGATAGAAAATTTTAAAATTTTTCTATTTTTGTATTGATTTTATAAAATCAGTGACTGTTTTTGACATAAATTGCCAAAGTTTCTTTTGTTTTGGACTAAGCCCAACTCCAAGTTTATCTGCAGTTTTAATCGCTTGTGTCGCACCTTTTGCAAAATCTAAAATCTTATCTAAATCAAATTCAAAGTTCTCATTTGTCAAGCCTTCTTCAAGAGTGTCAATAAATTCATCTGTAAAATGTTTGCAATGACTTTGCCAAAAATCTGTCTTAATAAAATCTTTATCTCTTGCAAGAAAGAAAACAAAATGCTTATAAGTTGTTTTCAAAAATTGCGTCAGTGCACTTTTGCTCATATTGTGTTTTTTGGCAATATCGCAAAGTTTCATATCTTTTTTAAATCTTTCAATCAAAATTTCTTTTTGTAGCGGTTGCAATTTTTCTGCAACTTTCCAAATTATTTCAGCAAAGATTTTATTATCAACCTCTTGCTCGATATCCACACTTTCATCTTTGATCGTCTCTATAAACTCAATCTCATCGCCATCATCAGAAATGGTTTCAAAATAACTGCACTCATATTTACGTGCTTTTTTCATAAGTCTTCGCCAATATATATCGTTAGCCCAAAGATAGCGAGCAACTTCTTCACTGACTTCCAAGTCAATAGTTTTGTTATGTATTCGGTCTTTATACTTAATCCAAACCATTCTTGCTCCTTTGCCAGATTATAACATATATGTTTCAACTTTGCTATGCATCTGACAAAAAAAGACAAGCCAAAATATGGCTTGTCCTAAAAAGCGAGCATGAAAACCATCAGCAAGACTTCCTTTTAAGTTTTTTGATTTCTTCTTTAAGTGCAAGAGTTTCTTCAGCAAGAGTTTTAAACTTTTCTTCGCTTGCTTTCATTTCTTTCTCAATTCCAACCCTGGATTTTTCATCCGCGTCAACATATCTTTCCATGATATCGAGTTTCTCTGCTTCCAACCCATCAAGCGTTTTAAGTTTTTCATCCAATGCTTTTTCAAATTGTTTTAATTGTTTTTCAACGTTTTCCATAAGTCACTCCTTATAACGTTTGCTGACTTTCAGCTCTTTTCTCTCGAATCTCTTGGATATCTTTTCTCGCTTCTTTTGCAGCCTGTCTGATTTCATCGCCATACATTCTTGTCACTTCATCGTAGGTTTTGATGATGTATTGTGCACTGCGAGCGTCCGAATATCCGCTATATCCTCTGTGCTGTGCCTTTGGACTGGACTCTCTTTCAAACTTTTCTGAAAGTTCGCGTTTTAAATCGTTGTAGCCTTCGCCAGTTGTCACTCTTTCAACTTTCATGCCATCTTTGTTCATTGCTGTCATAATTGCGACCGCAGACTCTTCAACAGCGTCCATAAGAGTTTTGGAAGTAACCCTGCTGTCTTCATGCTTGTTGCCTTTGCGCATTTCATCAAGAACTTTTGTTGGAATTTCAATGTTGTCATAGCAAACCGTCTTAGTTTGTGGGTCATACCAAATATATGCTTGTCCAAGCACTCTGGTCTCGCCAGTTGGCTTTCCATTTTCGTCCAAAATACTTTCTTCAAACACAAGAAACCCTGCGTTTGGATTTGTGTATCCATCATCAACACAAGTTTCTCCGTCCCCACCAAGCACTTGACAACAATTTGTAATGTCTCCAAGCACAAAGCCAAGCGGATCATCTTTTTCAAGAACTCTAAATTGCACGGGATTGCTTTCTTTTGCTTTGTCAGCTCTTATAATGTAGGTGTCTTTCAACTTTTTAGCAGTCTCATAAACTTCTTGAATATGGTCAAATTGTTCTTGATCATAGCCATATCTTCCGAGCAACTCCGCCAAAATTTCGTTTCCTTCTTCCACACCTTCATATTCAACAAAAGATGAATGTTCAGCAACAAATCTTGGGGAAAGTAATGCACGCTCTTCATTTCCATTCACAACTCTGTTTGGATAGTTTTTCAAAATGCTTTCAAACGCATTGTGCGCTGCGCACAAATAATCTTGGCTGTCCATCAAATCGCCATCTTTATCACGAAGGCGGAAGTTCATAAAGTCAGGATTGTCTTTATAATATTTCATGAAAAATTGAGCAAATGCTTTGTTGTATTCACCTTTAAGTGTCAATTTTGAAAATCTTGCATGAATTTCAGCACCAATTTGACTTGGCGTTGGATTTTTTACATACGCATATCCCTCGCGTCCAATAATAGCCTTTCCCTTTGCAACATATTGCAAAATATATTCAAAAGCCTTTTCACTTTCACCTTGATTTTCTGAAAAGCCACCAATTGCATAGTAAATTTTCATAAGATCAACAAGTGAATTATTTTTCTCAGTTCCTTCCAGAGTGTCAAAGCCAAGAGTTTTGACAAGTTTGCCCCAACGCCCGCTATTGTTGTTTACAAAATATTTTTCCATTTGGCTGGAAGGGAAAACTTCCATCGTATATTCGGGTGGAATAAATTTGATTTTCTTTTCTTCACGCCAAACTTTAAGTTGAACATAGTTCTGTCTGAAATTGTTTTCAAACCATTTGCTTACAGGTTTTAAGCCTTGTCCTGCAATTTGCCCGAAATTAATAGTGGCGTCAAAAGCTCCAGACATTCTTTCAGTTTCAAGTGTTGAAATGCTTTCTCTAACGCAAGATTTTTCAAGTTCAGGATCAACACTTGTTGTCATTGTCAATTTCGTTCCATCTTTTGACAAATAAATATATTTAAATGCACTGCCAGCAAAAGCTTTCTTATCAATTGAAATTCCTTTTGCTCCACATATAAATTCCAATTGCGTGTTTTGAAGACCTGAGAACGCATTTGCACCAACTTTCTTTACGCCATCATGAACAATAATTTTTTCAATCCCTACGCATCCAGCAAACGCATAGTCAGCAATCTCTTTTTCGTATTCTGGGATAACATATTCACGCGTTGGCTCACGCGTCAAATCAAGTGCTTGATACAAAAAACCGCTTTTTGAAAAATCCCATTTGTATGGAGTTTCAAATTCTGGATTTCCATCCAATTCTTCACTTTTGGCAGAACTTAAAAAGCATCTTTGTAAGCTGTTTTGCCACATAGAACAATTTGAATGATGCCAGTCCGGATAAAATGGCAAGCCAGACAAGATTGCTTCTTCCGCTTCTAGCTCGATTGTCTCATCTGCACCAAATCTTTTTCCTTTTGGATTGATGCTTTTTGGCAGACGATCCCAGTTTGTTATTTCAAATGTCACTGGCTCAACTTCAAGCCAGACTACAGCACCAGTTCTTGGCACAGCACTTCCATCTGCAAACTTTCTGTCGTTGTCATTCCAAACGATTGTCCTGACATATTTTTTGCCATTAAGTTCAAATTCTGGATTTTGCTTTGACAAAAAGTCTTTTCCAGATTCTCTTTGACCATTCGTCGTGAAAAGTCTGCCTGTGCAAGTCAGTCCTGACTTCAAAATTCCACCGTTAAACATTTCTTCAAGCGCTTGTTGGATCTCGTCAGTCGCTTTTGTCTTTGGATATTCTCCAATTTTCAAAAAATGTTTTTCTTTCCCACTTTTTGTCTTTTTAGTCTCAAAAATTTCGCTCGCCGACGCGCTTCGCGCGGCGATTAAAGATTGAAGATTAAGGGACAAAGCGGGAACGGAGCCAAGGGAACTAAGGTTTACAGAGGTAGAGGACCGCGAGCCGTCACTGGTCACACGTCTTACATAGTTTCCATCGTCAGCCGAACGCGACCAATAAACTCCTGTAAATTTGTCGTTTTCTGCTGTATAGGAAGAATTCTGCCAAGCAAAATTGCATAAAGCAAAGTCTGTGTTTGATTTTCTTCTTTCTTCGTTTGTTCTGTCAGCCATTTCATCCCAAGAAAGAAGTCTCACGCTGTCAGTTGTGTCAAACTCTCTGCTGGCGTTGTCTCCACGATTGTCCGTGTTTTTGTTTTTTCTTGCCACAATCATTTGCATAAAGTTTATTTTTTCTTTTGCCATGCGTTTCTCCTTAAAACTTACATATTAAGTATATCACATTTTGTAAAAAAAGTAAATACCTGTGCCTTAAAAAGTTATTCCTCTTATGTTTTTATGTATCGTTGCAACAAATTTAAGGCATTTGAATGGCATAAATGTGCTTTATAAGCGTTTAGTCGCACATTGATATATTCGTCATCGACAAGTTCTTCTTTCCTAAATCGATAAATATGTTTGATATTTCGCCTTAATCTCAATTTTGCTTGAGCTCTTAAAAGTCGAATGATTTTGCCATTCTCATTTAAAATTGTTCTAAATCCCAAGAAATCAATTCCATTTGAGAGTTTTCCAATTTGTGTTTTCTCATTAAGTTCAAGATGAAGCTTTTCGTTGCAATAATTTTCTATCTCATTTTTGCAATGTTTGAGATATTCCTTATCTTTATGCACCAAAATCATGTCGTCCATATAGCGCACATAATATTTTATCCTAAGTTTCTCTTTTATAAAATGGTCAAGTCCATTAAGATAAAAAAGTGCAAACCATTGACTTGTTTGATTACCTATTGGGAGCCCAACATTTGTGTCAAAATTTCTGCTGTCGATTATTTGATTTATTATCCACATGACTTTGTCATCAAAATCAACTTTTAAAAGTTGTCTTTTTAAAATGTCATGGTCGATATTTTGAAAATATTTTCTTACATCGCATTTCAAAAAATAGCCCACATTGTTTTTGTTGATATTATAAAATTTACGCAAGAATAATTTCAATCTATCAAGTCCAAACATTGTTCCTTTGCATTTTCTGCAAGCAACATTGTCAAAAATCAGTTTATTCTCAAGTTTAGATTCCAATATGTTTGTGCAAAAAGCCATCAAAACAACTCTGTCTTTATATGACAGAGCTTCAATGTTTCGCTTTTTGGGCTCGTATATATAAAATTGTTTATATTTGCCGATTTGATATGTTTGCTGTAAAAGTTTTTTTGACATTTCAGTCAAATTCTGACTTAAATTTATTTCAAAAGAGATTGTTTCTTTTTTATGCTGCCTTGAAAGTCTGCATTTTTTGTGTGCAGCGAGCAACTTTTCAAATGTGAAAGCATCTTCAAGCATACAATCTCCTTTTAATTTTAAAGATGCCACCACCTGAAAGACAGAAAACTTCCAAAGAAACATTCGTTGGTTGTTATGGTGGCAATTTTCTTCCAATTCTTTCGCAAGAGTTTGGAAAAGAGTAAGATTCCTTTGCCTTAAACACGGGGTTGCTCCACTTGGATGCAATCACTTCTGGCATTTTATCAAGCATAATGCTTGCTTTATAAGGCAAATCGGGAACGGAGCCAAGGTTTCTATTGTTTACATTGTTATAGTTCCGCGAGCCGTCATTGTTCACATTTCTTACATTGTTTTCATCGTTAGCCGAACGCGACCAAAACAGACAGTCCCAAAAATAATCTTACCTTAATTAAAGCGTCACCGCTATAATCCGTATTTATTGCCGAGACGATCGGCGTCACTTTTTCTCCAAGCAACAAGCAGATTTATACAATCCGCAACTTGCAAAGAGATTTGCTCATATTGCTTTTTCAATATACATTGGCTTTCAAGTGACAAAAAAGCCATGTATCCAAGAAGTTTCAGTTTTAAATATGCTGTGTGTTGACATTCTTTCCTTCGGTCAATGTTTTTGGCATTGTTCATTTGTAGTGAATTTGCCTCAATCAAATTTTCCAAAGCGTCCAAACAATAATTTTGCAATCTGTTTACAAAAACAGCTCGAAATCGCTTAGGCGACTTTTCTGTCACGGTGATGACATATGCTGCCAACTTTTTTGTTTTTGTGACAACCAAAAACTCGCTTGTGCCTTGACGGATTTTCACCGGCTCGTCAATTTCTGGAATTTCGTTTTTAATGGCAGACGTTTCTTTATATTTTTTGTTTTCTCCGCGTGCAACACCTTTTGCGGTTGCAACTCGGTCATCATAAATTTCCTTATTGTCAGCCACATTTGGGATTGTTAATTGAACTCCAATAGGATTTCTTCCTTTGTTCATATCCTTTCCTTTTATATATTTTATCAAAAAAATTTATGCTTTTCAATAGGTTTTAGAAAATATCTGTAATTGCAAACTTTGCATAGCATATTGACCTTTTGTCTTTAAAAATGTGCACATCTTTAAGTTTGGCATCTTCTTGCGTTAAGCAAAATACAAAATTTAAAATCAAATCGTTATACAAAACATCATCCATATATAAAGGATAGTATTTGTCAAAATAGTCAACAAACTTCTCATGCTTATAAAGATATTCTCTAATCAACAAATGCACTTTATCATAGTTCCGTTGTCTTGTTTTCTTATTAAGGTTTGCAGCGCAAAAGCAAATTTCTTTTGGGATTATTTCTTTTAAGTCTTGATAGACAACATTGATGAGAAACTTCTCATCTTCTTTTGTTTGATATAAATGATCAATTAGCTTTCGCTTTTCATCTTGGGTTAAAGTAATCATTTTTCTTTTCCTTTAATTTATCTATAATCCTCTGGGTTTATAATTCTCACTTTGCATCCATTTTCTTGTGCGAAACGCACAGTGTTTCCTGTTCCGCTTCTTTTTCCGCTCCAGCAAGCAATACAAACACTTGAATGTTGCACCATCCACAAATTTCTTTCATTAAAACATTCTTGAGTAGGATGGTCTGACAAAATTATTTTGTCGTCACAGTGTCCTAAGATTTTCCAATATCTTTCTTGCTGCTTTGGTTTCCAATTTTTCTCTTGTCCTTTGCATGGGATAACAGCAATCAACTTGATATGCGGAAAGTCATTTTGCAATTCAATTAAGGTTTCAGCGGCAATCATATCAAAGCCCTCTGCCATACCTGTCAAAAAGGTTGTTATTCCATAATTGATTGCGCCAATATAAAGATTTTTCAAATCCTCTTTAAATTTGGCACAACTCGGTCTTGTTTCGTTATAGCCCCAAGGCAAGCCAAAAGGTCTGTGTCCGGTGTTGCAAGCGGTTTCTTCTTTAATAATGTTTATCATTTCATCCTTCCTTTTATATCGCGTATGTATCAATACAAAAATGACTTATAATTGAATACTTTTGCAGAATTTGATTAAAAATATATCAGTGTTTGACTTATATAGTGCAGAGTATATCACACAATGATATAAAATTGCAAATTATTTTGACAAAATTAAAAATTCACATCACTCTTTGATTAAGGCAAAAGATTGCCAGAATTTAAAATTAAAAAGTGAGGTGAGTTATTATGAAAAATAAGGAAAATTTTAATAAAGAATATAAGGATTTAGTTTTTAAAATCGGTTATTTTAGAAATAAAAACAACTTGTCGGCAAGAGACACAAGTTTGCGTTTGGGTTTCAGCGATAGTTTTATAAACAGAATTGAAACATATAAAGTTGAATTGAAAGTTTCAACATTGTTGAAGTTTATGGAGCTGGTGGGAATAACGCCGGAAGAATTTTTCTATGCCAATCCAGAAGATTATGCAAAAGATAAAGAGATCTTTGACCTTATCAAATCATTAAGTTCTGAAAATAAAGAAACAATACTTGATTTGGCTAAAAAGTTGAAAAGATAAATTGACAACAAAAAACCGAGGGATATTTTCTCTCGGTTTTTTGTATTTTTAGTTTTAAAGAATTTTGATTTTAATCTTCCAACACAACCACATTCACTTTATAAGTGTGAGCAGTACAGGCATCCAGTGCTATCATATCTTTTGTTATGAAAGGCTCAAAATTTTCATTTTCTCCAAATTCATCATATTTCTCCGGATATTTTTCGTGCCACAAAGCACTGCAATGCCAATGTCCACACACAATCGTTTTGTTTGGCTCGTAAATTTCATATCTAAACATATCAACAGGGTTTTGCCAACGAGCTTTTTCCCAGCGCTCTTTGCGGGCATTTCGCCAATCGGCGTCATATAAACAGCAATTTTCAATTATAGGTATCCAGCCATGAACAAAGATATAATGTTTTGTTTCAAAATAATCAACGCACAAAGACAGAACTTCTTCAAGCCCAGTTTCTTTTGCAATTTCTTTCAAGTCAAATTTGCTAACTTGCCATTCTGGGCACAAATCAACGATTGTATAAGCCGTTCCATTTGAAAGATCAGCAAAATTGTTTTTATTTCGTTCAATCATTTCTTCCATTAAATATTCATGGTTGCCTTTGATTAGGATTATCTTATTTTTATGAGCCAAAACAAAATCAATAATTTGTTTTGGCTGACGACCTCTATCAAACAGATCACCACAAACAACTATTTTATGCTGTTGGTTGTCTATGTCAAAATCGTTTTTTTTCAAAGCCGACATCCATTCATCAAAGAACCCATGAATGTCAGCACTTACAAAGTATTTCATATTTACTCTCTTCTATCGGTTACATAATGCAAAAGACTGCATATAGTGGCACTGACTTTATATTATTTTCAAAGCCAAAGTTTTTTGCTGAAATGCGGATTGCATAGGCTGGCTTAAATTGTTGCATATAAACCGCCAAACTTTTTGAGCGTGTATTTTCACCAGATTTTACTTCAATCGGCACTACATCTTTATTAATGCGAGTTATAAAGTCAATTTCAGCATCAGATTTGCTTGTCCAATAGTATGCTGAAAGTTTGTTTACATCCAGCTGATTGAAAACATAATTCTCTGTCAATCCGCCTTTAAATTCAAAATTGTCATTGTCTAGAATAATATCGTCAAATTGGAGTTTCTGATTTGCACAGCATAATCCAACATCATTCATGTAAAATTTAAAATCATCCAGTGATTTAAAGGCATCAAGTGGAAGTTTAATTTGTTCAATCCTATAAAGTTGCTTTGCAATACCTGCCAAACACAGCCATTCAATTGCGTCTTCAAATTCTCTTGCTCTGCCACCACTTTTGATTAAGGAATATTTAAACTTTCTATTTTCTTTTGCAAGTTGTGTAGTTATGTTTTTGTAAACAAGCCTCACTTTTGGGATCTCTGTGGCTTTGTTATATTTGCTCATATCATTGAAATAGGCTTGAAGAATTGTCTCTTGTTTAACTCTCACCAACTCATAATTACCAGTTTTCACAAATTCTTCAACAACCTCTGGCATTCCTCCGACAAACAAATAACTTTTATATAAATCAATGGCTTCATTATGAAAAGGTCTTGCAAGTGGAGAGTTTTCCGCATAACATCTTTTAATTTCTTCAATTAAAACCTCATAGTTTTCATTTTGTGCAAGTAAAAATTCTTCAAAATCCATTGGTGCCATTGTCATAAATTGAACTTTCCCGACAGGGAATGAATAACTTCCTCTGTTTAGCGAAACTCCAAGCAAAGAACCCGTGGCAATTATATGATAATCATTTGCTTCTTCATTAAAATATTTTAATGAAGTCAATGCCTTTGGACAGCATTGAATTTCATCGAAAATAATTAAAGTTTTTTCTTTGAAAATTTCTTTCTTTTTATGAGCACCAATCAACTTCAGAATCCTTGTTGGATCCAAGTTGTCAAAAAAATCTTTCAAACTTTCATCTTGCTCAAAATTGCAATAAACAGCATTGACATATTCTCGACTTCCGAACAAGTTCGTAATATAGGTTTTACCGACTTGTCGTGGTCCTTGTAAAATCAAAGGCTTTCGATCTTCTGAATTTTTCCATTTTAATAAATCATTGTATATTTTTCTCTCCATTTTTTACTCCTCGTTTTAATAATAATATAGAAAAACACAAAAGTCAAGCAGAAATACCATTTTTTTGGAGATTGTCAAGGAGAAAAATTACACTTTTTTGGAGATAGTGCACATCTCAGCAATTAAAATGTCTTTCCCAACTTTAAAAATTCGCCAAAATGCTTCTATAGCCTTCTTAACCATTTTATATAGTTTTAGGCAGTCTCAAAACACTCAATTTACACTAAAAGGTGACTTTTGCAGTAAACTATTGTCAACTTTTTAAATTATGCTGACAGCAAAAACTATTTATTATTGCCAATTAAGTTTATTTTAGGCACTTATAGGAAAGAGAGTAAAATCTCTGCCAAATCAAACACTTCCCTGATAAGGTGGGGGTCGGTGGTTCGAGTCCACTCATCTCTACCACTATATACAAAACGCTATAAGCCTGAAAAATAAAGGCCTATAGCGATTTTTTATTTCTTAATCAATTTGTGAAATTTTACTCCGATTTAGCGTATTTTTGCCAAAGTGTGCCAAATGTGTGCCAAAACTAAAATAAAAGAGAGATTTTTATCTCTCTTTTATTCTTTTCCAACAAATACAAAACCAAATGCGTTTGGCCCCCAATGACAAGCAATTGCAGGGTCAAGGTTGTCAAATACCTTCATTTGCTTTTTAAACTTTTCGTCTGTCATTGCTATCAACTTATCCACATTGCCTTTATTATAAGTGTATGAAGGGATAATTTCATAGTTTTCATCACACTCAAACTCTTTTAAAGCATTTACAATATACACCATGCCATTTTTAAGTCCCATCTTCTTCGCAAGCACAGACACCTTTCCGTCCTTAAATCCTATGATAGGTTTTACATTAAGCATACTTCCAAGAAGCCAATCCATTTTTGAAAGTCTGCCACCACGAAGGAGATAGTTTAATGTTTCTGGAATAGCCATAATCTTTATTCTTGGTATTAGTGCGTTCACCTTCTCAACAATCTCATCAACAGACTTATCTCTATTTTTATTAATTTCGTCAACAAGAAGCCTTATGCCTCCCACTGCCATTTTTGAATCAACCACCCTTACCTTTGGTTCATCTTTAAAAAGCATACTAATTGCATTGTGCGTGCCAGAAATTAAAGACGATATAGTAAGGATAATAACATCATCACCCGCTTCAACACACTTATTTACCCTGTTTTGCACTTCATCTAAGTCTGGAAGTGAAGTTTTAGGAAATCCCTTTTCATCAATAAGAAACTTATAAAACTCATCCATTTCAAGATTAATACCATCCAAATATTCTTTTTCACCTAAAAGAAGGTTGAGCGGAATAATCTCTACTTGATACTTTTCTTTTTCTTCTTGCTTTATACTACTGCCAGAATCTACAAACACCTTTAACATAATTTCTCCTTTGGCATATATCAATATTTTATTTAATGTTCTATCATTTCATTCCTATATTGATCTGCGTTTTCCGCTTCTGCTTATGACAAGTATATCAACAAACAGATTTTTAGTCAAGCAATAATTAACAAATAGATTTTTGTTGGTAAAATCAAATTTTCATGATATAATTACTAAAAAGGAGATAATATGAAAGGAATAATTCTTGCAGGCGGGCTTGGCTCTCGCCTATATCCAGCCACACTTAGCTGCACAAAACCAATCCTCCCAATCTATGATAAACCAATGATCTATTACCCACTTACCACCCTCATCCAAGCAGGAATAAAAGAGGTGCTGATAATTAGCACCCCAACCGACCTACCTACATTTAAAAGACTTTTAGGTGACGGTTCAGCACTTGGAATGAAATTTTCTTATGCTGTGGAAGAAAAGCCAAGAGGAATCGCCCCCGCCTTCATTATTGGTGAAGAGTTTATTGGCAAGGACTCTGTATGCTTAATACTTAGTGATAACATTTTCCACGGCAAAAGCATGCCTGAAATGTTAAAGCAAAGTGCCCGTCTTAAAAAAGGGTGTGAACTTTATGCACTTAAAGTAGATAACCCTGAAAAATTTGGCGTTATATATGAAGAAAAGGGCAAGGTGGTAAGGATTGAAGAAAAACCACCTCACCCAACCTCAAACCTTGCACAAACAGGCTTATTCTTCTATGACAACAGCGTTGTTGAAGTTGCAAAAAACTTAAAGCCTTCTGCTAGAGGTGAATATGAAATAACCGACATAAACAACCACTATGTTAAAAAGGGAATCTGCAAAGTAAATAGACTTAAATCCGATGTCGCATGGCTTGACACAGGCTCTCATGAGAGTTTATTTAAAGCCAGCCAATTTGTAAATTCTATTCAAACCACCACAAATGAATTTATCGCCTGCATTGAAGAAGAAGCATATAAAGCAGGCTTTATCGGTAAGGAAGCCTTACTATACGGAGCAGAAAAGAATAAATCCACCGCTTATGGTAAACATCTTAAGAAACTTTATGACGAATTAGGAAACAAATAAAAAATCGCTGATTAAAGCGATTTTTTTATTTATTTTTTCTAATTTTTTCATGATGAAAAAATATTTTATGGCTAATTTTATTCTTTTGACAATACTCCGAAATTTCTTTTTCCAAACTTTCCCAATATGAATTATCCCCTTTGTAATATATCTTTGAATATAAATTGAAAAGGTCTTTTCGCTTAGCATGAATATAATCCATAATTGTAAATTTGTAACTTCCCCTAAGGTTTAAATTCTCAAACCAGTACTCATCAACATATTCTTTTGTGCTTTCAACTATCGCTTTAAAATCGGTAATCTCTGGAAATATTGGCGACATAAACAGCACTGTTTTTATTCCATTTTCGTGAAGCACTTTCAATGTATTAATTCGCTCCGCAATCGTGCTTGCCCTATCCATCTCCGCCTTAAACTTTTCATCTAAAGTATTAATGGATATAGCAACAATTACATTTTTACATTCTTTCAATATATCAATATCACGAAGCACTAAGGAGGACTTGGTTGTGATTGTAAGTTCGCAACTTGCATGCTTTAACTGCTCTAAAATTGCTCTTGTAGCCAAAGCCTTCTTTTCAAGCGGATTGTAACAATCTGTCACCGATGACATAAAAACACTTTTACCATCAATCTTTTTAAGGTTTATAGGTTTGTCACACTGCTTAACGTCAATGAAATATCCCCAAGGCTCTTCATGCCCTGAAAACCTCTTCATGAAGCAGGCATAACAATACCTGCAAGCATGTAAACACCCTACATAAGGGTTTATCACATAATCACTTGCAGGTAAGTTTGATTTTGTTAATAAATCTGCCGTTTTAACTTTGTTTACTTTTATATCCATACTTTTACTTTTGTTTGTATATTTTCTTTGATAACCCAACACATACTCTGCCAATAAAGCCACCTATGAAAAGACTTATCATATTGAAAATTGCATCTGATAATTGTACACTACGTGCAATAGGCAAAATGTATTGACTTAATTCTAAGATAAATCCGAATGCGAAGCCAAGATACCAACAAATAAGCACTGCTTTCAACACAGAAAGATGTCTAAAGAAATATCCTAAAATTATACCTAAAGGAATAAGCATTACAATGTTGATAATGGTATCCAGTAATTCTAAGTCCGCAAAAGTCCAGTTAACAACTTTACCACCAACACCATGCGTAAAGTCAAAGCCAATAGTCACATTAGTTCTTGTTATACCTACATCACCAATAATAAAAACAACAAGGAGGGCTAAATATAAAATTAGAAACAAACTCATTATAAATGTTTTACCCTTGCCATTTTTTACAAACGACAAAACAAACAGTGGCAACGCCACAAACACAGCAATCCATATCCAAAAAACAAGACTTGTACTAATACTCATATTTCTATTGTATACCTTTTAAAAAAATATTGCAAAGATTATTGCAATATTTTAATTTGATATCTCTATAAAAAAGACTCTTTTGTTTTCATTTGGTGCGGATAACAGGATTTGAACCTGCACGGTTTTCCACTGGAACCTAAATCCAGCGCGTCTGCCAATTCCGCCATATCCGCACATCGCATCACTAGTATACTTTATTTGATTTCGTTTTGCAACTCTTTTAATTAAAAAGGTGCACCCCGTGCACCTTTTTTCATCTACCCTTCAAACACTTTTACAACCATACAGGTCATATCATCAACTGCATAACCATTATTGTTTGCAATAGCCTTCTCCACAATCTTATCTGCAAACTCTTGTGGATTAGAATTTCGTATCGACAGAATAAAGTCTTTAAGTTCACCGTCGCTTCCAAAAGAATCACTAACGCCGTCGCTACACAACACAATCAAGTCTTTACCGCTTACCACAAGTTTCTTAGTAAGTGCGTTCACATTATTCAGCACCCCTATAGGAAGTGCCCCACCTTCAACAATCTTGCACTCCTCTTCACTGCGGATATATGTAGACGGAGAGCCCATTTTAATAAGGTCAACGAGTCCACTTCGCAAATCCACAACACAAATATCAAGGGTAGAGAATATCTCATCTTTCTCAAGATTAAGCAGTTTATTCACGCTAGATAAGATTATCTCATTATCAAACCCTGCCTTATAGAAGTTTTCAATAAGACCAATCGCCGTATCACTCTTCTCGTTTGCCTTAGTGCCAGAGCCCATTCCGTCACAAAGTGCAAACATAAACTTATCGCCGTCAAGCCTTAACACGCTATGATTATCCCCCGACACGCTTGAACCCGATTTAGTTTTATTAGAGAGTCCAAATATACAATCAAACCTAGGTGCTGTTTTAAGGTTTACCGTTTTAAGCCCAGCACGTGACGCAGGATAAATTTCGTAAGGGGTCATTTTGTTTCCACAGACCTTACTTACCGTTTGTTGAAGTTTCACCCTATCCACATCTTCATCACGCACAATTAAAGAGGCCATCATTGTACGGGCATCTTTTTCATACACAACCGCATCGGTACAAACAATATTATTGTAAGCAAGTTCATCAATTATCTTTCCCTCCCTTGTTGAGTCAAAGGAAACCATAGCATCAACCTCACTTGCCAGTCCTTTCATAATGCTTGATATTCCACCTAATTGGTCGGCAATAAGCATCTTGCTGGTATCCACATTCCCCACCAAGTTTGCATAATTTTTGTACTGACTGGTAAGGGTATTTATCTCACTGATAAGATTGTTAGTTTTGCCACAGCGTGAGGTTAGATAACTTGGAATGTCAAGAAGAGTAATCTTACCTTTTTCTATTGAAATCTGAATCAACTCTTCAAACATCTTTTTCGTATCATCAGAGAATGTGCGGTGGCAATGTTTATATTCAGGACACCCTTTACAGATTTGCCCCCTGACCTCTTCAAAAAGCATATCCTTCACTTCGTCCTCAGACATGTTTTGTTTGATAAGTTTTTTGAATACCTCATTCATATCACAAAAAACTTCCGATAGATTGCTAAGGCGTCTATGTAAAACTTCACGATTACGATTTACCACATTTTTCATTGCAAGCCTATCTGATGTGGTTGAAAGAAGCACAGCCACCTGATCGTACCATGCCTTTGGTAACAAGAAAAATATCGCTGCCCCGAGTATCACTGGCAAAAAGTCAAGCCAAATAAAATTGTAGTAAAGGGTAAAATAGTATCCACTTACAAGTTCTGCTATTATAATGGCGAGGCTTGGAAAAATCCTGTTTCTTGTCCTAAAACAACTTATCGCAAGCGACCAAAGTATGAACGGTGCAACATATACAGCATTATTTGTGCCAAGCATTGTGCCAAGCCCTAGCACCCCTGCCACCAAACAGGCATTATACCCTTTTGTGGTATAGGATACTGCAAGCAAAATAAAAGCAACAAAAAGTTTTAAACAAGAAAAACCAAAGAACGAAAACCCTGACAGCCCATCACTAAAAATAAGAAGGAGTATCGCACCACAGATAAGTTCTAGACTTGTAAGTTTATATGCGAAGCCACGAACAATCAAAGGCTCAAAAATATTAACAATTGCATACAAGAAAAGAATGGAAATTATCACTTGTGCGATGATAAGCAGTGGGTGCAATCCGCCTAACGCTTGAAACACAATGTTGGCACTCTGGCCGATAACAGCATAAATACCAAGTTCATACTTTCGCATATTCTTTTTACAAAGCACATGGATATAATAAGGAAGTGCACAAAGAAGCACCATGGCAAGTGCAGAAATTATATTCTCAAAATTTATACTACAAGCAACTGCGGCTAAAATGTAGGCTGGACAAACAAGCCATACTTTCTGATTTGCCCAAACAAGGGAAAACATCATTCCTATTGCAAACGGATAAATTGCCCCGCCAACGCTTGCGTGTTGTAGAACAAAAAACAAAACAAAATAAATTGCAAGTGCAATAACATATCTAAGGTATTTGTTAATTCTTATAAACTTTTCCATAACAACATTATAAGTTGTTTAAGATTACCCGCCCTTGTATTTTCATGTTTAATAATTAGCGAATTTTAAGAATTTTGTCATATTAAAAAACAAGGCATCTACTCACCTTGTTTTGAAATAAACTCTTTTATTGTATCTATCGTTTTTTGCATATCTAGGTTTTCTATGACAAGATCGTATTCATCCTTATATTGTCTTTCCATTACACCACGTGAAAGTCTTATCTTTGCCCTTTCTTCACTTTCACCTCTTTTAATTAGCCTTTGATACAAAACTTCATCAGGGGCATCTAAAAAGATTGAGGTGACTTTAACCTTTCCGTTAAAATATTCTCTTAGTTTGCGATTGCCATGCACCTCAATGTCCTTTATATAGATATTTTGTGGATTGTTTATTAACTTTTCAAGTTCACTATATTGAGTTGCATACCAATAACCATGAGTGAACTCTGTTTCAAAAAATGCACCTTCCTCTTTTTTACGCAAAAACTCCTCTTCGCTCATAAAGTCATAGATGGTCTCGCCTTCACGCCTTGGACGAGTGGTTGCCGACCTAAAAAAATACATATTATCATACTGTTCAATCAACTTTTGGATAATAGTGTTTTTACCCACACCAGAAACACCAGACATAATAATAACCATATTTCACCTCTCAACAAAGAGGATAGCAAATTTAAAAAACTTTGTAAAACAAAAAACACAAAACTTAACGTTTTGTGTTTTTATTTTCAAAATTCCAACTGGTTTTACACATATCTTCAAGGTCACGTTCAGCCTTCCATCCCATTTCCTTATATGCTTTATCTGCATTTGCATAACAAATATCAATATCTCCAGGTCGTCGTGGAGCAATCTTATACTTAACCTTACCACCACATACCTTGTTGTAAGCATTAACAATATCAAGTACAGAATAACCGACTCCAGTTCCAAGATTATAAATCTTTAACCCACAATTAGTTTTAAGTTTGTTAAGAGCCTTTAAATGTCCTTTTGCAAGGTCGACAACATGAATATAATCTCTAACGCCCGTACCGTCATGGGTGTCATAATCATTTCCAAACACACTTAAACATTCAAGTTTACCTGTTGCCACCTTTGAAATATAAGGCATAAGATTATTTGGAATACCGTTAGGATCTTCCCCAATAAGTCCACTATCATGTGCCCCTATAGGATTAAAGTATCTTAAAATTGCAATATTGTAAGAATTATCACTTAAATACAAATCTTTCAATATTTGCTCAATAAACAATTTAGTTTGCCCGTAAGGATTGGTTGCACCGATTTCAAAATCCTCATATATAGGCATAGACTTTGCCCTGCCGTATACTGTCGCTGAAGAACTAAACACAAAATTTTTCACATTAAAATGCTTCATTGTATTAAGTAACACAAGAGTTGAAGTCAGGTTATTATCATAATACTCTACAGGTTTTTGTACTGATTCCCCCACAGCCTTTAACCCAGCAAAATGTATAACAGAATCAATATGTTCCTCTGTAAAAATCTTGTCTAATATTTTTTTGTCCCTAACATCACCTATATACACCTTTAAATTTTCTGCACACCTGCTTCCGACAATCTTCTTTATCTTGTCAGCAACATCAATATTACTGTTAGAAAGATTATCAATAACAACCACCTGTTTACCATCTTCCAAAAGTTCAACTGCGGTATGCGAACCAATATATCCCAGTCCACCAGTCAATAATACACTCATATTTTCCTCCTAAATATACTTCAATTATACATAAAAAAATATGGTTTGGAAAGCAAACTAATAAAAATAACAAAATTTACCTCTAAAAACTATATTTTTTTTACTAAATGTAAGCGTTTTTAATTTGCTAAATACATGCACTAATAATATTTTTTATTTTCTTTTGTTTTTAAGCAAGAGTTTTTTTACAAACGCCCTTCGCCTTGAACCTCTTGGAATAAAGACTCTCGCACAGCCATTTGCAAACTTTCTTCTCCTTGTACCAGAAGGCAGTAATATTTCGGCTAGCAATCTATATCTACTCATTTTTGTGGTTGGTGCGGACATTACTGTACCAATCATGTGGTTTACAGTTCTTTGAAATTCCCAACTTTGAATAACATCAACATTACCCATTCCAATACTATCTTCAAACATGAATCCCTTAAAAATTTGCACATCAATATATTCAGGGCTGTGTAGATACTTCTCAAGTGGTAGTGCTGCAACCTCTCTTGGGTACATTCTCAATACCTCAATATTATTCTTGTTGTTTTCCATAAGGTCACGCACAAACTTAAGTTCGTTATATTGGATTGCATTAATTACACTTAATTCATACTCTTTATATTCTTTTTGCTTATCAAAACGGAGCGTAGGTTTTCCATCACTATTAAAATCATAGCCAAGGAAAGATTGATCAGTTTTCATAAAGAAAAGTTCTCTAAGTTCTCCTGTGACAACAGGTTTATAGTTAAAGAAACATTGGTTCTTTGCACCCACCTTATCCATGTTCATATAGAGGGTGTCAGCATTGCCATGAAGATAGAAACTATCAATCGGAAAACCCAAAAGTGAGGATAAAATTACCTCTCCTCTGCCATTATAGCCGATATCAACAAGCACATCATTTTTGTGAATTTGACTTGAAATATATTCTCTATTTTGGCTATGATATTTTTCAATCATCTTAAAATCTAAACAATCTGCAACCAGATGAATATTTTTATATAAATCATTAAAATCTATAAATTTATGACTTTTCTGCTCTTTAATAAGTTTTTTCACCCCATCATCTTTGATACAAAAATCAGGAAAGTAGTTTAAGAGTTTTTCTACTGAATGATTAAATATATTTAATTGTGCATAACTTGTAAACAAGTCTTGTGGTGAACTGATAGAGAGGGGATAAAGGGCTTTACGGGACATAAAAAGATAATTAGAATTAGGTAGTTTTTCTCTTTCAAGAAGACTTTTCTTGATTATTTCAAAAGCAAGTTGTGGGATATAGCCATCACGTGAAACAAAATGCAAACATCCACATTTTCTTGTGTTTTGAATAATCCAATTAATAAACGCAAAAAGTTCCATACCGACAGCATAATAGCCTAGATATTTTGTACTGCCGTTTAATTCACTTTCATTACCAGTAAAAGGAAAATCAAACAGTTCATTTGCCACAGTGGCAAACATTTGTCTGAGCCCAATATATATATTGTTATTTATTTCTATATTAGTTATGTTAGAATTAAAAAGTTTAGAAAAAAGCCTATCTACAAAAAGTTTGCTAACATTTGGAAGGTGAAATCCATTCACTCCTGCACCCTGTGCCTGTTTAACATCTGCATGTATATTGTCCCCGATATGAACTATAGCATTTGTTGATACTTTCAACTTAGATGCAACTTCTTTGAATAATTTACCCGCATCCTTAGTTTTCATAAACTCATTGCTGACAAACAATTGATTTTCTTTACTATACCCTGCTTTGTGTAGAAGAGAGTAAATAAATTGTTTGCTAAGATACATATCTGAAGTGTAAACAACCTTTTTTGAATTTATCATTGCTATATCGTATAAATCCATACCTGTTTTACGAGGAAGAGAACAATTAAATTCCACTTCAAGTTCTGTAGTCTTTAACTTTTCAGTTAACTGCGGACTCATATGATAATCTTTTTCCATATAGTCAAATATTTCGTCAAACGTGATTTCAGGGTTTTTGCTTTTAACTCTTGCAAAATATTCTGAATTTTGTCTGATATCCTGATATCTACAAGCAAAACTTGAAGAAAGGTCATTTTTACATTTATATCCAACAAGGTAGAAGATATCCGTCGGATTTAAGGTAGACCTCAAAAGAAGAGTATCAAAAATATCAAAACTTACAACCTTAGTCTTTTTAGAACATATCGCCTGCACCATTTTTTCATACTGATTGTAAGCGTTTTTATCAAAATCTAATGCCTGTTCTCTTCCTACAAAACAACACTCTTTCTTATCAAAATCTTTCAGTCCAGTAATCTCTATAAAAAGTTTTTCCCCATTTATAAAGCCCTTAGACATAATGTAATAACTGGCCAAAATATTATCTCTAAATTTAATATATTCCTCTTCACAATCCTCAAATTTAGATTTAGAGACAAGCAATTCTTTTACATAACAAAGAACCTTGTTTGTATCTGCAAGGTTTTTAATAAATTTCTCTTTACTATTAGTGTTTGTTGACTGACCAGAATGAGTGTAATAATGATAATAAACATTATGGCAATTTACCACCTTATTTGCAAACATATAAAAGATAGAAGAATATGCCACATCCTCTAGCATAATAAGCCTATCACAAGTAGAGGCAAACTGCTCGATAGAAGGAAGAGCCTTTTCAATTACACTGCGTTTTATAAGTTTGTTCCAAACCACCTGCCAAATAAAGTCATAGGCATGTCCCTTAAAGTATTTATCTAGAATCTGTTTATTATCAAATTCAATATCAACATTACGCAACTCTTGTGCTGGAATATATTTCATGCTGCCATCTTCATATTCCCAAACAAAATCGGCAAGACATATATCAGCATTTTTAGACTCTAAGGCTCTTAACATCTTTCTGTAATAATCGCTACTAATACTATCATCACTATCTAAGAAGGCAACATAATCTCCACTGCAAGCCTTGATTCCTGTTAAACGTGCAACAAACAATCCTTTGTTTTTCTCATGCTTTAAATAAACAATATTACTATGTTTCTTCTGATAATCGAGTATAATCTTTTCGCTACCATCTGGGCTTGCATCATTGACGATAACAATTTCTATATTTGGATATGTTTGACGCAACACACTATCAATGCATTTAGTCAAAAATTTTTCTGTATTATAAACTGGTATTATGACCGATATCTTTGGTAAATCCATCTTGCCCCCCATTGTTAATTATTCCCTCTAAATTTTATAATATTTTATCAATGATTACAAAAATCAAGATATTTTTTTACAACATCCTCACTTCTTCCATACATATGCATATGGTTGTCTTTAAGCCATAATGCATGCTTACAAAGCCTAACCACTTCATCCATATTGTGCGAAACATACACAAGAGTTGTCCCTTTAGCCAGCATTTCTTCTATTTTTTTCTGGCACTTTTGACGAAAGTTGTAATCCCCCACTGATAGCACTTCATCCACTAACAATATATCTGGTTGAACATCAACGGCAATTGAAAAACCTAGGCGAGTTAGCATACCAGAAGAAAAGTTTTTGATTGGCGTATTCATAAAATCTTTTAGTTCTGAAAACTCAACAATCGAGTCGTATTTCTCCTGCATCTGTTTCTTTGAGTAGCCTAATATTGCACCATTTAGAAAAATATTCTCTTTTGCTGTTGCCTCAAAGTCAAATCCAGCACCAAGGTTAATTAATGGTGCAATGCTTCCCGCAATTCTAACACTTCCCTTAGTAGGCTCTAATATTCCAGCAATCGTTTTAAGTAAAGTTGTCTTTCCACAACCATTTATACCAATAAGCCCAAGAGACTCTCCCCTTTTTACTTCAACACTAATATCATTTAATACCCAAAAAGTATTATATCTAAGTTTTCCTTTTACCAGGCGTACAAAAAATTCTTTAAGCGTGCCAATCTTTTCTGTCGGCTTGTTATATTTCAAACTAACATTATCAATCTCAATTATATTTTCCTTTTTAATTGTCTTTGTTATTTTTTCCATTCCGCCCTCTAAATATATAAAATATATTTTCTTCTATTTAACTTAAAAATTAATAATCCTAGCACCAGCATACCAATTGCCCATGCATAACATATTAGGTAATCCATTCCACTTGGCACAACTCCCCACTGTATTACATCCCTAAAAGCTGTAACAAAAACTGTGAGAGGATTAAGCCCTATAACATTTGTGATAAACTCACTTCCAAGACTGTCTTTTGCATAGAAAATTGGAGTCATATACATAATTAAAGTGATTCCAACCTCATAAATATGTTTTATATCTCTAAAGAAAACATATAAACTTGACAATATGTATCCCACACCAAGGGAGAATAAAAGTACCGCAGGGATAATTGTTATTGTAAGGAGGATAGTCCAATAAAACTGCTGCCCTACAATAAGCATAACGATAATCATTGCAACCATAGATGCTGAAAAATTAACGAGTGCGGTAAACATGTTGGAAACTGGAAAAATCGAGTAGGAAATTTTAACCTTTTTAATAAGGTCAGAGTTTGAAACTAAACAGTCAAGAGATTGTGTAGTAATTTGGCGGAATATATTAAAAATTAGGTTTCCACATAAAAGATAAACGGGATAATTACCAAGGCTTCCATCTCCATTAAACATATTGGAGAAAACTATAGAAAGGACAATCATATTTAATAGTGGGTTTAGTACTGTCCAAAGTACACCTAAGATTGAATTTCTATACTGAGATCTAAAATTCTTTTTCACCATTGCTGAAAGTACATAACTATTCTTTCTCATTTGTTCAATAAATGCTCTTTCTTGTTTAGAAAGAATTTGCTTGTTATTTTTATCTGCCTCGTTTTTCTTCACAATTGACCTCAAACTTTTACGATAATTATATCTAAAAGAAAAATCGTTGTCAATTGATTTGCCTTAATTCTACTACCTAAACCGCTTAATTATACTAATTAAAAATTCTTGCAAAAAAGCATCTGTGCGATACAGAATTTGAAATGGTTTTGAAAGATATCTTATTATTCCATATTTCCAAAAAAGCGGAGTGGAGTTACCAACTCCAAACACGCTTTTAAGTACCCTACAAACTAGCAACTGCTTTTTCAACTCTTTTGTAAGCGACTTGTCACAAAGAGGAATACGATAGCAGTCTGATGGGTCATCACAAAAATTTATTGTACTTAAAAGTTTTAACTGGTCTTTGCTAGGATAAACCATACATTTTTTTATTTTTTTATAACATTTCTTTCTGGATTTTTTTAATGTGAAATCCTTGAGATTAAGGTCTGCATTAGAAGTCAAATATTGTCTTATTTCATATATTTGCTTATTTACAAATTGGAAAAACTCCTCCGTTTCCTCTTTCAAAATAGGCACAAACTTTTCATCTATTTTTTTATAACCAAGCGTCGTACCATGATTTGCTGACAGCATAATCTCAAAAAGGTTATTGTTAAACATTATCTTTCTCTTAAGTCCTTTATTATAAGAGAAATAGTATGTAAAAAACTGCCCATAGTCTTTATTTGTTTTTGTATATAATCCAAAATAATACCCAAGTATATTGCCATTATATCCAGCATAAGTGAGAAGTTTTGAAAAGGATTTCTGCATACTACCAATCCAACCGCTATCAGCAATTATAAAATCCCCTTCAAACACCTTTTCTTGTTTGAAATAGTGTAAAGTGTTCTGATAAACTTCTTTTGAATTTTTCAAAGCCTTGTCAATAAAAACATTGTCAGACTTCAATTTTTTTGTAACCCTGTCAAACTCGTCCTCACTAAGCCTTTCATTTAAGTTTTCAACACCTAGGGCAAAGGCAAAATTCTTAATCTCCTTTTCGGTTAATCCCGCCCTCTCAAGCACAACCTGTAAAGATAAATGCTTGGCACTTGCAAACAAGAGATTAAACATAGCCTCCCTTTCTAAAATATGAAAACTTGCAAGCCTTAAACTAAAACGAGAGCAATAGAGATATCTACAATCAATATCCAAATTATTTTCCTTGCAAATTTTTTTTGCAATATCACAAAGCAAATAACCATCACGTGCTAAAAAATATATCTTTTTTAATCCCCGCCTTCTACTTTCTTCAATTATCCATTTGGTATACTCAACAAGTATTGGTCCGACAAAATTATGGATGTACGTTTTCATAATGTCTTCATTTTCCATAATCTCTCCTTTAAGTAAGAATTAAATATTAAATAAGTTCATTTTCTTTGTATATTTGTAAAAGTTCATTTCTAACACTATCAAGATAATAATCTTTTACTTTATTATGATTATATTCACCCTGCTTCTTTCTTAAAGAGTCATCATCTAAAAGAGTTGCAAGTCCTAATTTTTGTGCCTCAACATCGGTTGGAGAAGTAATAAACCCTCCGTTTTCATCTATAAGGTCTTTGTTACCTCTAACATTTGATGTGACTACTGGAAGTGAAAAATGCATTGCCTCCATTATCCCCATTGTAAGACCTTCATGAAAAGATTGATGGAAGAAAATATCTGAAATCTCCATGATTTTATCAATATCTTTTCTATAACCAAGAAAAACCACTCTATCCTCAATACCCAGTTCGACAGAAAGGGCTTTCATTTCATCCAATAGCACTCCCGTGCCACAAAGTAGATATTTGAAATCCTTTCTTTCCTTTGAAAGCGAGGCAATTGTTTGAAGCATTGTAGAATAATTTTTTCGCTTAATAAACTCAGAAACAGAAAGAATTATCTTCTCACCCTCCCTAATTCCGAGTCTACTTTTAAGTTTACTTGAATCTAGTTTGCCTTCATCAAATTTTTTCAAGTCAATCCCAATACCATGAATTTGATACTTGTTTTTTACTTTCCAACTTTTAGTCGCCTGAAAATCTTCATCATTCATAGTGATTAAAACATCGGTGTATTTTGCCATATATCTTTCTGCCGATTTGAATATTAGGTTTTTAAGAGCGCTATTGCCCTTAAAAAAGAAAAATCCATGGGCGGTATAGATTACAGGAAGTTTAAACTTCTTACCTATAAATCTTCCTAAAAGCCCCCCTGTTGGTTGCTGACAATAAATCAGGTTATATTTGTTTTGTTTTTGCAATAATTTAAGTTTTTTGTAAGCCTTTAAGTTTGTTAGATTTATTGGTTTACGCTTCATTTCAACTTCAATCATATTTAAGCCATATTTATCTCTTAATTCATCAAACCAAAACCCTGTTTTTGAACAAACACAGTCCACTGTTGCCCCAAAAGAGTTTAAGTCCTTAATATGTGGAACTAAAAATTGCCAAATCATATTATCAGTGGTGCATAAAAAAAGTACTTTTGCACCTTTTAATTTTACTTTATTTTTCATAAACTTTCTCCTATCAACCATATTAACACACTTTTTCAAAAAATTAAAATAAAATTTAATATAGCAAAAAAAATTAAGGTTTTGCCATCAACAATACATCTGCAATTTTTAACACAAAAACTTTAAATTGTATATTGTTTGATAAGATAATTAACAAAAAAGGGCAATATACTTATATGTGAGGAAAAATGTTTAGAAAAAAAATTAAGCAAGATATTATAAAAGACTACATCTGTATCTTAAGTGCAAGCAACTTTTGTGATTATTGTTGTAGAAATTTCGACTTCGCCCCTTTAGAAACTACTGAAATAAAAGATATAGATTCTTATGCACACCAATTATTTGAAACCTACCGCAAACTAATGTTCAAACTAGGGCTAATGGATTTATCTATAGCAATTTTAGATAAAGAATTTATTCTGAATATAGATAGAAAGACCAATTCAAGTGTCTTAAATCACAATACTATAACAAATAAAATTAAAGAATTTGCAAGCAAACTTAAACAGATTGGAACTAATCTTAAATTTAAACTTGATAAACTTGGGTTAAATAAATATGAATTAGGTTACCTTAAAATTGATAAACTAACAAACTTTTAAATCTTTGAACAGATTTTCCCTTGACTTATATTGACGCTCTATGTTATTATGTAACATATATATCAAGGGTTATCAATGAGAAAGAGAAAAAAAAGACGTACATTCTATCAAGTTTGTATCAAAAGAGGATTTGATTTTATGCTCTCATTGTTGGCACTAATAGTTCTAGTGCCAATATTTTTTATAATATATATTTCCTCAAAAATCTCTATTGGAGGAAAAGTCATGTTCTGTCAATATCGTCCAGGAAAAGATGGTAAGATATTTAAGCTTTACAAATTCAGAAGTATGACAAATGAAACAGATGAAAACGGCATGCTTTTGCCTGATGAAAAGCGAATTACAAAATTTGGAAAGTTTTTAAGAAAAACCAGTTTAGATGAATTACCACAACTTCTAAACATCATAAAAGGTGACATGAGCATTATTGGACCAAGACCACGCCTTGTAAAAGATATGATATTTTATAGTGAGGAAACATTAAAAGCATACTGCGTCAAGCCAGGCCTTACTGGCCCATCTCAAATATCTGGTGGAAGAAGCGAATCAAGTTGGGAAAGCATATTTGAAGAAGATTTGAAATACTCACAAAATATAACCTTTTTTAACGATCTTAAAATTTTCTTTAAGACTATTGGAGCAATTTTTAAATCTGACGGCTCATCTGAAGGTGCAGAGTCTAGTAAAAGAGACTACTACTACTGTGATTATCTACTTAAACAAAATAAAATCTCTCCTTCGCAATATGCATTAGGGCTGGCAATATCTGATGAGATCATCTCAAGTAATGGGAAAGTTGAATTTCAAAAAGATTTACATACAAATTAAATTTAAGTTGTTTACTAGGAGATGGCAATGAAGCAAGAATTAAAAACCCTTCCAAACCATATAGGCTTTATTATAGACGGCAACGGACGCTGGGCAAAAAAAAGAGGTCTACCTCGCTCTGCAGGACATAAAGCAGGAAGTGAAACTTTATCATTAATATTAAAAGAATGCTTTTATACTTACAACATCCCTATTGTAAGTATTTATGCTTTTTCAAGTGAAAACTGGAAAAGGCCAAAGCAAGAGATTGATTACCTTATGAGTTTGTTTGAAAAATATACAAGCGACGATTTTATTAAAGAGTTTCCTGATGTAAAATTAAATATAATGGGTGATGAGTCCAAATTTTCTTCAAAACTTGCATCTCAATGTCAAAAAACAGCCTCTATTACAAAGAACAATTATAAATATATATTAAATTTAGGTATAAATTACAGCGGACAAGAGGAACTTGTTAACGCTTTTAACAGCATTATAAAAAAGGGGATTAAATCAGTTGATAGAGAAACTATTAAGTCACATCTTTATACCAGCGGACAGCCAGAACTTGATTTTGTTGTTAGAACAAGTGGAGAGCAAAGGCTAAGCAATTTTATGTTATGGCAGATTGCCTATGCAGAGTTATACTTTCCTAAAACCTATTGGCCAAGCTTTAATAAAAAACAATTACGCGAGGCATTATTAGTTTTTCAGTCTAGGAATCGGCGATTTGGAGAAGTAAAATAACAAAATGAACAAATTAAAAAACATTAAGCAGTTTTATTTATCACATAAATTCTTATATAACATAATTCTTTTATCTATTCTATTTTTTATCCATTGTTTTTGGGGCAACATGATGTATATTGTTTTCCCTATACTTGCAATAATAGTTTGTTTAGATAGTCTTGAAAACGGAATAAGTTATATAATTTTTTGTATACCTTTTTGCTTTATGAATATTTATATCTCCACACTCCTCTATCTGGCTTGCTGTCTGATGTACCTCATTAAATTTATTATAATAAAATATATAAAAGAAAAAAGAAAACCAAGCACTATAATTATAATTTTATCTGCATTGTTCTTCATATATTGTTTGATGCCTATTGGACCTTACAACCTTAACCTTGTTTTAAGATTACTCATCTTTATTTCATTATTTGTTGTACTTTGCATGATCTGTCAAAATACTGAAATTTTTAGGGCTCATTTTAATGTTAAACTTATTTGTTTCAGCATAATTATTTCTAGCATTTTCAGTTTAACATATTTCTTCTCACCTTACCTTCAAAGTTATCTGGTAATTACCCACGCATCAAACGGCACACTTCCACGATTTATGGCATTATTCTATCATACGAATGTGCTTGGAATGTTTTGTGAGGTACTTCTTGCTATCCTCGCCTACTATATTATCAGTAAGAAGTTTACAAAAACAGACTTAATATTATTTGTTGTTCTTGCTGGTATTGGAATGTTGACATTCTCAAAAACTTATCTCATCATTTTATTGTTTATTATGATTGTGCTTCTTATATGGAGGTTAGTTGTTGACTTCAAGCGTACCGCAATTATTACATTTCTTCTTGCAGTAATAATCACAGCAGTCTGTTTGATATTCCCTCAAATTCCAAATAAGGTAATTGATCTATTTATTAGATCTCTACACGATTGTGATTCCTTTTCAAGTTTTATGAATATGCTAACCACCCAGCGTTACGATCTTTGGGTAGAGTATGCAAAATATATTTTTGCGAATCCACTTGTCTTAATATTTGGTGCTGGGCTTGGTGCGCCTGTTCTATCTACACTCAGTCCCCACAATGGCTATATCGCAATAATTTATGAACTTGGAATCTTTGGCACTATACTGTTTGGCCTTACCTTATTCTTTATACTTAGAAAATACATTAAAGGTAGAAAAACAAAGTTGCACTGGCCGATTTTTGTCCCCATAGTTGTTTTAGCCTTAATTTTCATGGTAGAAGATCTAATCTTCTATGTATTCCAATAAAAGGAGAAAATTAATGACTGAAATAATTTCCCAATTTTTTGTAAATATATTTGGAGACAATGCTTGGCTTGCCACCCTTTTAATTGCTATAATTCCTTTAATCGAACTTAAAGGAGCAATCCCCTTTGGAATGAGCATTTCATTCTGGGCAGAAAATGCCCTTTCCCCTTGGATGTCATTTTTGGTTGCCTTTTGTGGAAGCATAATCGTAGTTCCATTTCTCGCCCTAGTTTTCAAACCTATTGTAAGATGGCTTGATAAATACAAGTTTTTTCATGCAATAATCAATTTCTTCACCGAAGGAATTAAAATTAAAAGCCAAAAACTATCTGAAAAGGTTGAAAATAAAAAACGCTCTATATTGTCTAGAATGCTAGTGGTATTTTTGTTTGTTGCATTTCCTGTACCATTAACAGGAGTATGGACAGGCACTTGCTTTGCCGTCTTGCTTGGATTAAATTTCTGGCAAAGCTGTATAGCAGTAATTGCGGGCAACTTAACTTGTGGACTTATTGTTACACTAATCTGCACACTGTTTCCATATGCAACAACCATCATACTTTATGTTTTCTTAGGTCTAATGTTATTCGCTTTCATCTTCAAGCTTATTATTCATATTATAAAAAAGAGAAAGAATCCTCAACAGTAGTTGAGGATTCTTTCAATACTACATATCGTAGTATTGTAAAATCCCAGACAAAATACTGTAACAAAGTGTGGTGCGATACTCCTCTGACACAAGCATTTTCTCTTCCTCTGGATTAGACAAAAACCCACATTCCACAATGATGCTTGGTTTCTCGGTGCAGTTTAACATATAATAATCGCCTACTGAGCTAGTTTTACGTGCTGACGGAATAGCCCTTACAATTTCAGTTTGTACAAGGTCAGCAAGTCGTTTCCCAGACCCTGCACCTTGGGCATAAAACACCTGAGCCCCATGTGCCGAAGGAAGCGGATAACTATTCATATGAATACTCACTACAAGGTCGGCATTGCTACTTTCAATAATCTGTCTACGTCTTTCCATATCGCTACGTTTTTTGTTAGAAGCAGTAACATCATAAAGCCCATTCATATCCGACCTAGTCATAGTTACACCTATACCAAAATTCTCACAAAGGGCTTTTAACGTCTGTGCATATTCAAGATTGATGTGGCTTTCATCCACTCCTGTAACCTTACCTACCGCTCCACCGTCTATTCCGCCATGCCCAGCGTCAATCACAATGGTATGAATAGGCTTAGGAGAGGCACTTGCCCGCACCCCGAAATATGTTCCACACACTCCACCAACAATCAATACACAAATTAAAATAGCAATAATTGTCCTTCTATTTATTGTTATAAACATAGAAAATCTCCTTTTGTATTTTATTTGTAAAAACAGAAATTTATCACCAAAAATTGTCAGCAAACATTGAAAATACAATTTTTTACATGATATCATTTTTGTATACTCAAAATTAAAGGAGGAAAAATGATAAAAAACGAACAATTAAGTTCGCTTTTTTCTGTTGCAGACAATAAAACTGACTATGAAGAAGAAAAGCGAAAAAAGAAACAGAAACTTGTAAGAAACGAGTTTGAAAAAAGTGGCAAATACGGAATGCCGCTTATCAAGAAACAGAAAATTGATATTGATAAGATAGAACTATTAAGTTATCTAAAAACAAAAGCAAACGATGAAGAAAATCAGAACAAAACAATACACTTTTTTACCTACGACTGGAATTTTGAAAATGTCTATGAAAAACCAGAGCAAGCACTTGAAAAATTAGACCAATACTATGCCTTACTTACGCCTGAATTTAGCACATATAAAGACATGCCACTTGCAAGACAAATTGACAGTGTCTTTAGAAACCGTTGGTGTGGTGCATTTTGGCAAAAGCAAGGAATGCTTGTTATACCAACAATTTCGTGGGGCACATATAGCTGTTTTGATTTCTTTTGTGATGGTGTTGAAGAAGGCTCTGTCGTAGCAGTTTCTACTTACACAAGAGAAGATAATAAAAAAGGCTTCATGGAAGGCTATGAAATTATGATGGAAAAAATCAAACCAAGTGCAATTATTTGTTATGGCACTCCCTTTGACGAAATGAAAGGAAATATTAAAGCAATTGACCCATTCAACAGCGAAGAACTTATCAAAAAAATTGGACTTGCCGAATTTATGAAAAAGAAACTCGCTGGCGAGTTATATCCCGAAATATAGGAGCAAATTATGGAAGAATTAAAACTAACAATAAATATGCTCCCAAAAGGTGCTTGGAATAATGATTTTAGTAAAACTCTATCTAAGAAAGATTGGGACAAATTACGAAATTTTGCATTAAACAGAGCAAATGGCCAATGTGAAATCTGCGGATACAAAACCGACGACCTTGATGTGCATGAAGAATGGGACTTTGATGTAAAAAAGAAAACACAAACTTTAAAATATATCAAAGCAATATGTTCGCGTTGCCATGGAGTAAAACATTTTAAAAATTCCGTCAGGCTTGGTTTTGGCGAAGAGGCAGAAAAACACTTTATGAAAGTAAATAAAGCAACTGAAATGCAGTTCGCATCTCATCTTAACAAAGCATTACTTGAATATGAAGAAAGAAACAAAATTTTTCGTTGGAAGATAATTGCCGATTTAGAAGAATTCGGCGGGAGCGGAATTGAAGTAAAACAAAACAATATTCCGTTGATTAAAAATTCTTATGAAAATGTTGAATGGGATAAACTTTCGTATAATGATACAAAAAGTATGTTTGAAATAAAAAGAAATGACAATATAATCGGTTCGCCCAAAATTGTATATATCGAAGTTGATAATTATCAAGGAATTATACAGGTTAAGTCTTTATTCGCGGATAAAATTGAGTGGTATTTAGATGGAAAAAAACTAAAAACAAAACATCACACCGCTGGGCTATTCAAAACAGAATTTAAAGTAAAAAATTTTATTGGAAAACAATTCTATTTCAAACTTATAGGAATTGGCGGCGAAACCCTTTCAAAAGTCTTTGAACTTTTGCCACAGGAGGTGTTATAATGGGAATGTGTAAGCCTAGTGGCGGAATAAGTTCACAAGTGGGCAGAATCGGCGATTTAAAGACGACAGGGGCTCCAAACACAAGAATTGACTTATACGACAAAAATGGGAACTTGATTCAACAGCGTTAGTATGGTCCTGATGGTAAAGCCATCTGGGACAGAGATTGGTCTCACGGCAGTGGAGAGCATGAATGGCCTCATGACCACTATTGGGATTGGACTAAACCTCCATACAGATTTGCTTATGAGGGGCCAAATGGTACAAAAACAAATACAGATTTTTGTTAAAAGGAGTAAGAAATGAAAAATAAAAGTATATACGATGAAATTTTTGATAAGCCTTGTGAAGTTTGCGGAAAAATAGTAAAAAAAGATGTCTATGAACAGTGCAAGTGTGTGTATTGCGGATGGAATAATTGCTATTGGAATGTTGAACACCCTGACAGAGTTGCCTATCCCAATTTAATTTCTTTAAATAAGGCTAGACAACTCTATAAAGAAGGAAAGTCTTTTGAACCTAATCTTGACGAATTTATTGAATCTTTGTTTATTTATAGTGAAACACAGTTTGAATACAAAGGAATATACTATGCAGTTGAACTTGTAGGAAGAAGCAAAAATAATGTTGATATTCAACTTTATAATTCAAAGACACGAGAAAAGTTTCTATTTAAAACAAAAGAGGACTTTAAAAACAATGCCAAAATTGATGGAAAACTTTTAAAAGACATTTGGGATGAAACAACTGATAGATATTGGTTACAGTAAAAGATAAAAGGTGCACCTTAAATTTGTGCACCTTTTTCTTTATTTTTTTTAAAAATAATACTGTCCTAACTTGACATCAGCCCCGCCATGCCCCGCATCAATCACAATGGTGTGCAAGGGTTTTGGCGAGGTGCTGGCTTTGATTGGGTAATATGATGCACAAAACGCACCTATCGCAAGGATGCACAACAAAACGACAATAATTGCCCTCTTCTTTATTGTTATAAACATAGAAAATCTCCTTTTGTATTTTATTTGTCGATAGAAAAGAATAGTACACTTAACACTCAATCCTCTTGACAAATCTCTATTTTTTGTTAATACTATATTTATGAGATTTTTAATGTGTTTTATAATGCTATTTTCTGGGTTTACTTCCGCGGACACCGCAAAGGTTTCCGTAGTCGCTTCCACCTGTTATGTTTATGAAGATGCAAGTTTTGGTTCACCTATCTCAATCAATGGTGAAAAAATCGTTCTTACACATGGTGACAAGTTGGAAGTTGTGGAAGATGACAATGGTTTAGATTTTATTAAAGTTAAACTTGATGGCATAGAAAATGGTGGATATGTCTATCGTTACTATGTAACATATAATGAAATCGGGCAAGAAGTATATCCTGTGTTTAACGGATATATATTGAAAAATAATAGCAAGATATATGACTTAGACAAACAAGAAACTACATTTACAGCAAATGAGGGTCATGAAATTTACCTCTACAATGGTTACAACAATAAGGAAGAATATAATGCTGTTGCGATTGTACTTGAAGATGGCTCATTGTTTTACGGATATATGCTTACCGCTGACATCGCACCATATGGTGTAAATGCTGGGCTTATCACTGGAATAGTTGTTATCGCCTCCTGTTTAACAATAATTTTCCTGTTGTTATTTATGAAGAAAACAAAACGGCAGTAATAGTTGAATATTGTAAAAACGCATGTTAAACTTGCTAAAAAGGAGTTAAACATGCAGGAATTAGAACAGTTAAACACCGCTATGGAGCAATTAAAAAAAGAGGTATGGTACTTAGCAAAAGTCACCATACCTTCTTTAAATCATCAAGGTGGAGGCTCGTCCACGGAAATAAACAGTCTTAAAACCCAAGTCAATGCTAATACCCTAGAGTTAGCAGAGGTTAATAACAATATCACATCACTCAACCAAATTACAGAAGAGTTGCGTGCAAGAGATGATTTTACAAATACAACCATATCCACTCTGGAAGCAAACCTGAACTCTCAAATAGAAGAGTTGAGAAGCCAAATAGGCGGAAGTTCTTCTGGCTCTTCAGGAGAAATCGTTGATGTTATTTATGACATGAATAGTGAAGATGCCGCAATAAACCGTGGTTTTACAAGCGGTATGGTTGGTGGAAATCAATTTTCAGAGGATCTTTCCATTTACAAACGCCTTATCGTATATGGGGTATTAAACAAAAACGATGCAGTGGCAATTTCATACTTTCATGCTCGTAAATATACCGACATTACACTTCACAATGCAAGTATAGGGCTTAACAACTTTTGGTTTTTAAAGGTAACCATACCTGCTACAAAAAACAAGTTGGTTGTAAACTTCGCGGGATATTATGACACCGACACTAAAACTGGAGAAATGACTTTCTCACGTGAAAAAGGGAACGCCCTATACTATATCTCCCGCGTTGAAGGTATTAGATAAAAAAACACTTTGCATATGCAAAGTGTTTTTTTTAAAACCTTATATTACCTGACGCAAAAGCATATATAATTAACGCTAATGTTGCAACAAAGAAAACTACTGCAAAAAGCAAACTGAATTTACTCCAATGCAAAGCACCATTTATATCCTGATATGAAGAATTTAAGGTAAAAGATATTGCCATAGAATAACTTAACATTATTATGCAAACCCAATGATCAAGCACATTAAAATAGTAAAAGAAAACACACAATGTTGCAAGAATGGCACTAAGAATTCCCACCAATCTTGTTTTTACTATTCTTCTTTTAAGAGCCTTGCTATATATATCCATTTTCAACCTCTTGATTTATTTTATCAAGAGTTATCCCCTCTTGTCAAATTAAAATTTAAAATTTTGGAATAAAACAGGTGTCAGCACTTGTAAACTCTTGAAAATATCCATTTGATAGCCCCAGTCTTTCCGCATGAGCAAGCACGGTTTTATATTCTAATGGGGTAATTTTTCTATTAAGTTCCCCTCTACCATTCGGAGTAAACTGACTCATAAGGCTAATAATCGGATCTTTAATATTATTATGAATATAGTCTAAAATCTTTATACTATCCTTTACCTGCCCTGGCAAAATTAAATGCCTAATAACAACGCCTTGTTTAAGTAAATCATCCGCCACCTTGTTGGGCTTTAATTTACTCATAAGTTTAACAACCTTTGAAGCCACTTCAAAGTAATTGTCAGCACTAGACAAGGTTCGCGATAACCCTTTATCATAAAACTTAAAATCCACCAAAAACACATCGATATATTTTGAGATAGCTTCAATAACGGCTTCACTTTCATAACCATTACTGTTCCACACGATAGGCACAGGGATTTCAACTTCTCTTAAAGCAGCCAATATCTGCAACGAGAATTGTGACGGTGTGATGAAATCTACACTATCAAATTTTGAATAATCAAAACTTCTTAAAAGTTTTAAGAACTCTTCTTTGCTATATTCTTGCCCCTTTCCTATATGAGAAATTTCATAATTTTGGCAAAAGTTGCAACGCAGGTTACATCCAGAAAAGAAAATGGCAAGAGTCCCTTTCTTTCCACTTATACAAGGCTCTTCCCATTCAAAATTTTCTATTATTTTAGAAATGCGTATATTTTGTCCCTCATTACAAAAGCCTTTTGCTTGCTTGCGGTCAATATTGCATTTCCTAGGGCATTGGTTACAAATCATATTTCTATTATACAATATACAGTTTAATATGTAAAACAAATAATTTAGACATAGATGATTGTTATGCCGGGATTAGTTTTATTTAAATCTTCATCGCCGACAACAGACTTATCCTTGTTAAGAATAGCCATTGTACGTGGCGAAAATATATTCCACTCATCACCTGCAAAAAAGTCGGTAATCTTTCCTTGCTTACACAAAACTTGAAGTCGTCTACGTAAAGCAAGTAAAATAGCCCCGCCCTTACCATGCGAACCATATCCATGCAAAACCTTAATGCAAGAACACCCTTCTTTCTTTGCATTTTCAATTTCGATTTCAACAATGGCAAGTGCATAGTCTACGGTAGGACTACCCTCTTTCAAGTTTATAAACCTTAACATACATATATAATAATCTATTTAAACATTTTAAGCAACTACTTAAAAATACAAATTTATCCGTATGCCTATCCTTCCATTATCATTTTGTCAGCAATAAGGGCAATAAGTTCACCATTAGTTGGTTTTTCATTGCTGTTATAAATTTTAAGCCCAAATAATGAATTGATGTTTTCTATCTTACCCCTGTTCCAAGCGACTTCAATCGCATGACGCATTCCTCTTTCAACCTTGCTTGAACTTGTGTCAAATCTTTCAGCAATGGTTGGATAAAGTCGTTTTGTAATTGAACCTATAATCTCTGGCTCTTCCACCGCAAGTTTAACCGCCTCTCTTAAAAATTGATAGCCTTTAATATGGGCTGGGATTCCAATGCTAATAAAGATATTTGAAATCTTCTCTTCCAGTTGTTTTTCGCCACTTTCTTGAGTAGATGTTTTTGACCTTGCCAAATCCTTCAATCTTTGCTCTAAGTTTTCAGGTGATACAGGTTTAACCATAAAATAACTTGCACCCTCCTTAATTGCCTTTGAAACAAACCCGCTGTGAGATAGGTTGGAGATAAATACAATTTTAGGCATATTTTCTTTCATTTCTTTTTTAAGGTTTTCCATAACCATAAATCCATCCATGCCTGCAAGCATAACTTCCATAACTAAAAAGTCGGGTTTTAAAAGTAGAACATCTTTTAACACCTCATTGCCATCAGCACTCATACCAACAAGCGAGTATCTTTCGCTTGTCTTGAAATATGAGGCAAGCACATCATCTTCTGAATCAGCCAAATAAATTTTTTGTTTTTCCATTTTATTGCTCCTTTTAGTAAATTCCGCTACTTTTTCTTAAAAAATAGGAACAATACAAAGATAGCACAAAAATATTACAAAAAAAATCATAATAGGGGGCGAGTAGCCTCGTATTATGACGTTTTTTAATGATATTTGTCGAATGTCGTAATTGCCTAAATTCAATTAGTCTTCTTTAACTTCCACACGTGTGAAATTTGAGATTATTTGATATCCACCAGTGCCTTCTTTATGAACACGATACATATAGTAATTGTTGTCTTCTTCATAGGTCTTTTCGTCATTTTCGTCATTTTCAAGTTTTGCATAGAAGTAGATATAATTGTTTGAATATGCATATTTTCCTGATACAATCTCTGTCATTTCAACCACTGTTTCTGGCTGTTTGTTTTTAACACTGATTCTATAAATACCAGTTGAGTTTGAATAGTAAATATAATCGCCGTCTATAAAGAGAAGGTCGGTGTAGTTGTCCTTTTCAATAAGTGGTTTATCATCCACCTGCTTTGTCCTCTCATTTCTATACATAACAGAACTGCTAGTTCCACCCACAAAGATATATCCTTCTGAAACAGAGTCGCCAACTGAAATAGACTGAATATCTTTAATGTCTGCCCTGTCATAGAAAAGTTCATTTCCATTTCCAGAGAAAATAAGGCTAGAATTTGCTAAATTCTTATAATAGGTTGGAGGTGCAATTGTGTTTGTTGAGTTTGTATAAAAAACAATATCCCCTTGTCTACCTACAAACTTAGTCCCCGTAGCCGCTGAAATTGCTTTAGTCTTTTTGTTTGTTGAATAATCATAACTATACACTTCAACTTCTTTGGTTGAAGAAGATGATGATGTTGTACCTTCTTCAGTTTTATTTACTGTATAAAGAATTTGTTTATAACTATATTCATCATTCTCGTTTGGCATTGCAAGGCTTTGCACGTCAGTGGCAATAACCTCTCTTCCGCCTAAAGAAGAGCCAAGTCTAATTGAAGAAAGTTCTGAGCCATCAAAAATAATAAAGTAGTAATTGTTATCGTAGCCTTTTAATACCCTCAGTTCACTTTTAGAAGAATCAAAGGTGCTTGTTGTATAAAACTCTTCAACATTATCACCATTAAGTCTGCATCTGAAAAATGATACAAGGTTATAAGCATTTTCAAGACTGCTGGTTTTGTGAGTGTTGGCAGAAGTGTAATATACAAAGTCGCCAAGCACAAACATATATTGATTTTCATAACCAATTACTTTTGAGTTTACCTTTTCGGTGTCTTTTTGTGCATCAAGAGGTTTGCCAAAATTGTTTGTAAGGTTGATTCTGTTCATGTATGACACATTTGCACTTGCATCATATGCAAAATCTGTGGCAGAACTTCCTACTGCGGTATAACCATTTCCATAATAAAGATAATCGCCCACCTGCACGGCCTGTCCACCATTAAAAATAAGTTCGCTATAGTCATTTTGAATATTGCTTACAGTGGCACAACCAGTAAAAGCAAACATAGAAAGAACTGCAACGCTTAATATTTTTAAAATCTTTTTGTTTTTCTTTTTCATTATTTACTCCACACGCTAGTTTTTAGATTGATTAAGTTTACAATAACTTACCTTTTTTGTCAATCTTTTTATAATTTAATTCTTACCTAAAATAATAGCAATTAAACCTCTTCAATTAAAGTGATATTGTTCCCAGTAAGGTCACAAGAGGTAAGATAGTAAGGAATATCATCTTTAAAAAATTTAAGTTGGGCGTTTTTGTATCCGTGCAAATGCCCGAAAATAACAGCGTCAACATTATACTCTTTAAGGAGTTTTGAAAACTCACTATCTTCACGCCTAAAATTTACCGGCGGATAGTGCATCATACAAATCACCTTATCCCCCTCTTCTTTTTTTGCTGATGCCTCTTTAAGGGTAAGAGCCAACCTGATTACCTCACGCTTAAAAATCTTTTCATCTTCTGGGGTTTGCTTTTCTGGTCTTTCTGGCACAGTCCAACCACGAGTACCACATATAATAAGGTTTCCAAATTTGATTGCGTCATTCTGAATTGCATAGAAACCGTTTGGCAAAAATGCACGCACCGCAGAAATACTTTTCCACCAATAGTCATGATTGCCCCTAATTATAATTTTCTTGCCAGGCAAATTTTCTAACAGTTCAAAATCTTTTTTTGTATCGTTAAGTTGCATAGCCCATGAAAAATCCCCCGCCATAAGGACTATATCTTCTTCGCTTACCTTTTCTTTCCATTGCGAAATAATATTTTCTACATAGTTATCCCATGCAGGCCCAAAGATATTCATCGGCTTAGGGTTGTTTATGGATAAGTGCAGGTCGCTTATTGCAAAAACCTTCATTAGTTAAGTTCCTTTAAAACCTGTTGTACAAGTCGCATATCGCACTTACCATTATAGTTTGCTTTAAAATGTTTCATCACTGTTGGCACGCTATGCTCTGGAAGTGAAAGAATTATCTTTTTAATTTCCGCTTCGCTAAGCATTGCAGGTAAGAATTTTTCAATAATGCTGATTTGAGTTTTAATCTTTTCTGCCTCACTAGGATTGCCTGCTTTTGCATAATTTTCAGCCTCTTCAGCAAGTTCCTTTATAGTTTTTTGCAAAATGTTAACAACATCAGCATCAACAACCTCTTCGCCCTTTTCACGCTTTCTTATAGTTTCAAGCATAAGTTTATTAAGAACAACGCTGTAAATACCTCTTGCTGTTACATCTTTTGCTTTCATTGCTTCAACATTTGCTTTTTTGATATCATCGTATAACATAATAATCTCCTTGACTTTATTATACAATAGTTGCATTGTTTTTCAAAGTAAAAAAACAGCGATTAAATCAATTAATCACTGTTTTACCACGTAAATGATTGAAATTTGTTGTAACCTCATAAGAGGAAGATTTGAGTTTCTTTGCAGCAAGAGACTCATCATAAAGTATGGTGACACCGCTTCCCTCTATGGCGTTTACTTTGCTTAAATCCACAGCAAACATATCCATACATATGTTGCCAACAATTTTACATTTGGTGTCGCCTACCAGCACACTATACCTGTTTGCAAGCATACGTTTAAGCCCGTCTGCATAGCCGACAGGAACAATACCCACCCTCATTTTCTTTTTAGCAATAAAACTGTTTGCATAGCCAACCCTATCGCCCTCTTCAATATCAAACACTCGGATAACGCGACTTTCTATATTAATAGCCCCATGATAAATCCCCTTACCTATACGAAGCATACCCGCCTCAGGAATATCTTTGGCAAGTGCCCAACTTCCGCCAACATGGATAAGTGGATTTAAATCTTTTGGCAGAACCTCTAAAAACTTTTTAAAGTTATCATATTGAAAGTGAAAATAATCGTCGTCACAATCAAGGGTTGCAAAGTGAGTATATACCCCCTCAATATTCACCTCTTTGTCACGCAAGATTGAAATCGCCGTCAAAAACTCTTCGGTGTTATTAAAGCCAAGCCTATGCATACCGCTGTCAATTTTCAAATGCACGTCACTGCCTTTGCAAGCATAAAGGGCGTCCGTCACATTGCATACCGCATAAGAGATATTGTTTGCTTTACAGATGTAAGAATCGTAATTTTTGCCAACCAAAAGAATCTTGCGGTCAGAGTCCAACTCACGAACCTGCACCCCCTCTTCAACACTTGCCACGCCAAAGTACTCAACATGTGGAGATAACAGTTTAACCATTTCTTCCACGCCAAAGCCATAAGCATTTGCCTTAACCATAGCACAAAGTTTTCGACCTTTAAATACACTTAAATTATCATAAATCTTTTCGGCGGAAACCACCCTCTTGTTGAAATAAAACATGATAATATATAAGCAGGCAGTTTAAAAAATGTTACAAAAAAAGGAAGCCCGAAAAGGCTTCCTTCATTTTAATCTGGTAGCAGCTACTGGGATCGAACCAGTGACCTCATGAGTATGAATCATGCGCTCTAGCCAGCTGAGCTAAGCTGCCATGCTCTTAAAGTATATATAAAACTTTGTCGTCTGTCAATAAATTTTAAAAACTTTTCATTATTTTTCTATGAAAAAAGGGCTTTACTGCCCTTATATCACTTTTGGTTTTTCTTCTTTATTATGTGGCACTGATGGAATTTCCGCATTTGTGCTTTCAGTATCAACATTATTAGATGCCTGCTCTTCAACAGCATAGGTGTCAAGAAGTGCAAGGTAATCATACAAATCATTAAAATTGTGCTCTAAGTCAAGATAGAAACATCTGCCGTCATAAAGCCCCTCGTACTGCCTTATGATATTAACCCCACCAGTATCCTTTTCAAGGTGGATTAAAAGGCTGTCAAATGGCATCCCTTCAAACTCAGTGGTTTCGGCAAACTTAAACTCAATCCATATTCCCTCTTGCATTGCCTTCAACGTTTCGTTATGCAAACTCACCCCATAGGCAGGCATATCCCTTGAACCTAAAAGTGCTTCTGACAAAAGTTTTTGGATTTCATCTTCTTGCTCTTCAGTGATTACAATTTCCAACCCATTATTATACCCCTTCATACTTTCCGCTTGTGGAAAATATTGTGGCAAAGATACAGTTTCTGAACATAAAATTATTGGCATAGTTAAAATTACAAATAGCAGTTTAAGCATAATTTTCACCTCTTAGAAATTAGTGTGCTTATCTTGTGCTATTTTATCCTCCTTTATTACTATAATATTTTAGCATTTTTTGTCATTTATGTAAAGTAGGTTTACAATTAGATTTGATTATGATAAAATAATAAGCGAGGGTTAAAATGAAAAGAAGTAAAAAGTATCTATCTATTTTAGTTTTATTATTTGTAGCCATATTTACTTTTGGTGGAAGTTTTTTATACTCTTCACTATCAGTACAGCCAGCAACAAGTGCAGATTCCATTAAAGATGAAAATGTGCAATACGATTCGGTGGAAAAAATTATCAAGATAAACGAAAACAAGGTCTGCGATATTACAGAGATTATCACCGTCACCTACCTTTTTGACAATATCAATGTTGGGCTTTCACGTAACATTTCCAAAGCGAATAAAATCACCCGCATTGTTAACGGCAAAGAATATGTTACCAAAACCATCAATAAACTTGAACTTGTTTCACTTACCATGGACGATCTGCCAGAATATCACTTTGTGGAAGAAGAAGGCGACTACTACTATATCAACACAGGTAAAGATTATGACTATAAGGTTGGTCAACATGTTTACAAAATAAACTATCTTTATGACATGGGTGAGGACTTCATAAACGACTTTGATGATTTCACCTTTGACATTATGGATTATGGTTTTAGAAGTGCTGTAAGTAAATTCTCTGCAAGCATTACCCTTCCAAGCGACTTCCTTAATGGTGAAGACATAGACAGAGTTCTTTCCTTCCGCACCAACAACATGCAGGCAATTTCAAGTAATACTGTCCACATGCAATACGATCCCGACACGTATACAATCTCTTGCAGTTATAACGGAAAGATTGGGGCTAAACGCGGGATAACAATGCAACTTATCTTACCTGAAGATTATTTTGACACAAGTTTCACCCCAAGCGGATTTTATTACTTTGTTTTCATATTTTCAATCATATCTTTAATTGCAATTCCACTTATCTTGTTCTTTTCACGCTATGTAAAGAAAGGGGTAATTACACCAGAGTTCTACCCTCCTAAAAACTTCTCACCTATGGACGTTGCTTGGTGTTATCGTGGAGATATAAACAAAAAAGACTTTGCCTCTCTTATAATTCATTGGGCAAGTTTAGGGCTTGTTAGAATTGAAACCAAAAGCAGAAATCATATTATCTTACACAAATTAAAAGATTACCCGTTTGATACAAACGAAGGGCTTGATGGCTCTAAAGAATATGAAAAAGATTATTTTAACGCACTCTTTAAAAATAGGAACATATACGATACTAGAAAACAAAAATATAAATATGACGCTTCTCTTTCCTCCGCTGTAAAAGTGCTTTATCATAAGCCACCAGAAAAAACAAAGAAGATTTCTTTGCTAAGGCTTGCTATACATCTACTAGCAATACTTCCAATCCTCTGCTTCTTGCTTTGGAGCACTATCTTCCTTTCAGTGTCAATTATCCCAATGATATTTATATCAATATTCCCTATTATTGCTATTATGGTTTTCACTTATGTACCTATGCCATTCTGGTTTAAAATAATTTGGTGTGGTGGCTTTGGCGGAATGCCACTGGCTATAGCATTTAACTGGTTTAATTATTCTTATGATATCTTTAATGTTATATGGATCGTACTTGTACTGTTCCTTCTTGGCAATTATAGTGCAAAATTTGTTCGTGCCTTTACCAAAGAAGAAAAATCTTACCGCGATAAAATTTTAGGATTTAGAAACTTCCTTGTTAAAGCAGAGGTGCAAAAACTTGAAATGTTGATTGCAGAAGACCCTGAATATTACTACAACATTTTACCATATTGCTACGCACTTGGCATTACTAGAAAAATGGAAAAGAAATTTAAAGCACTTCATATGGCTGAACCTGAATATCTTAACGGGGTTACTTATGTAACCTTCTGCCATACACTTAGCCACTCTATGGGCTCGGCTGGCGGACGCTCATCGTCTGGCGGTGGCGGCTCTGGCGGAGGTGGCGGTGGTTCGTCTGGTGGCGGCGGTGGCGGTGGCGGCTGTGGTGGCCGTTAACTGCCTAGAAGCAGTCTACTGAAATCATCTGCCAAAATGACAACAAAAAACACCCGCATTTAGCGGGTGTTTTTCTATTTTGTTCTACCAAGTGTAAAGTTGTCTTTTTTGCGGTCACGAAGAAGTTTAACAGGATGTTCCTTATCTTGCACTCGGTAATCTTCGCCAAAGCGTGCAGTATGGTTTTCAATTACAACATGCCCTGCTTCCTCTGCTGGCTTTGTATTAACCTTATCTTGATATTTAAAGAAGTTTGCTTTGTCATCAAGTTTCTTAACATCGATATATTTTTCTCTATCCCCAGTAAGAGTCACTGTTTTGCCAAGCACTCCACGAACATAATCTTTCATTGAATGGAAACTGATAAGTTCTGGATATGTTCCATTTGGAATAACATCGCTCCAATCTTTCTTTTCATATTTGCGAAGAAGTTTAAGTGCTTCATGAAGATGTGTAAGTTCTTGCTCGAAAAGTCTTTCCCAGATTTTCTTGATATTCTTATCAGTTTCATCGTTAAGCATAGAAAAGTATATATAACTTTCAATATACTCATGCATCAACATATTTTCGCACATAGAGCAGGTAGGGTCAATCAAACTGCCATACTGCGAAACATGCTCCTCTTCCACCATTGCGATTTCTGTATAAAGTTCACGTCCTATTTTGTTTTTATAGAAAGCCCCCAAGTTCATATAATAATTCATTGTTTGTTGTTCGGCAGCCGTGATGATAGAAACATCAAGTTTGGTTATTGGATCGGCAGTCTTGTTGCAAATTGCCTGTTTAATGTTGTCATATGGATGTCTATGATGAGCGATTGTTGGCCTGCCAGGCATAATTTCAGTATAGTCACCAACATACTTTTCAGCATGCTCCCCAAAGTCAGTTTCTAAAAGGTTTGCGTATCTATAAAGGTGGTCGAAATCTTCAAGAAGTGCAAAGTCTAATGCGTCTTTGACGTGCTTGTCCTTTGCCCTCGCACCTAAGATTGCAGTAAGGTCTACGGCAAGTTGTTCGTAACCGATTGTGGTTTCAAGAATATCTTCATCCATAGGTTTAAGAGCGGCAATAAGTTTTTGCTGTTGTTGCTCCATATTGCGAATCATGCCAACGCTACGCCTTACATCATTATCAGCACAATGACGATTAAAGTGATGCTTCGACCACACCGCTTCGTACTCAGTACCATTCATTAAAATACAACGAACCCTTGTATAAGGGTCTACTTCGTTTTTATCATAAGGTTTTGGAGATAAATCTTTCCAACTCATCACACACGCTTCAAGTTTCTTTGGTTTTTCTAAAAAAGGGTTAAAATTCATAAAAAGCCTCCTTCATTAGTTTTCGCAAAAGGGGCTTCTTTTATTCAATTTTATTTTTTAAATTTTTGTGGCACTATAATCTTTACACCTTGCCTTATAACTTCTAGATTAAATCCTCCATTAAAAGCTTTTTCACCATCAATATTTATAGTCTGGCAAGCAGAAGTTTCAACTGAAAAATTTGATAGTCGCAAGCGATACCCTTGCCTTTTAAAGCCTAGCACAAAAAGAGAAAACACTTTTGCAATCCCTTTTAAAGAAACAATTTTTCGATTTTCAGGAATCAAAAGAATATCCAATTTCCCATCGTCAAGTTTTGCTTTTCTATTAATTCCAAAGCCTGCCACATTGCGTGAATTAAGCACAAGCATAAAAGCAAATTTACCCTTCAACTCTCCGCCTTCAAACAACACTTTCATATCCATACTATCTGTTGTGAATACCTTTTTAAGTCCATGAAAGAAATATGCCAGTTTACCTGCACGCTTTTTATGCCTTTGCTCTGTTGCATAACTCGTTTCAGTAAATAGCCCCGCACAACAAACATATATGCCATACTTATCGTTCACTTTAAAAATGTCATGCATATATGTTTTTCCACTTAAAATAACTTTGACTGCACCCTTGATGTTTCTAGGGATTTTAAGCGAATGACCAACATCATTTACTGTCCCATGGGGGATATATGCAAGTGTGGGGGCGTTGTTTTTTTCTGCAATACCATTTATTACTTCGTTAAGTGTACCGTCACCACCTATAACCACCAAAGTATCATATTTACCACACGCCTCACTTGCAAGAATAGTAGCGTGCTTTGGATATTGAGTAGGATAAACATCAACCTCTTCAAATTTCATTCTCAACTTTTTAACAACATAATCCTTGCTACGCTCCTGCTTAGCACGTCCACTGTTTGGGTTATAAATTAAAGCACATTTCATATTAAAACTATACACCCTTTTATCTAAGGTTGTCAATTCTTAAAAATAATTTGTTTCAAATTCCACAAAACACCCTAAAATGTTTGGTTTTTATAGGTTTTTCGTATAAAATTTCAATGAGGAAAATTTTATGAAAAAAATTAAATCAAATAAATATTTAAAGTTTGCTTTTCAGATAATCACAATTATAGCGGGCTGTTTTGTTATGGGTGCAGCCTACAACTGTTTTTATACTCCTAACTCTATCACACCAAGTGGATTTATGGGGCTTTCTACAATTATTTCCACATTACTTTCATGGGCTAATATAAATATATCAGCCTCTATTATCTACTTGATTATAAACGTGTTCCTGTTTGTAATCTCACTTAAATTATTCGGATGGAGATTCGGAGTTTTAACTCTTGTAGGAATTGGGGCTTTTACCCTTGCATCAGAGTTCGCCACAATCCCCCCTCTTATTATCATCTCTGACGAACCTCTCCTTCAAGCAATCATTGGTGGAGCGTTGGCAGGTACTGGCTGTGGAATTGTATTTAGGGCTGGTGGCTCTACTGGCGGAAGCGATATTGTTGCCGTCATATTAAACAAATATTTTCCAAAAATAAAGACTGGCTACTGCGGATTTATAGTTGGTGCTGTCATAGTTGTCCTAAGCATGATAATCAATGGAGTTGCACTTGGTTTCTACGCCATGATTGGCATTTTCATAAACGCAAAAGCAACCGATATGGTGCTTGATGGTTCTAAATCAGTGCGTGCATTCTACATTATCTGCGATAAAGATAAAGAGGTTTCCGAAAAAATATTAAACACATTCCACAGAGGGGTAACAAGACTTAATGTCGAAGGTGCATTTTCAAACAAAGAAAAAAGAATGCTTCTCTGCCTTGTAACAAACGAACAAGCCCCTGCTATGAAAAGTATTATTAAAGAGGCCGACCCAAACAGTTTTGTGTTTTCCACCTCTGTTAAGGAAACTCTTGGCGAAAGTTTCTTCTTGCGTGAAGCCTCTGAGCGTAAAAACAAAATTCGCAACGCATCTCCTTCCATTAAGAATAACAACAAATACAAACTTAAAAACAAATATAAATTTAGCAGAAAAAACAAACTGAAACTTCCTAAACCACCAAAGGTGATTGAGGTTGAAATAAAATAAAAAAAGATACACTTTTAAAGTGCATCTTTTTTTAATCCATAACATCATTATAAGTAAACCCATGGAAGCATCTATATGTATTCATTTTAAGTTTCTTTGCTGGGGCAATATCATGTGCCTTACTGTCACCTATCATTAGTATGTTTTCAGGTTTAAGATTATTTTCCTCCATAATCTCTTTAAGATATCGGGTCTTACTGGTATCTGCTGAATTATATTCATTTGAATAAATCTTTTCAAACATATTTAAGTCTATCTTATAAAATTCGGCCGACTTTTTAATGTTTGAAAGTCTTGAGTTTGAAACTATATAAAGTTTACCTAGTTTGGCAAACTTTTCAAGTTCTGCCCTTGGTATCGCTTTACCTTTCTTTTCTGCAGGGTCAAGGTCAAGATTGTCACGATAGTCAAGCCATGGTGTTGCAGAGCCTTCCACATCAATCAAAATCTTACACAATTTTTCGTCTGAAAGGCGAAGTCCCCCCCCCGCCGCAAATCTAGATCTGCACTTATACTTTTTAAGAAGGGCTTTTCTTTCTTGTTCACTCATGTAAGCAAAGTGCTCATTGAACCAACACCCCACCATAGAATACCAAAAATGCCAATTCACACCATAATACAAAGTATCGTCAAAATCAAAGATAACGCATTTAACTTTGTTTTTTAACAAGTTAGGGTCGTCATTAATATTTACCATCCATTTTTTGCGTTTAAAAATGAAGAAGTCTATAGGTAGGCAAATAATATCTGGCACAGTGATTAAAAAATAAGCAAGAAAGATGTTAACTGGCAGATAAATTACAAGAAAACATATTCCCACAAGCCACGCTGTACTTAAACACTCCATAATCACCATGACCTTATTTTTCCCACCTAAGCGTAGCATATACGAACCGAAATTCCAAGTTAAAAATCTAAACAAGTGAATCAAACCATAACAAGGAACTGCAAGGAACATTAAATTAAAATATTCATCGTTTGCACCAAGAGCAATAGGATAAATCAGAGCCATACTAATAATGAAATATCCTGCCCAGATTATAAGTGCACCATAAATAGAATTTTTTGCATGCTTGTATGCATCATCAAACCTGCTTCGCCCAAGGCTTCTTGTGATTTGTATACAAGTTACATTTATATAGGCGAACAAGAATCCATTAGCAATATCTAAAACCTGTTCTAGGTAGGAGTAAGTATTAAATATGCCATCATTTATTCTTAATAGGAATGTTGCTGTTGCAAAATAACCAATTTCCCAGATAAATTCTATTGCAAAATTTGCAAGCACAATAAGCCATTGTTTCTTTGTAAATTTAACCTTTGAAAATGAAAATATATTCAATTTGTAGGTTTTGTTTTTCATAAGTAAAACGATACCTAACACAACCCCTACTATTGCACTTACGATGTAAACAATAGCAATATAGTTTAAATAGTAGATTCCTGAAAAGTACAAAACGACAAACCCAACAACGGTTATTATAAGCGGAGTAATATCGCTAATAAATTGTGATTTGTAAACTTGCAATTCTCTTAAAATATCTTGAACATAACCACTAATTCCACAAAGGAAGAAATAGGCACACATAATATAATAAAAAGTATAATCCTGTGGCAGATAACCTGCTAAATTCTCCATAATAAACTGTGGGAAGCACACCAAAATTATTGTGAAAATAGAGATTAAAATGAAGTTCATTTGAAGCCCCATGTTTGCAAATCTCTTTACACTATGCTTGGATTTTATATTTTGGTTGATAAAAACATTCATAGAGCCACTAAGCCCAAAAGCAATCATGGTAGAAAAATAATTGACTGCTAAAAAAGCATTTAGGTAGGTAAGTTCTTCCACGCCCAAAAGATTTGCTAAAATTGCAATCACGCTCATAAGCACAGCAGAAGCGAGATATTTTAATAATAAATATCTGCCTTGCTTAAATGTACTAAAAAAATATTTAACAAACCCCTTTTTCTTTAATTTCATAAGTAATCCTTTCGCAGTTCATTATAACAAAAAAGATTTGCGGTAAGCAAATCTTTTAGCCAACATCTTTATTTAACATCAAGGATATCTAAAACTTCTTTGATTGCTTTGATTGCTTTATCCATTTGCTCCTCTGTGTGGGTTGCTGTGTAACTTGTACGAAGAAGAGCCATTCCTGGAGGGGTTGCAGGTGTAACAACAGGATTTACATATACGCCACGCTCTAAAAGAAGTTTGCAAGCAGTGAATGCTTTTGCGTCATCATATGTATAGATAGGGATAATAGGTGTTTCACTATCAATAATCTTAACGCCTGCGTTTTTAAGCCCTCTTCTCATATAATCGCTGATATTGCGAAGAGCCTTAACACGCTGTGGTTCACGTTCCAAAATTTTAAGAGCCTGCAAAGCACACACAACAGATGCAGGTGGAATACTAGCACAGAAAATATATGGTCTTGAAGTGTGTTTTACATAATCAACAACACGTTTTGTTGATGCCATATATCCACCAATACTTGCAAGTGACTTTGAGAATGTACCCATAATAATATCAACTTCATCTTCAAGCCCAAAATGCTCGGCAGTACCACGGCCATGAGCACCAAGCACACCAAGCCCGTGAGCGTCGTCTACCATAACCCTTGCACCATATTTCTTTGCAAGTGCAACGATTTCTGGAAGGCGACAAATGTCTCCGCCCATACTAAACACACCATCAGTAACGATTAAGATACCTTTATCTTTTGGCACCTGCATAAGTTTGCGTTCAAGGTCGGTCATATCGCTATGCTCATATCTAACCATTTTTGCATAACTAAGTCTGCAACCATCATAAATACTTGCATGGTTTTCTTTATCACAGAAGATGTAATCATTTCTTCCTGCGATTGCACTAATAATACCGAGGTTTGATTGGAAACCAGTACTGAATGTCATAACCGCTTCTTTATGTAAAAACTTAGCAAGTTCGGCTTCAAGTTCAACATGGAGGTCAAGTGTACCATTCAAGAATCTTGAACCGCTACAACCTGAACCATACTTTTTAAGGGTATCAACACCCGCCTTAATAACCTCTGGGTGAGAAGTAAGTCCAAGATAGTTATTTGAACCTATCATAATAGTTTCATGACCTTCCATCTCAACCACTGTGTCTTGACCTGAAGTCAATTTGTGAAAGTAAGGGTATATACCCGCTTCTTTCACCTCATCATACATTTGTCTTGTTTGTGTTTTTTGAAATAAATCCATTTTATCCTCTCCTTTAACAATATATAATTCTAATAAGCCAATCCAAAAACCTAATCGGCAATATTTTTTGCAAAATTATTAATAACTTTAATGCCCCGACACTTACTCTTGGCTGAGGCTTTTTCTTCTTGGCAAGTTTAACAATCTTCTTTGCCACCTTTTCTGGGCTCATGCCGTTACGCTCATACTTTTCAAACTTCTGCATGGATTTATTAACATTCTTATCGTCAATAATTCCTTTTATCCTCGCATCAGTAAAACCTGTATTTACGTCGCCTGGTAGAATGGTGGAAACATAAACTCCATATGGTTTAAGTTCCCCTCGCGTTGTTCTAGACAACACCTCAATCCCCGCCTTGCTTGCACTATATGCACTTTGATATGGCAATGGGAAAAGTGCCGAAAGCGAACAAGTGTTGATTATTTTACCAAAGTGTTGTTCTTTCATAATTTTCCCAACTAACGCAGTGTTCACCGCCACCGAAGTTAAATTTGTTGAAAATAGCCTTTGAATATCCTCCGCTTTTGTTTCAACAAGTTCGCCACCCAGTCCAAAGCCCGCATTATTTACAAACACATCAATTCGTTTTTCATCTTCATATACTTTGTTGATGATCTCTTTCATTTTTTCAGCGTCATTAACATCTGCGGTGAAACATTTAAATGCGTCATTTTTGTATTCATTACGTGCCACTCCATACACAGTGTAGCCTTTTTGTAAAAACAACTTTGCACTGGCAAGTCCAATACCACTGCTTGCTCCTGTAATAATTACAACTTTCTTCATAGTCCCTCATCTCAAATTCAAAATACACACCGATTATACATTATAATTTTAAAAACTCAAAATATTTTTCAATCTTTTCAAAATACAATTTTTGCACTTTTACAATCGCTATATCCCTTTATTTTAAAGGGAAAGAGCCGTTTTTTACTATAAGAACCGTATAAAAAAAGTAAGTAAAAATTTTTACTTACTTTCCATTATTTTAAAGGGTTTTAGCCATTTTTGTTACTTTTTACCTTTTGTCTTAGAAATATATTTTCGTGAACATGCAACAGCAAGAGCTCCACTTCCGATATGGCAAGCAACGCTTAAAGATAGTGGGTCAACAAAGGTCATTTCAACATTAGGGATTTCCTTTTCAATCTCTTCCCTGAAGGCTTCCGCCTTGTCACGACAGTTGGTAAATGCAACTTCTAAGCACATCTCGCCTTTTGCTGTAAGGTCTGCAAATCTTGTTTCAAGGTCATGTTTGATTGCAGCAATCATTTTGATTTTTGCAGCAGGCACACTCATTACCTTTGCGTAGGTATCAAGTTTTCCGCCTTGAATTTGAAGTACAGGTTTTATTTTAAGAAGAGTACCTATCGCTGCAACAGCAGGAGTAAGCCTTCCACCTTTCTTTAAATATTTAAGGGTGTCAACCATAATATATATACTTGAATCTTTTGCAGTTGCTTCAAGATATTCTTTAATCTCTTTTGCATTATAACCATCTTTTGCCATTTTTAAAGCGTCAATAGTTGCTTGCTTTTGCGTAACAGAAATTCTGTGGTTATCAACAACTTGCACCCTGCCATTATAATCTTCTGCAAGGCGTTTTGCGGTATTACATGATTCGCTAAGCCCGCTTGACATTGCCATATGTACAATCTCATCATAATCCTTTAAAATCTTATCCCAAAATTCAGTAACCTGTCCGATTGCAGGTTGAGATGTAGAAATATCATCGCCAGTTAAAAGTTTTTGATAAAACTCTTCTTGCGTGAGGTTTATATCTTCAAAGTATTCATCTTCGCCAATTATGAATGGCATAGGAAGGACAAATGCCCCAATCTTCTTTGCTTCATTTTGTGTAATTCCTGAATTACTATCTGTAACTATTGCAACTTTCATATTTGTACTCCAACCTTTTTACCATATCTAATATTTTGTTTTTCTTTTCTGTGTGCTTGATTGAGTGCCTTCTTAACATTCTTCTTTAAGTGCTTATAATCAATCTCTTGTGACAAAATCTCGCTATAATCCGCCTTTGGAAGATTTTTCATAAAGCCAGCCAAGTCATCAAGTGTTCTTCTTTGAAGAGGCTTTGTTTTTTCAGACATATCTTCAAGGAGTTGTGGGTTATCCATCAGTTTTAAAAGTTCGCTCTTCAACTGTTTTCCATTTTTAAATGACAGTGCAACCCCTTTCTTTTTCATATATATAAGATTTTGTCTTTCTTGCTCTGGTACTTTTTCAGTGATAAGCATAGGAAGAGATTTGTTTATCATTTCTGTTACACTTGTGCCACCAAACTTGTTTAAAATAACATCAGCGGCTGAAAGATAGAGCGGAACATTGTTTGTAAAGCCTACATTAAGAACCTTGATATTGTCCTCAAACTTCATCTTTTCTATCTTATCGTAGCCTTTTTTATTCTTACCATTAATCATAATGACTTGTGCTTTACGACCTTTAAGAGCCTTGATTAAATCTTTAAATATCTTAAATCCACCGCTCCAATATCCACCACCAAACATAACCATAATGGTAAATACACCTTCATCAAGCCCCAATTCTTTGCGAGCCTCTTTTTTATCTTTACCTTCTAACGAACGGGTATCAACAGGAAGTCCAATAGGAAGAAGTTGGTCACGTCTAAATCCTTCCGCCATAAACTCATCAACAAAATCCTCGTTTGGAATTACAAAATGGTCCACACCAACCACTGCCTCCCAGAAAGGGGAGTTAACATAATCCAATGCGGAAGCAATCGTTGTACAAGGAAGGGCATATAAAAGTTTCAGGTCTGTAACAGCAATCCCGCCATAAAAGTGAGTACTGTAAATTACATCTGGTTGAAAATCCAAAATTTCTTTCATAAGACCATCAAGTGTAGAAACCACTGTGGGTTGTGAATTACACTTATATCTATTTTCAGCCTTCGCCTTTTGAAAATGTCTAAAAAATGCATTATATAATTTAAGCAACTTGCTAACGGCAATACCGTAACCTTTATCAGCAACCCAAACATTAAGTTTAGTTGAAAACTCCTTTAAAAGGTCAACAATCTTTACTTCCACCCCGCCAAGGCTTTCAAGTTTATTTTTCATGCCCCTTGCACAGGCATTATGTCCATTTCCCGCTGTAACAGTGAGAATTAAAATCTTTTTCATACATCCCCCTTTTTTGGTGTCTAAGTTTATTCTATCATATATAGATAAAATTTGCAAAATAAAAATTTACCAAAAATTTAACTAAATTTTTATCCCTTTTTGTTATGAATTTTGTCGGTTTTTGGTTATAATAAAGTTGATTTTGTTTTGTGGAGGGATACAAATGACTAAGAAAAAAATCGGTTTTGATAATGAAATATATCTTAAAAAACAAACTGAAAACATCTTAAAAAGAATAAAGATGTTTGATAACAAGTTATACCTAGAGTTTGGTGGAAAACTTTTTGATGACTTACACGCATCTAGGGTACTTCCTGGTTTTGACCCAAACATTAAAACTAAACTGTTGTTAAAATTAAAGGATAAGGCGGAAATCGTTTTCTGCATTAGTTCTAACGATATAGAAAGAAATCGTATCCGTGCAGACTTAGGCCTTAGTTATGATGACGAGGTATTAAGGCTTATTGATAATCTTCGCAGTCTTGGGCTTTATGTATCCGCCATTGTCCTTACTTTATATAAAGGACAACCTAGCGCAACCAAGTTTGCAAACAAACTTGAAAGACGTGGTGAGCGTGTATATTTCCATCACTACACAAAAGGCTATCCTAATGATGTCGAAAGCATTGTGTCTGATGAGGGATATGGTGCAAACCCATATATTGAAACCACCCGTCCACTTGTAATTGTAACCGCACCTGGCGCTTCAAGCGGAAAACTTGCAACCTGCCTCAGTCAAATCTATCACGAGTTTAAACGCGGAACTAAGGCGGGCTATGCAAAGTTTGAAACCTTCCCTGTTTGGAATTTAAGTTTAAAGCACCCTGTCAATATTGCATATGAAGCGGCGACTGCTGACCTAAAAGATGTCAACCAAATTGACCCTTACCATTTCAATGCCTATGGCAAACTTACTGTAAACTTTAATCGTGATATTGAAGTGTTCCCTGTGCTTTCAAATATTCTTAGAAAAATCACAAACTCAGATGTTTACAAATCACCTACCGACATGGGTGTAAATATGGTGGCAAGTGCCATTACTGATGATGAACTTGTTAAAGAGGCGGCTAAAAAAGAGATTGTAAGGCGTTACTTCCGTGCAGAGTGTGATTACAAAAAGGGTCATGGCTCTCTTGATACAGTAGAAAGATTACAGTATCTTATGAGCGAACTTGACTTAAACGCAAACTATTTGGAGGTTGTAACTGCATCTAAGAAAGCAAGTAAAGCAAGTGGATACCCTTGTATCGCCTTAGAACTTCCTAACGGTAAGATTGTAACAGGAAAAACTAAAAATATTGTGTCTGCAAGCGGAGCAGTAATCTTAAATGCCCTTCGTACTCTTGCAAGACAAGGTGATGACTTTGATGTCATTTCAGACGATATTCTTCTCCCTATCGTTAAACTCCGCACCGAGTACCTTAATTCCAAATCTAGCGTACTTACACTTGACGATGTTCTTGTTGCCCTTTCAATAAGTTCGGCAACTAACGAAAAGGCGAAAAAAGCAATTTCTAAACTTTCAAATTTGGAGGGCTGTGAGGCACACTGCACCTATATGCTTAGTCATGCAGAAGAAAGCACCTTAAAGAAACTTGGAATCAATATCACTTGTGAACCTCAATTTTTAAACAACAATTTGTTTACAGATTAAAAAACATCGGCGTTGCCGATGTTTTTTAATCAATCCAAAGTACTTTGTTTGAAACAAGCAAAGTGATAATGTCAATAAGCCATAAGAAAGGGATTCCTACAATAAGGACTATCAATCCTAAAACTATGCCTAATACACTTTTCTTGTCTGCACTTCTGCAAATACGATATATAGTCCAAATAATGTCAAGTGCAGGAAGTGCAAGCAAAATCTTTACAAGTTTTGGCATTTTATCCATTGCTGAAACAAATTGATTCATAACTATTTCTCCTTTTACATTCTTATTGTATTATTCAAGATTTTCTTTATTCACAAACGACAAAAACCTCCAATATTTTCCGCTTTTTAGTTGACTTAATTTTATTGAACGCATATAATACTAAGCAGATTTTTAAAATATATTTTTAATTTTTCTATATAAAATTTGTATTATTTTTTTGGAGGAAAACAATGCTAAAACTGCTAACTAAATACTTAAAAATACGCGAGTGGTTTATGATAGTTGCTATCTTAGGACTAATCGTCCTACAAGTATGGCTGGAATTAAAATCGCCTGAATACATGCGCCAAATTACCATACTTATTAAGCAAGGAAGTTCTATGTCCGATATTTGGATTAATGGTGGATATATGCTTGCATGTGCTGTTGCAAGTGCAGTTATATCTATTATAGTTGGCTTTATTGTTGCAAGAATTTCATCTGGTATGGCAAAACGCGTTAGAAGCGGTATCTTTGATAAGGTACAAACTTTCTCTAAACGAGAAATGAAAAGTTTTTCAACTGCAAGTTTAATCACCCGTTCCACAAACGATGTTACACAAATTCAACGCTTTGTTGCTATGGGCTTGCAAGTACTTATCAAAGCCCCTATTATGGCTGTATGGGCAATCCTTAAAATATCTGGCAACAGTTGGCAATGGTCGGTGGCAACCGCTGTAACTGTGCTTGTCATAATGTCTGTTATTATAATGTTAATAGTAATCGTTATGCCTAAGTTTAAAAGAATGCAAACCTTAACTGACAATCTTAACCGCGTTACACGTGAAAATCTTACTGGACTTAGGGTTGTGCGTGCCTACAACGCAGAAAACTACGAGGCAAACAAATTTGAAAAGGCAAATGGCGAACTTACCAAAACCAGCCTCTTTGCAAACAGAATGATGAGTTTGCTTTCTCCTGTTATGAGCCTGTGTATGAGTGGGTTAACCCTTGCCATTTACTGGATAGGAGCATTCATCATTAATGGTGCTGATGATATTGGCAAGATGACTAGTTTCGGCGATATGATGGCATTTTCTTCCTATGCTATACTTGTTGTTATGGCTTTCATTATGCTTACTATGATTTTTATTATGCTTCCACGTGCATCAGTATCAGCAAAACGTATCAACGAAATTTTAGATACCACACCTAGCGTGCAAGATGGAACTGGCGAATATGATATTCACAGCCCTATCAAAGGTGAAATTGAATTTAAAAATGTAAGTTTTAAATACCCTGACGCAGATGAATATGTACTTCACGATATAAGTTTTACCGCACACAAAGGTGAAACTGTGGCGTTTATCGGCTCTACTGGAAGTGGCAAAAGCACACTCATTGACCTTGTCCCTCGTTTCTATGATGCAACCGAAGGTGAAGTTGTTATTGACGGTGTAAATGTAAAAGACTACAAACTTGCCGACCTTCATAATAAACTTGGTTATGTTTCTCAAAAAGCATTCTTATTCAGCGGAACAGTATCAAGCAACATCTCTTTTGGTGATGATATTGATGCCAAGCCAACAGAAGAAGAAATTCAACGTGCCGCAAAAATTGCACAAGCAAAATCCTTTATTGAAAAAATGCCAGAAGGCTACAACTCAACAATAACTCAGGGCGGAACAAATGTATCTGGCGGACAAAAACAAAGACTTTCAATCGCAAGAGCGATAGCACGTAATCCTGAAATATTTATCTTTGATGACTCTTTCTCTGCCCTTGACTATAAAACAGACAAGAAGTTGCGTGGTGCAATCAATAAGCATCTTTCAAATGCGACCTGCCTTATTGTGGCACAAAGAATCGGAACAATCAAAAATGCTGATAAGATTATCGTCCTCGATCAAGGAAACATGGTTGGAATGGGAACACATGAGGAACTTCTCAAAACATGCGAGGTTTACAAAGAGATTGCCCTTTCACAACTAAGTAAGGAGGAATTATAATGAGTAAAGTTACACCCGCAAGGCAAGGTGGTCCTCACGGCGGAATGAACGCTGTTGATAAACCAAAAAACTTTAAAGCCTCTTTTGGAAAACTTATTAAATATTGCAGAAAACATATGCTTGGAATTATTACCGCGATAATATTTGCAGTCGCAGGTACAGTGCTAACATTAATTGGCCCTAATAAAATCAGCGAACTTACCGATATTATTACAGAAGCAGTCCCTTTCTTAAACCCTATCACAGGTGCACTAGAAAACACTGGAATGTCAATCGATATGCAGGTAGTGCTGGAAATCGGCATATTCCTAATTATTATCTATGGGCTTAGTGCAATATTTAGTTACATTCAAGGGTTTGTTATGTCAACCATAACTCAACGCGTATCAAAACGTATGCGTAAGGATATATCAACAAAGATAAATCGCCTTCCATTAAAATATATGGATAGCACCCCATACGGAGATGTACTTAGCCGTGTAACAAACGACGTTGACACCATAGGTCAAACTCTTAACAATAGTATCACAACTTTGGTAAGTGCGATTACCCTGCTTATAGGCAGTGTGATAATGATGTTTGTAACAAACTGGATCATGGCACTCACCGCAATCGGTGCAAGTTTAATCGGATTTATATTTATAGTCCTTGTAATGAAGTTCTCTCAAAAACATTTCGTCGCTCAACAAAATGAACTTGGTAATATAAACGGACATATTGAAGAAGTATATTCGGGACATGACATTGTAAATGTTTACAATGGAAAACGTGAAACCAAAGAAGAGTTTGATAAAATAAATAACCGCCTTTATACCAGCGGTTGGAAATCTCAATTCTTATCAGGGCTTATGATGCCTATTATGAATTTTATCGGTGACTTTGGTTATGTTGCTGTCTGCGTTGTAGGTGCATTGCTTACAATAAATGGAACAATATCTTTCGGCGTTATTGCTGCATTTATAATTTATGTAAGGCTTTTCACCCAACCCCTCGCCCAACTGGCACAAGCGTTTAACAACCTCCAATCTACCGCCGCCGCAAGTGAACGTGTTTTTGAATTTCTTGAAGAAGGCGAACTTGCTGATGAAAGCAGTAAAACGAAAGTACTTTCAGATATTAAAGGAAATGTTGAATTTAAAAATGTTAAGTTTGGATATAGCCCTGAAAAGACAATCATTAAAGATTTCTCTGCAAAAGTAAAAGCAGGTCAAAAGGTGGCAATCGTTGGGCCGACTGGTGCTGGCAAAACCACCCTTGTAAATCTACTTATGCGATTCTATGAAGTAGATGACGGCGAAATTCTGATTGACGGAACACCTATCAGTACGCTCACCCGTGAAAATGTGCACGATATGTTTTCTATGGTGCTTCAAGACACATGGCTGTTTGAAGGAAGCATAAGGGATAACATTGTTTACAGCAAAGAAAATGTTTCTGATGAAGCGGTGAAAGCCGCTTGCAAGGCGTGCGGAATCGACCACTTTATTAAAAGCCTGCCACATGGATACAACTCTATCCTTGATGATAACACATCAATCTCAGCAGGACAAAGGCAACTTATGACTATTGCAAGGGCAATGATTCAAAACAGCCCTATGCTTATCCTTGATGAGGCAACCAGTTCGGTAGATACACGTACTGAAATTTTAATTCAAAATGCAATGGATAAATTGACACAAGGAAGAACATCTTTCGTAATCGCACATAGACTTTCAACCATTAAAAATGCAGACCTTATTCTGGTTATGAATAATGGCGATATTGTCGAACAGGGCAATCACAATGAACTTATTAAAAAAGATGGTTTCTATGCAGACCTATACAATAGTCAATTTGAAGAGGAGGCTTAAGCCCCCTCTTTTTTAACCCTCGTATTCAAATATTACTTTTATATTTGCTTTAATGCAAATCTCCCCCTTCATAATAGACATATTGTCAGAACTTGAATTTGAAAATGAATATGAATCACGGGTAATCATACTATAAGAGCCCTCTTCACAAATTTCACTTGATACTATCTCAGAATTAGTAATCGCCTTAGCCTTATTCTTTGCGTTTTCAAGTGCTTTTTCTAATGCCATATTATAGGCTTCATCATAATTATCAATAGTAAATGAAATGCCTGAAAAACGGTTTGCTCCGTTTTCAAGAAGTTTACTTATAAGATTACCAACATTATCCACATCCTTAGTCTTAAAGTCTAAATAGTTTGAAACATTGTATCCTATAAACTTTTCTCCCTGACTATAATCATATCTTTGATAGACATAAAAATTTTTTGTTTTAATATTCTCTTCTGGCACGCCTAAGTCTTTAAGGATTGTAATTAAATTTGATATATTGTCTGCGTTTTCTTTTTGTGCCACAGACAGCGACTCATTGAGGGTTTCCACACCTAGACTTACAATCGCAACATCTGGCACAAGTCGCACCTCGCCACTTCCAGTTACCGTAATTTTATTTATGCTTTCAGCTTGTACTGCACCCACTTCAAGCGTGTTACTTTCTATAGAAACAAGTCCTATCGCACCAGTCACACAAAGCAGCAAACATATAAGACAAACAAAAAACTTTTTCATTTTCACCTCCTAACATCTTGTAGGTTGTGAGTTTGAAAAAGTTTTATTCTATATCGACATTCTTCGCAAAAAGTTCACTTTAAGTTTAATCTGCTAGGTCACTTTTAACCAACAAATCTTTAATCTTTTCATTTGAATTGATAAGAGGACTTAAACTTTCATTATTATGAAGAGTGTTAACAATAAGCGCAACAAACTTATCAAGGGATACAATATGAAGCCACTCTCTTTTTTCCATCTCATCTGAAACATAACTTGCGTTTGTTGAGTATACCGCTTTGATAAGTCCTTCTTGATAAAGGGCGTCAAATTTCTCTAATCCCTCTGTGAAGAAAGCAAAGGTACAAATACTTATTACATCTTTTGCACCACGGGATTTAAGTTCACGGATTACATCAATAAGACTTTCGCCAGAAGCAATCATATCATCAACAATAAGCACATCTTTTCCATTTACGTCTGGGCCAGTATACTCATGTGCAATGATAGGGTTTTTACCATTTACAATTTTTGTATAGTCACGGCGTTTATAAAACATACCGATATTAAGTTTTAACATACTTGCGTAAGTAATTGCCCTTGCCATTGCACCATTATCTGGGCTGATAACAATCATGTTATCATTTGTGATTTCTTTCTTGTTTTCAAGCACAAACTGTTTAACCACAGGATAAAGCGGAAAGATTGTGTCAAAACTTGAATAAGGTAAAACATTTTGAATGTTAGGGTCATGGGCGTCAAAAGTGATAACACTATCAACACCTAGATTTTCAAGTTCACGAAGTGCCATTGCACTATCAAGACTTTCTCTGCCTTGACGGCGGTGCTGACGTGAAGAATATAAGAGTGGCATAATCACAGTTATCTTATTTGCCTTCCCAGCAATCGCAGAAATGGTACGAATGATGTCTTGGAAGTGTTCGTCAGGGCTCATATGGTTTTCAAATCCATACATATTATATGTAATGCTATAATTTGAAACATCACTTAAAATGTAGACGTCTTTGCCACGTACGCTATCTTCAAGTTTAACCTTACCTTCGCCATTGCTAAACTTTACAGAGGCAACAGGCACAATATAGTTTTTATTTTTTTCTCCCCTAAGTTTACCAATCTCTTTATTTACTTCTTCCGCCCTTTCCTTATAGTTTGGAAGCACTACAAGTGCAAGATTATCTTTCTTATCCTTTTCTTTTTTCACTTTCACTTCAGTTGTTTCTGTCTTTTGTTTAACTTCAACACTAGTTTTCTTTGGTTTTAAAAATTCAAACATAAATCCCCCTATCTTTATATATTCAGTTTATCAGATTCTGCAAAATAAGCCAAATAAAAAAGGTGCATAATGCACCTTTATTTTTTTATCCGATTATGCTTCCAACCGTACGTGGAAAAAACTCCACATCACGAATGTTTGAAATTCCTGTAAGATACATTACAAGTCTTTCAAAGCCAAGTCCATAGCCAGAATGTTCGTTTGTGCCATAACGGCGGGTGTCAAGATACCAAGAGTAATCCTCTTCTTTAAGTCCAAGTTCATGAATTCGGGCAAGGAGTTTGTCTAAACGCTCCTCACGTTGACTTCCTCCGCAAAGTTCTCCGATTCCAGGAACAAGCATATCAACTGCGGCAACAGTCTTACCGTCCTCATTCTGACGCATATAGAATGCTTTAATATCCTTAGGATAGTTTTTAAGGAATACTGGCTTCTTGTAAACCTCTTCTGTTAAATAGCGTTCATGTTCACTTTGAAGGTCTACCCCCCACTTTACAGGGTAAACAAATTTATCTTTTACCTTTTCAAGAATTGTGATTGCTTCGGTATAATCAAGACGGACAAACTTGTTATCAACTATATTTTTAAGTCTTTCAAGAAGTCCTGTATCAACAAACTTATTGAGGAAAGTAAGTTCGTCGCTGCACTCCTGCATAACATAACTGATAACATACTTAACCATTTCTTCTTCGTTATCCATAAGTTCATCAAGATTGCAGAAGCAGATTTCTGGTTCCATCATCCAAAACTCTGCGGCGTGGCGGGAGGTGTTTGAGTTCTCTGCACGGAAAGTAGGCCCAAAGGTATAAGTCTTACCAAAAGCATGGGTTAAAGTTTCTTCATGAAGTTGACCTGACACTGTAAGAGATACCTTTTTGCCAAAGAAGTCTTTACTATAATCCACCTTGCCATTTTGCTTTGGAAGTTTGTCAAGGTCAAGTGTAGTCACTTGGAACATTTCGCCCGCACCTTCACAATCGTTTGCAGTGATGATTGGTGTGTGTACGTAAACAAAGTTACGCTCATTGAAAAATTTATGAATAGCAAAAGCGGCTACTGAGCGGATTCTAAACACCGCATTAAAAAGGTTGCCTCTTGCTCTAATTGTAGGGATTGTTCTTAAAAACTCAACGGTATGGCGTTTCTTTTGAAGAGGATAATCGCCGTCACTTTCGCCTAAGATAGTAACCACCTCAGCATTAATCTCAAAAGGTTGTTGTGCGGAAGGTGTAACAATAACTTTTCCTTCCACCTTAAAAGATGCACCTACATTTTGTTTTACAACTTCGTCGTAATTTGCAATTTTACCTTTTTCAACAACAACCTGTACGCTTTTAAAACCGCCGTCATTAAGTTCAACAAAAGCAATATTCTTGCTGTCACGCACAGTACGTGCCCAACCGCAAACAGTAACCATTTTGCCGTCATACTTTGCATAAGTTTTTTGCAAATCTTTAATTTCTATTCTTTTCATAATATCTCCTTTTAAGGTGTAAGTTTATCTGGCCCACGGAATAAGAACATACTTTCTTTAATATTCTGCAGTTCTAATAAATTCATTGTAATTCTATCAATTCCAAGTCCAAATCCGCCATGTGGAGGACAACCATATCTAAAGAATTGAAGATAGAATTCAACATCTTTTGCAAGTCCTTTTTCTTCTGCTTGAGCCTTTAAAACATCATAGCGATGTTCTCGTTGTGCACCAGTTGTAATTTCTACCCCCTTCCAAATAAGGTCGTATCCCTGTGGAACACCGTCTTTACGCATATGGTAGAAGGCACGTTTTCTTGCACCATAATCAGTAACAAAGATAAATTCATGACCATACTTTTCTTTTGCATACTTTTCACAGAGTTTTTCAGCCTCTGTGGTTAAGTCGTCTTTTTCGTCATCTGGACAGGTGTAACCATACATTGCTTCCAAATCTTTATACAAATCAGCAAGTTTAATTCTTGGGAATGGTGTTGTAGGAACAACTACGTCAACATTAAATAACTCCTTAACCTCATCTCCATATTTTTCTTTTACGGCCTTCAACGCATAAGCAAGAAGATTCTCTTCCATTTTAATAACATCATCATAGCTTTCAATTCCAGAAAATTCAAGGTCGAAGCCGGTAAATTCTGTGGCATGTTTTCTTGAGTGTGATTTCTCAGCACGGAATACTGGTCCACATTCAAAAATTCCACCAAGCCCACCAGAGATTGCCATTTGTTTATAGAATTGTGGACTTTGTGCAAGATAAGCAAAAGTATCAAAGTATTTTACTTGGAACACCTCACTGCCAGACTCTGATGCAGTAGCAATAAGCTTTGGTGAGTGAATTTCAACAAAGTCACGATTTAAAAGAAACTCCCTCATTGACTGAACAAACAATGTTTGCACCTTAAACATTAAAAGATTTTTTTCTTGTCTTAAATCTATCCAACGATAATCTACCCTTTGGTCAATTCCGCTGTTTTCATCAATAGGATATGCTTCAGCACGGCTGGTTACTTCCACTTTATCTGGATACACCTCTTGTCCACCCATTTTAACATATTCACTTTTAACAAGTGTTCCTTCAACTCTAACAGTCGCCCCTTGCAATAAATGTAAGAAAATCTCTCCTATTTCTGGATGAGTCACTTTATCCACTGTCACTTGAATTTTACCAGAGGCATCTTTAAGCACTATAAATTGGATATTTTTCTTATCACGTACTGTATCCACCATACCATAAAAGTTAACTTTTCCTTCCTTTAAATTTTTAATTGTTTCAAGCATAACATTCTCCTTTCTAAGCATTAAAAAATCCTAATGCAAGATATCTGCATTAGGACGAAATAACCTATTCCGCGGTGCCACCTAATTTGTCAATTATGACCACTCTTTGTTTGTTTCAAACTCCAAAGTGTCTTTCATTTTACCTGCCTTGATTGTACTTTCACCCCAACACAATCTCTCTTATAAAAGCAACCTATAAAACTACTCTCTTTTTCATCGTTTGATGAGTAAATGTTAACAAAACCTAATTTAATTGTCAAGTATTTTTCACAACTTTTTCAATTCAAGAGTATTATGTTTTGACAGCCTTTTTTAGGAGTACAAATGATATACATAATTCTTGAATCCCTTATATTATCACTTGCCATTTCTATTGACACTTTTGTTGCCTCTTTTGGTTATGGCTTGTCTAAAATAAAACTTCCATTCCGCTCCGCTTTATTAATTTCAATTATCAACACTTTAATACTTGGTTTATCTGTACTTATCGGCTACGCCTTAGGCGGAGTAATTTCAGTGGAGTTTGCAAAGTGGCTTTCTTTTGGGCTTTTACTTACAATCGGTATCTTTAAATTTTTCAGCGAACTATTTAAAATCTGGCTTTCAAAAAAGGTGGATAAAAACCTTGATATAAAGATGTTTAATTTTCACCTTATGCTTAAAGTTATGGCTGACACAAACAATGCCGATATTGATAAAAATAAAATTATATCCCTGCCAGAAGCAATCTCTATTGCCCTTATCCTTTCAATTGACCAAATAGGGGTTGGACTCTCACACGGCGTAGCAAACGCATACCCATATATACTTGTGATATTTAATCTGTTTACCTGTATTATCGGTACTTTACTTGGCACAATATGTGGCAAAAAGGTATCGAAATATATAAAAATAAACCTCTCATGGCTAAGCGGTTTAATTTTAATAATTCTTGCAGTTGTAAAACTTTTTATTTAAACAATTTTTCCGTTTTCAATATGAAGTATTTTTGCATTTACATTCTTCTCATCAAAGTCGGTGCAGGTAAGGATTGTTTGAGTTTTAGAGGTAAACTTTAAAAGACGTTTTCTTCGTTCGCCGTCAAGTTCACTAAACACATCGTCAAGAAGTAAGATAGGCTCTTCCCCTATCCTATTTTTTATTATTTCAAGTTCAGCAAGTTTTAATGAAAGAGCAACCGTCCTTTGTTGCCCCTGAGAGCCAAACGCTTTTACTTCCACCCCGTTCAAATAAATGTCAATATCATCTCTATGTGGGCCAACACTTGTGTATCCAAGTTTAAAATCTTTTTCAATATTCTTTTGAAGGGTTTTCATCATAATAGCGTCATAGTTTTCAATATCATCAGTAAGCCCACTATACTTTATAATAAGTTCTTCCCCGCCGTTTGAAATGTAACTATGTGCCATGCGTGCATAAGGCGAAAGTTCATCAATAAAATTTTTGCGTTCTAATGCAATTTTCTTTGCACAATCGCATAAAGCCCTATTCCAAATGTCGATAGTGTCTTTAACCACCTTTATATCTTTTGAAGTTTTAAGAAGTTTGTTTCGATTTGCAAGTATCTTTTCATATCTGCCAAGAAGGTAAAAATATTTTCTGTTTGTTTGAGAAATATCAATATTCATAAAACGACGACGCTCTTCTGGGCTATCCTTAACAAGTTTTAATTCGTCGGGAGAAAAGAACACTGCATTAGCATTACCTATAAGTTCACCTATTCTATGAATTGAAATTCCATCAATTTTAACAGCCTTTTTGCTTTTATCACTAAAAATAAGTTCAATAGAAACATCACGATAAAGTTTATTAAAGTTTGCCTTCACATAAGCAGAGTCTTTATTCCAAAGAACAACCTCTTTTTCTTTGCTTGTTTTAAAACTCTTTCCAATAACAGCAAAAAAGATTGCTTCAAGGATATTTGTTTTACCTTGAGCATTTTTCCCCACAAGCACATTAAGCCCCTCTGAAAAATCAATCTTCTGCGACTGATAATTACGATAGTTCTTTAAAACCAAACTCTCTATTTTCATACTGGTTATATTGTAACACAAAAGTTTATTTTTTCAAAACATGTTTGCTTGACAAAAAAACTCTCGCCGTTTATACTAAGAATTGATTTAACTTAAAAGGTGGTTACAATGCAAGAGTTAGGGTCTTTATGGGAAGCAATACTTGAAAAACTTCAGATGACAGTGTCAAATGTGTCTTTTATTATGTGGTTTAAACCATTAAAGGTTTTAGACTTTTCAGATAACAAACTTGTTATCAGCACAAATTCAACTTCTGCAAAAAATCAAATTTTGCGTAACCACATGGATAAACTTAAAGAAGCCGTACATGACATCATGGGTGAAGAAACAGAAGTTGAGGTGTTAGACCAAAACGAAGAAATCTCTTATATAGAAAAAAATGGTAACAAAGCAAAAGAAAAAGAAGTAGAGATTACAAAGAACCCTTTTAATGCAAAATACACTTTTGATAACTTTGTTGTAGGAAAAAGCAACCAATTTGTTTACGCTGCAGCAAGGGCAGTAGCAGAACATCCTGGCGAAAAATTTAATCCGCTCTTTATATATGGTGGTGTTGGACTTGGTAAAACTCACCTTCTTCATGCTGTTGGAAACTATTTAAGAGAGTTTAATCCAAACCTTAAAATAATGTATGTAACCTGTGAACAGTTTACAAATGCATATATTGAAAGTTTAAGTTCTCCTTCTAAAAACAAAGCCACTTTTGAATTTAGATCAAAATTTAGAAACTTAGATGTTTTAATGATTGATGATATACAATTTATCGCTACCCGTCCAAGCACACAAGAAGAATTTTTTAATACTTTTAATGAACTTTATTCAGCCAATAAACAAATTATTATCACTTCTGATAGACCACCAAAAGATATTAAAGATTTAACTGACAGACTTCGCTCTCGTATGTCAATGGGTCTTATGCAAGATATTCAATCACCAGACCTTGAAACAAGAATCGCAATTCTACGTAAAAAATCACAACTTGAAAAATATGTAATTGATGATGATGTTATTGACTATATTGCAGAGCATGTAGATTCTAACATTCGTGAACTTGAAGGCACTCTTTCAAAGGTATACTTCCTTGCAAACCTTATGGGAAAACGCTCTGCCACTATGGAAGAGGCAATGGAAGCATTAAACAGTGAGGCTGAAGAAGAGAAAAATGAAGGTCTTACACCTGACTCTATAATTGAAGGCGTTTGCAAATATTTTGATGTAACCAAAGAAGATATACTTGGTAAAAAGAAAAGTAAAGATGTTGTTGAACCACGTATGATTGCTATCTATCTTATAAGTGATATATTGGAAATTCCACTTGTTTCTATCGGAAAAATATTTGGTGGACGTGACCATACAACAATTATGCATTCAAGGGATAAAATTTCAGACCAAATGAAAAGTTCTCATAAAATGCAAACCTTAGTTGGCGAAATTCGTAAATTGTTGAAAAGTGGATAACTTGTTCTGCTTGTCCACAAAATTATCCACATTATCCACATTAAAAACTAATCAATATATTGTGTAATAAAATCTTAAAAAATATAATAAAAATCAATATATTGTGTAATAAAAAAGTTATCCACATTTACACTTTCACTAATAATATTAGTATTATTTGATTAAATAAAATTATTAATATCTAACGCGTGAAGGCTGAAAAAATGGTTGGAAATTTCGTTTAAGTATGATATACTATTTATAGTTAATAAGGAGAAAATTATGATAGTTGTATGCCAAGGATTAGAACTTTCAGATGCTTTTTTAAGAGTAAGTAAAGCAATTTCAAATAAAATTACAAACCCTATTTTAGAGGGTATTAAACTTGTTGCTGAAGATGGTACTCTTACTATGAGTGCGACAGATACTGAACTTTCTATTGAAAAGAAAATTAAAGCAGAAGTTAAAGTTGAAGGTGAAACTGTTGTTCCTGGTAGATTTATTACTGAGTTTGTTAAAAAACTTACCAACTCAGAAATTGAACTTGAACTTAACGAAAAAAATCAAATGATTATTCGTTATGAAGACAGTGAAAGTATGATTCAATGTTATAACCCTGTTGAATATCCTGGATTTAAAAGCGTTCAAACAAAAGAGTATTTTGGAATTACTAAAAAAGACTTTAAAACAGTAGTAAGCAAATGTATCTTCTCAGTTGCTGTTGAAGACAGCCGTCCTATTCTTAAAGGTGTACTTTTCGATATTGATAATAAAGAACTTAATGCAGTTGCCCTTGACGGATATAGACTTGCAAGAATTAAGAAGAATATTGTTTCTTCTATCAAAAAATCAATCGTTGTTCCAGCAAGAAGTTTAAATGAAATAAGTAAACTTATTGATGAAACTGATGAAATTATCAATATTTATATTGACGATTACACAATCATGATTGACCTTGGTGATACAAAGGTAACATCAAGACTTCTTGAGGGTGATTATATGAATTACAAACAAATCATTCCTGTAAATTATGAAACATTTGTAATTGTAAATAAAGACCAAATTGTTGAAGCATTAGAACGTGCTACCCTCCTTCTCCGTTCAGCACAAAACAACTTTGTTAAATTTGATATAAAAGAAAACAATATCTGCATTACAAGTAATTCTGAAATCGGTAATGTTAAGGAAAATATCCCAGTTACCGTTGCAGGTAAAGACCTCTTAATCTCATTCAACCCTAGATATTTCCTTGAATGTTTAAGGGTAAACCCAAATGAGTTTGTTAAGATTTGCTTCAATGAGGCATCAAACCCTTGCGTTATTGTTCCTACTGAAGATAACGAATTCTTATATCTTATACTCCCAGTCCGCTTTATGTAGGGTGTGCAGGCACACGTTTTGTATAAGTGTGACATTAACAAAGTAAAATTAAAAAAATAAAGAGTGGCGTTTGCCACTTTTTTATTTTACTTTATTAGAACTTCCCCAACCTTTTTTACCACGCTCTGAAGCGAATGAACAAAGGTCACTATATGATAATTCTTTCACTTTAAATTTTTCTACCCTGTGTATTACACCTTCGGCTATTGCTTTTCCAGTGTTATAAACAAAGCAAGGCTCTTTAAAAAGTTTTGGATATTTCTTTTTAAGTTCTTCCTCAGTTAAGTTTGAAATTATTAAGTTTTCTTTTCTTGCATTTAAAATTGAAATTAAAATTTCACCACGATATCCACTATCAATTACGCCAGCATTTTTCTTAATACCTTTACTTCCTGTTGAAGAACGCTCTTCAATTTGCATATAGAAGTCACTAGAAATCGCCCATGCAATTCCAGTAGGTACAAGCGTCAGCTCCCCCGGTGAAATTAGCATATAATCCTCATCAAAACAAGCATAAAGGTCATAACCTGCGTCCTCATCTTTCTTACTTGGCACGATTGCATTGTCTTTAAGTTTAGCAAAATATATTTCATCTTTTTTAATTTTCATAATGTTCTCCTTATCAAAAATTGTAACATAATGGCGTAAGAGTAGTCAAATGGAAGTAAGAAAAAATAAAAAGACCAGCGAAGGCACTTTTTTATTGACAAAAGCAAATCTTTTATTTATAATGAGATAGTTACTAAAATAAAGGAGGCAGGACATGAAAAGAACATATCAGCCAAAGAAAAGACAAAGAAATAAGGTTCATGGTTTCAGACAAAGAATGAAAACTACTGGCGGAAGAAATGTTTTGAAAAGAAGAAGAAATCGTGGAAGAAAAAAACTCTCTGCTTAAAACAAAAGAAAGACCAGACCATAGATTAAAGAAAAATAAACATTTCAGTTATATCTATAAAAAGGGAAAGCGAAAAAGTAGTAAAAATCTGACATTATTCACCGTGCCAAGCAGGTATAGAAACTATCGAATAGGAATATCTGTTAATAACAAACTTGGAAAGGCTAATGTTAGAAATAAATTAAAAAGACGTCTTAAAGAAATAATTAGGCAGGAAAATTTACCAAAAGAATATTTTAACTATGTGCTTTTAGCAAGAGAAGGTTCTCAAAACCTTACATTTGAAGAACTGAAAGTGCAAGTGAAAGAATTGTTTAAATGAAATACATTTTAATGCCATTAAAGTTTTTGGTAAAATTGCCTATTTATTTTTATAAATTTCTCATTTCGCCTTTACTTCCCCATGTGTGTAGATTTACCCCCACCTGCTCTAATTACTTTATAGAAGCAGTAAATGAATTTGGGGCATTTAAGGGAGCGGTGTTTGGCTTTAAAAGATTAAGTCACTGCACGCCAAGAAATCGTCGCTATGGTTATGATCCAGTGCCAATAAATATTAAAGGAGATAGTAAATGGCTATTTTAAGCACTCTTCTTGCGGTAAGTGAACCGTCAGGAATGTGGCAAAGCATAATTAAGGCTTTTGAAGGTTTTACAAATAACTATGTACTTGCAATTATTCTTCTTACTGTGATTATAAGAATAATATGGGCACCTATTGATACTGTTAATAAAAGAATGTCTCAAAAGATGGCCGCAAATCAAGCCAAGTTACAGCCAGAACTTGAAAAACTTAAAGCGAAGTATGCAAACAATCCACAATTATTAAAACAAAAACAAAACGAACTTTACAGCAAGAATAATACAAATTCAGTTGGCAGTTGTGTTTTTATGTTGATTTTTATAGGTTTAAATCTTGCGATATTCTTAACATTATGGCAAGGCTTAAACTCAATGTCAGTGTATAAAACCAGTGAAAGTTATGAAAACTTAAAATATGAATATGTAAATTGCTTAAACCTAACAGATAAATATCTTAGTACTAATGAAAATGGTGAGGAGATTTTTAAAGATTATCAGAATTTAAAATTCGTAATTTCTGAAGATGGAAAGGCAATTAAACTTGTTCAAACCATCCATAATGAAAGTGGAGAAGATTATGAAAATGTTATTTTTTCAGACCTCTATAATAAAAGTTTTGAAATAAAAGACGGCGAAGAAGTTGTTACAACAAACAATCAATATATTCTAAATTTAATAAACACTTATATTTCAAAATCTTCTGTTGAAGCCGAACAAGGAAAATACATAGGAGATAAACTTCTTATAGAGAAAGTGGAAGATGAGAATGGTGAAATAGAGGTTGCAGAACTTACATTATCTAGTGCTATTCAAAATGTGGCAATGCGTGCGGTTGAAGTTAAATATGAAGAAACTAAAGATAATTTCTTATGGATACAAAACCTCTGGATTGCGGATTCCCCTCTTCAAAACTCAATCTTTGAATATGATGCTTTTATTGCAAGTGTAGGCAAAGATAACTATGAAGAAAATGAAAAAGAAATTTATAATAGTTTTATGATTGAACTTCGCAATGACAAAGGAAGAGTAAATGGATATTTCATTTTACCAATTCTTTGTGTAATTGCAACCTTCCTTACAATGTGGCTTTCAACCCGTAAGAAAAAGGGAGATGCAACCCCTAGTCAACCAGGTGGAAAGATGACAAAAATAATAATGCCGCTTATCTTTGGTTTGTTTGCGGTGTTCTATAGCAGTATATTTGCAATCTATATGCTTACAGGACAGATTATAAGTGCATTGTTGATTCCACTTCAAAATCTTATCTTAGATAAATGGAACAACCATTCTAATAAGAAGAAAAAAGATAAAGTGGAAGTTGTAGAGTACAGCAGAAAATTTTAATTAGGAGGGATATTATGTTATCTGCAGAAGGAACAGGAAAAACTATTGAAAAGGCTATCGAAAGTGCTCTTTTGGAGTTGAAAGCTCCAAGAGAGGATGTTGATATTAAAATTCTCAGTGAAGGTGGACTTTTCAAAAAAGCAAAAGTTCAGGTAACTATATCTGATGATGCTAAAGAAAAATATATCAAACGTGAAAAGTTACGCGAGAAAATCGATGAGAAATTTCCAGAAAAAGAAGAAAGCAAAAAAGAAAACTTAAAAAAGATCGAAGAAACTAAATCTAGAACTGTTGAAGAAAATTATGAAATTTTAAGAGATAGATTGGATAATCTTAAAAAAGAACGTTCAGAAATAAAGACTGGAACTGTTGAAGATCAAGTTGTTAAGGAAACAGTAAAAGAAAAAGAGGTTAAGAAAGAAAAAGTTGTTGACCCTATTGCTTTCTTGCAAGGCTTCTTCAAGACCTTAAATAAAGTGGTTGAGATAACTGCACTTGAAGATGATAAGTTTATTACATATTCAGTTAACGGCGAAGACCTTGGCGAAGTAATTGGTAGACGTGGAGAAGCCTATTACGCACTTTCAAAACTTTTCTTGGCTGTAATAGGTAAACAAGAAAAGAAGGCTCTTTTGGATATTGCTGGCTATCGTGAAAAACGTGAAGAAAGTTTGTCAGCGGTTGCTAAGCGTACAGCGGACAAGGTGGCAAAGTCTGGAAGATATATTAAGTTAGAACCTATGAAACCTAGCGAAAGACGTATCATTCACACTGCCCTTCAAGATGATGACAGAGTTACAACATTAAGTAAAGGTACTGAACCTCACAGATATGTAATTATCTTCCCAAAGGAATATAAAGACAAATAAAAAAATGCTTAATTTAAGCATTTTTTTATTTTGCCCTATTTGTATTCTTGATATTTTATATTTTAAATGATATACTGAAAACATGGAAAAGACAATCGCAAGTATTTCAACACCTCTTGGACGTGGTGCTATTGCAATAATAAGAATGAGTGGCTCTGCAAGTTTAAGTATTGCAGAAAAACTTTTTTATTCCACTAAACTGCAATTTAAAAATATTATCCCCCGCTTTTTATATCTTGGGGATTTCTATTTAGATGAAAATGTTAAAGAAAAGTGTTTGATGGTATATTTTAAAGGTCCTAACTCTTACACTGGTGAGGATATGGTGGAGTTTCAGGTTCATGGAGGCACTTTACTTACCCAAAAAATTTTAGAAAAACTTATTGAGAATGGTGCGTCACTTGCTGGGCCTGGAGAGTTTTCACGCCGTGCATTTGAAAATGAAAAGATTTCACTTGATGAGGCAGAGAGTATTATCGGAGAAATAAATGCGGAAAGTGAAGGTGAACTTAATGCATCGCTTGCTGTTGCAGGTGGAAAATTAAAACAAGAGGTTGTTAAAATTCAAAACAGCCTTACAGATGCCCTTGCTGAGATTGAAGCAACCCTTGATTATCCTGAAGAAGATTTTGAAATTGAAGTAAAAGAAAAAATATTTGCTAATATTAAAGAAGTAAAAGATAAAATTTCTGCCATTGTAAACCAAAGCAAAAATTTAAAGTATATCAATTATGGTATAAATGTAGGAATAGTGGGTTCTCCAAATGTGGGAAAATCCAGTCTGCTTAATGCTATCTTAGGTGTAGAGCGTGCGATTGTTACTGATATTGAAGGCACAACAAGAGATAGCATAACTGAGAGTATGGATTATAATGGAATTAAACTAAACTTTATTGATACTGCAGGTATACGAAATACTGTAGATAAAGTGGAACAAATCGGAGTTGAAAAAAGCAAAGAGTATATAAAGAGTAGCGATATTGTACTTTATGTTATTGATGGAAGCAGTCCGCTGTCAGAGGAAGATAAAGAAGTGTTAGATTTGCTACAAGGTCAAAATTATATAGTCGTTGTTAATAAATCTGATAAAGGAAGAGTTGTCCCAGTGTTTAATAACGAAATTGAAATTTCCGCTTTGCAAAAATTCAATATTGACAATCTGCTTAAGTTGATTTATAATAAAGTTATCACTGAAGAGATTGATTTTAATAAACTTGTTGTTACAAATGAAAGACAGGTTGCAATATTGAAAGAGGCTCTTGAAATTATAAATCAAATTTTATCTAATAAAATAGAAAGTATGGATATAATCTCAATGTTAATCAAATCTCTTTGGCAAAGTCTAGGCAAAATTACGGGACAATGTGAAAATGAAAGAATAATTGATGTTATTTTCTCAAAATTCTGCCTAGGAAAGTGAGGAATCTTACTTTTAGGAGGGTTTGTATGCAAGAAGAAAACGGAATACTCAAAAGAGATAAATGGGATCTTAGATTTATGGAAATGGCTAAACTTGTTGGAACTTGGAGTTCTTGCTGTAAGGAGAACTTTCAGGTAGGAGCAGTCATTGTAAAAGATAAACGTATTCTTACAACTGGTTATAATGGGGCTTCAAGCGGAATAAAAACTTGTAAGGAACGTGGAGAGTGCTTGCGTAAAAAATTAGGGGTGGAGCATGGAAAGGATAAGCAAATTTGTTATGCTGTTCATGCTGAGCAAAATGCAATAATTCAAGCGGCAAGACTTGGTGTAAGTGTTGACAATGCAGTTTTATATTGCACCCATAAACCATGTGTAATATGTGCAAAACAAATCATCAACTCTGGAATTAAACTTGTTATTTATGATAAGCACTTTGATGATAAGTTTACAGATGAACTTATGTCAGAGGCGGGAGTAGGACTTGTAAAGTTTGATGAAACAGAAGAATAAGGCAGGATAATCCTGCTTTTTATTTTTTAAAATAACATTTTAATACAAATGTTATTTATTCCCCTTTGACTTTTTTGATTTTTGATATATACTTATGTTTATGGAAAACTTTGATGCGATTGTAATCGGAGCTGGTCATGCAGGTTGTGAATCTGCCCTTGCCCTTGCAAGAACTGGCAATAAAACTTTGTTGTTAACACTGAGTTTGGACGCGGTGGCTTTTTTGGCATGCAATCCGTCTATTGGTGGAACTGCAAAAGGACAACTTGTTGCTGAAGTAGATGCTTTGGGTGGCGAAATGGGTGTTAATATTGATAAAACATCAATCCAACTTCGTATGCTTAATCGTGGAAAAGGGCCTGCCGTGCAAAGTTTAAGGGCTCAAGCAGATAAGATTGCTTATCATAATGAAATGAAGAAAACCCTTGAAAACACCCCTAACCTATTTTTAAGACAAGGGGAAGTTGTTGATATTCAACAGCAAGACGAATATAAAATTGTTAAAAGTGCGGTAGGCGAAGAGTATAAAGCAAAAACAATAGTGTTTGCCACTGGTGTTTATCTTAAAAGCCGTATTATTATTGGCGACTATACAAAAGATGTTGGGCCAAATGGTTTTATGAATGCGAAAATGTTATCTGATAGTTTGGATAGGCTGGGTATTAAACTTTTAAGGTTTAAAACAGGGACTCCTGCAAGAGTCAATTCCCGCAGTATAGACTTTTCAAAACTTGAAATTCAATATGGAGAGGATAACATACAATCTTTTTCTTTTATTTCAAAAGAGAAACCTAAAAACCAAGCAGTGTGTTATTTGACTTATACAAATACAACCACACATGATATTATTAAAGCGAACATGGATAAAGCCCCAGTTTTTTCTGGACTTATTAAGGGGGTAGGGCCAAGATACTGCCCTTCTATCGAAACTAAGATTGTAAGATTTGCAGATAAAGAGCGTCACCAACTTTTCTTAGAGCCAGAATCTCTTTCAACAAATGAAATTTATATTCAGGGGTTCTCTACCTCTATGCCGACAAGCGTGCAGAAAGATATGATTCATTCTATAAGCGGGCTTGAAAATGCAGAGATTATGCGTGATAGTTATGCGATAGAATATGATTGTATAGACCCCAAACAACTTCTTCCTACCCTTGAACTTAAAGGACATAAGGGACTATTTTTTGCAGGACAAATTAATGGAACAAGTGGATATGAAGAGGCGGCGGCTCAAGGTATAATTGCAGGTATTAATGCAAATCTATATTTAAAAGATAAGCCACAACTTAATCTAAAACGTAGTGACGGATATATCGGAGTTCTAATAGATGATATCGTAACTAAAGGAACTCTTGAACCTTATCGTATGATGACAAGTCGTGCAGAATATAGATTGTTTCTTCGTCAAGATAATGCAGATTTAAGACTGACAGAAATTGGAAGAGAAATAGGCCTTGTAAGTGATGAGCGTTATCAAATCTTTCAGGATAAAAAAGTTAAAATTCAAGAATGTTTAGAACTGCTTAAAACAAAGGTTGTTATAGATGAAAACATTAAAAAGATGTTTGAAGAAAATAATGAATCTTTACCGAAAGAAAATATGTCAGTGCATGAAATCTTAAAAAGAAGCAATATAGACATCTTTAAAGTTAATGACAGGTTGCATATATTTGATGAGTTTACTTATGAAATTTTAAATGAAGTTAACATCATGATTAAATATGAAGGTTATTTAAAACAACAAGATGAAGAAATTGCCAAATTTAAAAAGAATGAAAGTACACTTATTCCAGATAATTTTGATTATTTTAAGTATCATGGATTAAGATTAGAGGCAAGTGAAAAACTTAATGAAATCCGCCCTCTCAATTTAGGTCAAGCCTCAAGAATCTCTGGAGTCTCCCCTGCAGATATTGCAGTACTCTCTGTACTTATAAAAAAGTTTAAGGAAGAAACCAAATGAAAGAAAAGATAAAAAACATATTTAGTAAGTATGGTTTTGAACTAACAGACAAACAACTTTCTCAGTTTGAAAAATTTTATGAGTATTTGATTGAAGAAAATAAAAAATTTAATCTTACCGCTATTACTGAGGAAGATGATGTTATATTAAAGCACTTTTTGGATAGTGTTCTCCCTATAAAAGAGTTAAAGTTAAATTCAACTTTAATAGATGTTGGTACTGGGGCAGGCTTTCCAGGAATTCCTATAAAAATTGTGCGTCCTGATATTAAAATAGTTTTACTAGACAGCCTACAAAAAAGAATTAATTTTTTAAATGAGGCTATAAAACTTCTTGACCTATCAAAAATAGAAGCGGTACATGCACGTGCAGAAGATTATGCTGTTAAAAATCGAGAGAGGTTCGACTATGCTACCTCCCGTGCAGTGGCACAAATAAATACCCTTGCAGAATATATGCTTCCTTTTGTTAAAGTTGGTGAAATGGCTGTACTATATAAATCGTCTAAAATTGATGAGGAGTTGAATGTTGCTAAAAATGCTATCGTAACTTTAGGTGGAAGTTTGACTAAAGTGTTAGATTTTGAGATAGAGGAACTTCAAACAGAAAGGAAGATTGTTTTAATTAAGAAAGTTAAAAAGACACCTGAAAAATATCCAAGAAACAAAAATTTGCCAAAAACAAAGCCTCTAACTTAAGAATTGCAGATATTTTATGTAAAAATTATATAAAAACGTGAAAATTCTTTATTTTTGCGTTTTTTTATGTTATTATTGTTGTAACGAGAGGTACTATATGGGAAAAATTATTTCTTTTGCTAATCAGAAAGGTGGAGTTGGTAAAACGACCACTTGTATCAATTTGTCTGCATATGTGGCTGCAATGGGTAAAAAGGTTCTTGTTGTTGACCTTGACCCTCAGGGTAATGCTACAAGCGGACTTGGCATTGATAAAGATAGCGAACTTAAAACTGTTTATGATTTAATATCTGGCGATTCAAGTGCAGATGAAGTTATTAAACAAACTGTTATTGAAGGGTTAGATGTTTTACCTTCAACAGTAGATCTTGCGGGGGCAGAACTTGAAATGGTAGAAATGCCTCAACGTGAAAAAATTATGAAAAGTATCCTTGACCCGCTGAAGGATAGTTATGATTTTATAATGATTGACTGCCCCCCTTCTTTAGGTTTGATTACGGTAAATGCTTTGACTGCTTCAGATAGTGTTATTATTCCTATGCAATGTGAGTACTATCCACTTATGGGTATTACTCAACTTATGAATACTATTCGTCTAATTAAATTCCATCTTAATCCAAATATAGATGTGGAAGGCGTTGTTATGACAATGAAGGATAAACGTTCAAATCTTACAAACCAAGTGGCTGATGAGATTTTAAAGTTCTTTGGTAAAAAGGTGTTCTTTACATATATACCAAGAAACATTCGTCTTGCAGAAGCACCAAGCCACGGAGAACCGATTTTGATTTATGAGCCAACTTCAAAAGGAGCAGAGGCTTATTTAAGTTTGGCAGAAGAGTTTTTAGATCGTAATAAAATTAAATATAAACCATTTACAAGTGATACCAAAATTAAGTTGAGGGAGGTTAAAGATTAATGAGTAGCAAAAAAGGTTTAGGTAGAGGCTTAGAGTCTCTTTTCGGCTTTTATGACGACGAAAGTAATAATATCATAACTAATCAAGAACAAAAACCGATAAAAAAAGAAGTTAGAGATGTAACAGAAATTGATATTACAAAGATTGTTCCAAACCCTAATCAACCAAGAAAAAATTTTGATGAATCTGCATTACAAGATCTTGCTAGTTCTATAAAGGTACATGGTGTTATTCAGCCTCTTGTTCTTAACAAACTTGCTGATGACAAATATCTTATCATTGCTGGTGAAAGACGTTGGAGGGCTTCTAAACTTGCTGGTCTTGCCAGTGTCCCTGCTGTGATTAAAGATTATACGGAAAAGCAGATTAAAGAAATTGCCCTTATTGAAAATTTACAAAGGGAAGATTTGAATCCTGTGGAAGCGGCAAGGGCGATAAAGCAACTTATGGAAGAATATAACCTTACACAAGAAACCGTATCAGAGCGAATAGGTAAAAGCCGTTCTAGCATTGCAAACACCCTTAGACTTTTAACATTGTATCCTGAAGTTGTTGATATGATTGAAAGCGGTAGGCTTTCATCTGGACATGCAAGAGCGTTGGTTGTCGTCGAAGATACCACTCAACAAATAAAACTTGCAAAACAGGCTTGTGATGGGAAAATGAGTGTGCGTGACCTTGAAAAGGCTGTAAAGAACCTGTTAAACCCTACAAAGCCAAAATCGACAACAGTGCAAGAGCAGTCTTTGGAATTAAAAGAATTAATTTTAGATATGCAACGTGTATTTGCAACAAAAGTATCAGCAATAGGTAATGATAACAAAGGACGTATATATATAGATTATTATTCCAGAGATGATTTAGATAGATTGTCTGATTTAGTGGAAATGATTAAAAAGAAAGAAGTTACTTTAGGCGATTTAAAAAATTATAATAAGCGTCACCCTAACGGTTAATAAAAAAGCATGAGAAACACTCGTGCTTTTTTATTTTATTAAAATGTTTCACGTGAAACATTTTGATACTCCGCTTTTATTGTTTCACGTGAAACATTTTTGCTTAAAACGAGGTGTTTTTCTGGAGGTGCATATATATTTTTCTGAAATAACAGAAAAAATCTTTATATAAAATATATAAAAATGTTTTGTTTTAAATGGGGACTATGGTATAATATTGTCAGGAGGAAAAAATAACATGGAATTAAAAGGTACACAGACAGAAAAGAATTTGCAAGATGCTTTTGCTGGAGAAAGTCAAGCAAGAAATAAATATACTTACTACGCTTCAGTTGCTAAAAAAGAAGGATATGAGCAGATAGCAGAAATCTTTGAAGAAACAGCTAACAATGAGAAGGAACATGCTAAACTTTGGTTTAAAGCTTTACATGGCGGAAAAGTCCCTACAACTGTCGAAAACTTAGTTGATGCGGCTGCTGGAGAAAATTATGAATGGACTAACATGTATGAAAGAATGGCTAAAGAAGCTAAGAAAGAAGGCTTTAAAGATATTGCCAAGCTTTTTGAAGGTGTGGCAGCTATTGAAAAAAGACATCAAGAAAGATATGAAGCTTTACTTGATCTTATTAAGAAGGGTAAGGTGTTTAAGAAAACAGACAAACAAATCTGGATTTGTAGAAATTGCGGACATATACATGTTGGCAAAGAAGCTCCTAAAGTTTGCCCTGTTTGTAGTCACCCACAAGCATATTTTGAAGTATACAATAATAACTTCTAATATTTGTTTAAAAAAAACAGTAACGCAAAAGCGGTACTGTTTTTTGTTGTCTATACAAAATCTGTTTAAGGGGCATTCTTATAATTAAAGAAGAGGTCTTAATATGTCGTAGAATAGTCAAAATTTGTAGAATTTTGCTTATAATGTCGATTTTTGTAAAAATATGACTTATGTTTGTAAAAATATTTTTAAAATTACTGAAAAATGCTTTACTTTTTTAACAATTTAATATACAATAATCTTGTCAAAAAAGGAGGAATTTATGACGAGAGAAGAATTATTTGTCGAACAAACGTGTACCAAAACATTGCTGGAGGTAGGTATACCTATAAATTTGCAAGGATTTAGGTTTTTAAGAACTGCAATTTTATGTGTTGTTGAAGATTCAGATTTAATTGGGGCGATAACTAAGAAACTATATCCTGTGGTTGCAAAGATTTATAATGTAACGCCAACTGTTATTGAGAGAAGTATAAGACATTCTATAGAGGTTGCTTATGAGAGAAAGGGTATGTCTGAATTAAACCAACTTTTTGATGTGCAATTATATAATTGTAGATATAAACCATCCAACAGTGAGTTTATTGCTATTGTGGCTGAAAAGTTGATTAATGATATAAGAGAAAATGAAGTGCTGGCTAGTGAAAATCCAAAAAGTCAGGATAAAAATGATGATAATGACAAAAAATCTTAGAAAAATAGTTGATTAAATATAAAATGTAGTGTATAATAAGATACGTATTTTATATACGAAATTTTATGTTATATAGAAAAACGCAAAACAGGAGTTGAGTGTTTTTTTATGGAAGGATGGCTGAGCGGTCGAAAGCGGCGGTCTTGAAAACCGTTGACCTGAAAGGGTCCAGGGGTTCGAATCCCTTTCCTTCCGCCACACAAAAAAATCTGGTAATGGTTGCATTGCCAGTTTTTTGTATCAAAATATTTATGTAAACGAGATAAAATTAAGATGGAAAATATAATGCTATTATAAAAAATATTAACTACTATAAGCCAGAACGAAAATTTACTATTTATCACTTTGATTGACTTGCTTTTTTAATAGTGATATTATTGTTATAATTTCTAAGGAGGAATTATGAAAAAAATAAAATTCTTTAAATGTAATCATTGTGGAAATGTTGTTATAAAATTGCTTGATAAGAGTGTTCCTATTTTTTGTTGTGGTGAAAAGATGGAGGAAATTTCTGCAAATACGATGGAGGCTTCACAAGAAAAACATTTGCCTGTTGTTAGTTTTGATAACTGCATGCTTGATGTTAAAGTTGGTGAAGTGTCTCATCCAATGGAGGCTATGCATTATATAAATTTTATAGTTGTGGAAACTAATAATGGTTTTTCCATTGTTTCGCTGCTTCCAGGTAAATCTCCGCAGGCAAAGATTTATATTGGAAAGAATAAGGTTGTTGCCGTCTATGAATATTGCAATCTTCATGGTTTGTGGAAAACTGAAATTAAGTAGTCGTCTTTATGAAAGATTTGTTGTAGAACTATAGTGATTTTAAGTGTTTGCTTGGTCTAGTTACCAAGTAAAAATACCAGATTAAACCTACAACAGGTATAAAAAGTACCCAAATATAGAAACCGCTTTTACCTATATCATGCATACGTCTGATGATGAGGGTGATAGATGGCAAAAGTTCTACTAAGCAGAATAGTCCGAAAATTACTAACATTGTTATGCTAAAAGGATTGATTGTTGGTTGAAAGCATGTTAAGCTTACAACTAGCAAGGCAAGAAGAATTAACATTATAATTAAATTAGCAAGTACCCCATACCAAAATTCACGTCGTGACGAAGTGCCTTTATAATCAAGTACTCTTTTCCAAAATAAATTAAATCCATGTATCATATATATAGTGTTTGTAGATTTTGATAAAATATTATAAAAAAGCAACAAGAAAAATTGTTGCTTAGTGAGACTTCTTCTATTTTTATATGTTTTTTATTAGGTATTGACTATATGTCATTTTGGATTTATAATATAGGTATGATGCAGAGGAAAAATTTTAATATAAACAATATAAGATTTTATAGATATCAATCTTTTAGTGGAGATTTGGCTCAAGTGAAAATTTATGGTCATTATTACGAGCAAGAACTAGGTCGCACCTTACGGATTTGTAAAATACTTTATACGCTGCAAAATAACGTAATGACGCTGGATAAAATTAAGGTGGAGGCAGATTACCAACATCTAGGCATTGGCAGTAAGTTGTTAGAGTTTATGTTTGAAGATTGCAAAAAGGCAAAAGTGAAAAATATTGAGGGGGAGTTTGCCCCAGATGACGAAGCACAAGGGTATGCTTTTTACACGAAACATGGGTTTGAGATACGTGAAGAAGTTATGGCTGACAAACTATATAAAACTTTGGATTTTGAGGATGAGAATGAGTAAAAATAAAAAGCGAAAGTTATCGCTTTTTATTTTTATGTTTTGATTTAGATGTTGTGTAAAAATATATTAAAGCCCCACCGATTGCAAGTGCACCTATAGCAGTTGGTATTAAAATTATAGGCAGTGTATTTGTATTTTGTTGAGCGGGATTTGTTTCATCAAATTTTTCATTTACTGTTGGTTTGTTAGTATTGCCACCTATTGTAAGGGTGTTGTCATCTTCATCTACTGTGGTTTTATAGAGTGTGGCATTTATTACTTTTGCAAGTTCTTTTGCAGACTCTTCTACGTAGGACTTTTCAATAGTATGTGTTCCCATTTCAAAAAGTAAGGCTTTATTAGAAAGTGCTTGATTATAATGCCCTTTACCCCAGTAGATGTCATGGAATAACCAAGGACATTCTACTTCGGCAACACTTAACATATATAAAGCAAATTGTAAGTTTTCTGCTGAGTTTGCATTTGACTGACCTAAAACAATACGAACCTTACTACGTTCCTTACCGTTGACTTTGGTTACATAATATTGTCTACTTGCTCCGTCACGATGTATATCAAATATAGCATCTGGGGAGTTGTTAAGTAGTTTCTTAGCAGTAACATTGCTTCTTGTATAGGCACTTGAATTATGTGGGATATGTAATGTTTCATCTAAAGTGACATCCACACCATAAGTATTTAGGGATGATTTAAGAATCTTTGCGATATCATGTATCCCACCAGCACCGTATATACTTTCTGTTCCGTCACCAATAATATAACTCTCGTCATTATGAGTCATGTATAACGCAATCTTTTTTGGCGTTGTTTTATTTGAAATAGGCTCGATATTTGATTTCTTTGTTACTGTAGGACGTGGATAGGTTTGTATATATCTGGCTTTTGCATAGCAAGAGGTTTCATCAACAAGATATATTTCATATTCATTAAAATTGCGATCAATAAATTTGTCGCCAATCTCAACATTTTCTCTTTGGGTAAGTTCCAAATTGTTTTCATCGTAAATTTGGTAAATAACAATGTCGTTATCTGCAAATGTTGGCGTTGATAGTGGTGAACATAATGTTAATGCTATTAAAAAGCAAAATATCAATATCTTTTTCATGCTTTTATTATGAGTTAAATTATGTAAATTATTCTATAAAAAAAATTGGTATTTACAACCAATCCATAGTAATCATGGCGCCCCAGGTAGGATTCGAACCTACGACCTATCGGTTAACAGCCGAGTGCTCCACCACTGAGCTACTGAGGCACAAAATATTAATGTGGTGTGTCGCACTCGACCAGTTAACCTTTATCGGTTTAACTTCGCTATGCTCCGTACGCAGGACTTAAAGTCCTTGGCGTTCAGCCTCATGCTCCACCACTGAGTTTGTTGAGGCGAATTTTAAATTAAGCATTGTTATGATATCAAATATTTATTATCTTGTCAATGATTTTTAAAACATTTTTTGAAAAAATTGTTTATCGCTTATTGTTTCCTCAATTTGATCGTTCTTATTGTTTATATCATCAAGTTCACGTTTTTTACTATTTAGTATACAGGTGGTAATTATCGCTATTGCTATTACCACCACCAGCATAAAAATTGCCATAATTGGTTTAAACTTACTTTTCCCCTCTTGATTCATTGTTTCTTCTAAGTTTTTTCTTAAACTCCTTAATGCCATTGTACCACTTATCAAGCAGTTTTGTCCAGAGTTTTCCTAAGGTAAATCGGGAAATTGCAAAGCCCACCGCAAAGACAAGCAGTATATATATTCTAAATCTACCATAGTTGACTGAAAGATTGACAAAATATAATATTATTGCTGAGGCTATAACGCATAGGAAATATACGATTTGTTTTACAATCTTGTTTTTGTTGCAAAAATACATGACAAGACTTCCTAAATCAAATAAGATTGAGGAGGCTATGCCACTGAATAAAATTGCCAAAATGATAAGAGGTTGACTTAAAGTCTCATAAAGCATTATTTAAATATCCTTTTTAAGAAAGGTTGTTTTGCTCCGTTTGGTGCAGAAAATTTGATGTTTGTAATTTTGCCTGAGAAACAAACCTCATGATTGTCAAGGTCTAGTTTTTTAACTTCTAAGTCTGTTCCACTTATTACAATGGTGTGCGAAGCGGTTTCAACAACAGCTTGATTCTGTGTGGAAGATACTACCTTGTTCGCTCCTTTGATTGCAAGATTTGAGGTGTCTTCAAGAAGGACGGTTTCGTTCATACTTACTCCTTTTTTATATTTTATTTAGGAAACTGATAAAAAATGATAGATTATTTGATTAATTTAGTGTAAAATACTGCTATGGAAAAGAAGAGTTTTATAGCAAATAGAAATGATAAACTTGCCAACCTTTTGTCAGGAGAGGGGTTTTCTTATAATTATGCAAGTAAGTTGATACGAAATAAAGACGTTAAAGTTGATGGCGTTCGTGTAAAAGAAAATATTGATGTTATGGTCGGTAGCGAAGTGACGGTATTTTTTGCTGAAAACAGTATTATAGAGAAGTTTGAAGTAATCTTTGAAGATGATAATGTTTTAATTATTGATAAAAAAGCAGGAATAGAGGTGGAAGGTGCAGAAGGGCTGGAAGGCAAGATAGTTGGTGCTCTTGCGGTGCATAGACTGGATCGAAATACTGAAGGGCTTTTGGTTATGGCAAAAAATGTTATGGCAAGAGATGAACTTTTAGAGGCTTTTAAAAATCACAATGTTGAAAAGAGATATATTGCAGAGGTTGTTGGAAAAAGCAGTTTCAAGGGCGAATTAAAAAAGGCTTATTTAGTAAAAGATAAAACAACATCTTTCGTGAAGATATACAACAATTATGTTAAGGGTGCGGTGGAAATTGCCACAGAATTTACCACCTTAAAGTCTAATCCAACATCAAGTATTGTGGAGTGTAAATTGATTACTGGGAAAACACATCAAATAAGGGCACACCTTGCCTATCTTGGTTACCCTATTATAGGTGATGGTAAATATGGTAAAAATGAAGATAATAAAAAATTTAAGCAAAAATGGCAAAAATTATATTGTTATTATTTAAAATTTGGAAAATTTGAAAATAATCTAAAATATTTATCTCAGAAAAAATTTACAAAATATCCGTCATGGTATAGTAAAAATTAAAGGAAAATATTAAAAAATCACAAAAAAATATTAAAAATTGTGATTTTTTATTTATTTTAAATATTTTTTAGTTGTAAAACTGATTCAAATTAATTAATAAATATTTTTTAATTAATTTATATTTATATAAAATATATTAAAATTTGTTTGATAAAAATGGGGTGAAAGTGTTAAAATAAACTAAGATAAAACAGGGGGATTTAAATGAATAAAATCCGTTCGGCACTGCTTGTTGTTATGCTAACCTTGTTTTCCGCTTTTACTATGGTTGCTTGTGGAAGTGGAAATGACCCCAAAGCAGTTTTTGCAAAAGAAGAATTTGAGTTATCGCTGGAAGAGACGATAAACTTTTTTGATTATCTTACCTTTGAAAATGTTGATACAGAAAATGTTTCATTATCATTCAGCAATGACAATCTTTTTAACGTAAATGATAATGGCGAATATACAGCAGTGCAAAGTGGGACGACATTCGTGAAAGTGATGTATGAAGAAAACCTGCTTACAAGTTGCAAGGTGATTGTTAAACAAATGTTTACTACCCCAACAGATATCGTTGTAAATGATGAGGGAGTGATATCTTGGAAAGGTTCTTCTGCCTTTAATGACAACAGCATGGTATCTGCAAATGGATACATAGTGGAAGTTAATGGTGTTGAATATAGTGTCACTGGAACAAGTTTTAACCTTACTGAAAGGGGCGAGTACAGTGTACGTGTGAAGGCACAAGCCTTTGGAAAGATAGATGCATCTGCTTACAGCAAGATATATGCAATTAACTATGGTGTTTTGGAAAGGGCGGAGATCACTTCTTTCAATGTGTCAAATGATTTTGGAAATCAAGAGGCGGAGATTGAGTGGTCGATAGTGCCTCTTGCAAGATACAATGTTTATCTTGATGGATTTAAAGTAGAGTCTGAAATCACAAGAAATAGTGTGGTATTAAACTTTTCAAACTTCTATGAAGGGCAAAGTGTAGAAGTTGTTGTTGAGGCTATTGATAGAACGGGAAACTTACTTTCAAGTCGCAATACTATCACCGTACAAAAGATTGCAAGGCCAACCCTTAGTTATGATTTTAGTGGAGGGCAAGGAAAGGTTGTTTGGAATGGCAGTCAGGGTGCAACATCTTATACAATTCAATGTCTTAATAGAAACAATCCTTCTGATGTTCGTGTTATTTATGCAAAAGCTAACGAGGTTGAAAGTGCGCTTGAAGGGATTTCTTCGGGAATTTATACAGTATCCCTCCAAGCAAATGGCGGGAGAAATGCAAATGGATATTTTGTAAATAGCAATACTGATTCAAGAGAGTTTGCTAAAATAGCAAAACCTATTGTTTCACATTCTATTCTGGGTGGCAACCTTACTATAAATATTGAGCCAGACAGTTATGCGGAAAACTATTTAATTTCATATGGCGATTTTTCTATGATATGGAATGTTAAAGAACGCGGTTATGTTGCAAGTATAAACATCTCCTCTTTTGAGAAGGGAAAACATGATGTAAAAGTAACCGCACTCCCTTTGACTGATGATAACAAGGTAAAAGAGTTTTCTGAAGGCATGTTTTCAACTTCACGAGTTGTTAACTCTGACTCACATGTAATAGAAATTTACATATTAGAGAATGTGACAAACATTTCTCATAAGATAGAAGACGGATGTTCTATATTAACTTTTGATGAGGTTGAGTACGCAACACAATATATGGTGGAAGTTGGCGGACAAGTGTTTACCGATTTTGTGAAAGAAAATGGAGTTGTGGCATTTAACCTTGGGGAATTAAGCAATGTTGCACCTAGTGGTGGAGTGTACAAATTTAATATAACCGCAAGCAGAGATGATGGCAACACTATTTCAAGCAGTGGTGAAAAATCAGTTTCTATACTTAACATAACAAGTAAGGCGGAAGAACAAGAAAATGGATACTACGCATGGAATAAAGTAAACGACAACACCCAATATTTATATGAGATTTATATCGTTGATAAAAACTTCTCTATTGGTGACGCAGTATCAGGAAATCCTACAGTTATTATAGAAACACCTACATCAGAATTAAAGATAGAAGATAAACTTAATTTTGGATATTACTACATTCGTATTTATTCAATCTCAACGGATACTAACATTTATTTGGATTCAAATTTCTATGATGTGGACGGATATTTTGAGGATACATTCTTTGTGACGGAGCAAATTGAAACCCCTGAATTTGTGTTTAACCTTAATAATAAGTCTATAACAATAAACAAGGTGGCAAATGCCGAGCGGTATGAAATTGAAGTGAATGGTGAGTTGGTTGGGCGTGTATTTGATAACAACCCAAGTGAACCTACCTTAACTTATAGCCTTGCAAGCAAGTTTGATGAGGCTGGTGTATATGAGATTACAGTAAAAGCAAGTGCAGATGATGTTTTATATGATACACAATTACATACCCCTTCTGAAAAAGGACTTATATATGTAAATAAATTAAGTGCCCCAACTTTCAGTGTTGATGAGAAGGAACTATTGAGCGTTGAGGCTGTTGAGAACGCTGATAGTGTTGTAATCAAGCAGGGTGCAAATATTCTTAACCCTGACGGCGAAACCTCATTGTCTTTAGCAGGCAGAAATGGTGCTTTTGATTTAGTAATGAAATTTGTTGCAAAAGAAAGTCATGAGAATATCTATTATCTTGATAGCAATGAAATTGTTTATCATTTTAAACGCACATCTCAACCAACCAACATTGCATTTGCAAGCGGGGTGTTAAGTTTTGATTGTGAAGATAAGGCGTATGTAGATAGATATATTGTTACTTTAACTTTATTAGATCCAAACAACAATAACCTTACAATTACCTTTGATATTGAAAGCACAACATTTAACCTTCAAGAGTTTATTGAAGAAAAAGTGGCTTCTGATATAAGATTTGAATCAGCGTACAGTCAGTGTTCTGGCGTTGAGGTTATGGTAAGTGCTTATAAACTTGGCTTTGCAAATGTTGGGTCGCAAAGAACTTTCTTCTTACCATCAGATAATGGCACTACGGCTTCTGGTGCGGGCAAATTAAATTTATCTCAACTTCCAGCACCTCATATTACCTTTAACCCTCAAACCAAACTTTTCAGTTGGAATAGTGTTGGCTCATCGTTGACTAGATACGCAATATATGTTGACGGGGTTCTCATTAGGGATAATCTTGCTGGCACAATAGTTCCACTTGTTGACGCTATGGATTTTTCTGAGGCAAGAAATATTGTTGTAGTTGCAAGCAATCCTGAATATCTTTCTTCAGCAAATTCAAACACCATCTGTGTACGTAGACTTCAATCGGTTTCAAATGTTGGAGTGCTAAATTCAAGCGGGACAATATACTTCACTTTACCTAGTATTGACCTTTCACATGTAAAGGCGGTATATTGTAACAACAAAGAGGTAAATTTTAATTCTTCAAATGGCTATGTGGCAATTTCCCTTGCAGATTTTGGTTCTGCTGAAACAATTTCTCTTAGCATTTCAGTTAAGGCGAATGATGGATATACAAACGCAGGTATTACATATTACTTCCTTGATAGCCTTGCATCTAATTATCAGTTTATAAATATTGATGACGAAGTTATTACTTTGAATGTTAAAGATGGTGTGCTTGTTTGGAATGATATTGCAACTAGTTTTGTAGGCGTTAAAAATAGACCGCTTACCTATACACTTAATATCAATAAAGGGGACACCCTTGTTGAGAAAATATCAAACTTGAAAGAAAGTAAGTACAACCTTGATTCTGAGATACTTTTCAAACTTCTCACTGGCGAGTATTCACTTAAAGTGGAGGTTGTAATAGATGATTATTCTATTGAATCAGTAGATGGCTCAAAAGGATATTTTGGGTATGCTGAAAGCAATATATTACAGGTCAAGAAACTTCCAACCTTGCAGGCTGTGGAATTTGACACTGTTGAAGATTCTTCAATTATAAAATTAACAGACCGTAAAGCATCAGCAAAGATAGTCCTTTCATGGGAGGATATTTGGACTGATGTGGATAATGTAAGTTTTAATATTGACTTTAATAATGGGACTCAACTTGATAATATAAAAGCGGGTGCGGTGGATCAAAATTACAGTTTGTCACTTAGTGATGGTAAGTATAGATTAGAATTAAACAACTCTTACTTTACATCTGGCAACAATAGTATAAGTATATCAGTAGATGCAGACGCCTCTATAACATCCAACGTTTACAATTATTCAATTTATAGATACAGCACCATTTCAGAACTTTCAATCAGCGACGATGGCATTCTTACTATTACGGCAGAGGAGAGGGTAGATTCCTTCCTTATAGGTGTGCTTATAGGCGGAAACAATTATTATGTTTCTACAAAGGATAGGCAGTTTAACATCATGGACGGGCTTCTTGACAAAGCCAGCGGAAACTATACTGTGGAAGTTGTTGGTTTTGATAGTGAGGGTGAGGCGATTTCAACTATGAAAGTGACAAGCATAAATGGCTATCGCTTAAACGGAATAAGTAATATCTCAATACTTGAAAATGGTAATATTAATATAACACTTTTCAGTGAGGCTGAAATTGATTCAAGAATTGTTTTTGTTGCAAACTACAATGGCAGAATTTTGACCTTTAATCCAGACAGAGTTGAAAATACAAATACTTTTGTTTATTCAATGTTAGACTTTGTTAAACTTTTTGGTATCACTTCCGCAGGTGAGGTTAACCTTAAAGTATCGGTTCAAAAAGAGGGAAATATTAATGCTGACTGGGTAGACGTTGCATTCAATTATGCACTTGAAGATGTTGGCAATGTGACATACGCTAGGGGTAGAAATTATACCGACGATTATCTTATACTTTCATATCTTGAAGGTACAAGTGCATTTAGATTTGAACTTAATTATACTGTTACAGACAGCAATATTCCTGTGACAACCATTAATACTTTTAGTGCAAGTGACTTACATGGATATTGGATTACGACAGATAAAGACGAGCAATATTTTGTTAAGGAACTTCCTGCCACAGCGGTTAAGACAAGCGTTGAGTGTTATGGCATAAGCCTTAACGACTTATTAAAAGAAATTAATGGCGGTTCAATTCAAATTAATATAAGCAGAGTGCAACGCCATACAGACGGCGACAATACGGTATTCTATCAATATAACGTTGTTGGCTTCTCTTGTAATAAACTTATCCCTGTTACGGGTATAAGAATCAGTAATGATAGGGTTACATGGAACGCATCAACCAGTGCTGATGCTGAATATTATGTTTATTTCTATACATTAGACGGGGCTGAATATAACCTTTCTTTCTATAAACATGTTACAACTGCATACATTGATATCTATGATATCGGGCTTGTGGCAGGGGTAAGATATTATATTAATGTGGTGACAGTATCTCCAACCCTTCGTCAGATTGCATCTAATGCAACCCTTAATGTTGAGGCATTTAAGTATTTAACCCCAACTGCTATAGAGGTGACTGATGGACGACTAATGTTTAATCGAGAGGATGTTCAAAAATCAGATTTATTTACTTCTATTCAAAACAATTTCAACTTAACTAATGTTACACCTAATGACATTGTTAGAAATATTGCAACCGCAAACTATGATGATATCTACACATTCTCTCCATCTTCAATTTCATCAGTTGTGGTTGAATTAAAGTTCCATTCTCTTGAAAATGGAAGGGATTATGTTGTAAGGCGAAATGCAGTTGATCTTATGCCAGATATATCACAATACACATTTAAGACAAATCAAGATACTGACATTTCTTATCTGCAAGCATTGTATGATGCTGCACGTCAGTCTACCGAGCAGTATACTTATAGGCTTGATGTAGAGCGTATGTATAACGCATACTTAAATGCAAATGGAATTGCAGACTTTGAAATGTTGTTTGATGAGTTTGGTTCAAGTATTCCTGCTGGTGATTATGAGTTGTCGATTAGCCAAGAGGGGGTAGTTTTAGGTTCAGTTGGATATATCACTTCTCATCCAACAAACACTGTTAAAGTGCATGTTGGAAGTGCGCCTAATATTAATCTTTCACGCATCTCACCAAATGGAAGAAATGAATATATAGTTTCGTTTACCCCAACAATGATAAAGGCTAAGGAGGGGGATGTAACAGTTTCAACTATTGCAAAGAGATATACTATGTATATGGTTAGTGCAGATAGGTCATCACAATACTTCTTCACCATTGAAAATAATGGCACTGATGAAGAGCCTATCTATGAAATCATAAATGTTATGACTCCTACTAAGGATAGTTACGGTAAGATTTCATATAAGACATCAGCATTCGAATCGCCTATTAGGCTTGGTTATACAAATGGTAGGGTTGTAATCAACTTTACAAATGATTTGCTTCCTGCTTTCCCAGATATTGTTAGGGCAACCTACTCATTTACAATATTCGCACAAGGAAATGATGTTACAATCAATAGTAAAACTGACATGTCTACAATTACACTTTTAGGTATTGATTATACAAATATCAATTTAAATAATGGTGTTCTCACATGGCGTACAGTTGGAAGTTCTGACTATAAGACTAGGGTGACATATAAGAAAGAGGGCGAGGGTGAAGATACCCGCGATATTGATTTTATAAACGGTCAAGCCTCACTTAGCCTTCCAGATCCAGGCGAGTACAAATATATCATTATAAGTATATTAGGTACAATCGGTCAAAGTAGTATGACCGTGGATAGCGAAAGTTATCTTATTGAAAACATATACAAACTTACATCTCCAAGTGTATCAAAGACGGGCAATGTGTTTACTTTAACAAATCAAAATCAAAGCAAATTCTATGCTTACACACAATTTGAGATAACTAACAATGTGGCAAAAAATACAGATGGAATAAAATCATATCTTACAAGTTTGCTGACTGATAGGGTTTACAATTATAGTGCAGGAATTTTAGGTATGGATTCAACAAATGCTGATTATGCATACAAAGCCACCGAACAAGATGCCACAGAGTTCTACTTTGCAAGTATTGGAAACAGCACAAGATTTGTTGCTGGTGAAAGACTTGGCGAAGGAAACACCTACTATGGAAAAGCGGACTTTGTGTTAGTGCCTCCTGAGGATAGCAATATAAAATATTGTGTTCTCAACTCAAACGAAGTGCCAGTATCAGCAAGAATGCTGAAGGCGCCAACCGATCTTAAAGTTGAAAATGGCGACATTGTTTGGACTGAGAGCCCTGATGCAACAAGCGAGGATCTTCCAGCAAACAGCACGCTTGTATATGAAATTAATATACATTATTACAAAGCAAAAGAGGACGGCTCTTACGAGATAATAGGTTCAACAGCAACCTTCTATACAACAGGGACAACATTTGACACAATCAATATTGTTGCACGTGATGATGCAGAGTACTATATCTTTGAAGTTAGAAGTTTTGTATTCTCAAATGGTAATCAAGCAAATCATGATATTACAACCATTGACGGGCAGTATTTTAGACGCAGTGCCGTTGAGTATCTTTCTGGTGGGGCTATTCTAGGAAGTGAGTATGCAACACTTGGCAATCACACAAGCACTATATCTAAGATTAAACCTATTATAAATCAGAAGATTGCGAATGGAGAATTTACATGGCAAACACAGGATTCAAGCAACGGCTATGAGTGTGTTGTTGTAGACGGGGACGGAAATGTTGTACCAGGAGAATTGTTTGGAGCAGGCACAACAAATTGGAGTTTTATCCCAGATATAACTTATGAGAATAATCCATATTCATTTAAGGTTTATGTTTATGATAGGTTAACAACAACCTTGAAATCTAATCCTGTTGCTGTAACACTTGGCACAAGCAGTGAAGTGCGGGTGCTTCCAATGGTAACAAGTGAAGATTTTGCCATTGAAAAAATTGATAATGGTTATAGAATTAATCTTGAAAACCTGTATACAAACAAACAGATTTACGATACAGATGTTTACTATAATGTTAAGATGACTGTGGAAATCGGTTATAGTGACGGTAGAAAAGAATCTCTTGAAGTAGGCTCATTTGATAGTCAGTCAAACAGTAACCGTAATTTCATTCTTACAAACGATATAGAGTTCAGTGCAAATGGAAATATTGTAAACTTACCACAAAGATATGAAAGTTTAAATATTAAATTCCAAGTACTTGTAAGGACTCAGGCTTCACAAAGCGTTATGCTTCTTAACGGCAAGGAGAGCGAAACCTTTGCCCTTACCCCACTTGCTTGGAATGAAAACGATAAAATCACATGGAATCCAGACTTGTATCAATTTGAATGGACTTTCGGCGAAGAGGACTTTGCTGATGCACTTTTCAATATTGATATTCAATATTCAGACGGAAACCATGAAATCAGTGATGTTGCAGGGTTAAGTTATCAGCCTCATAAGGTAGGCACAATAATTTCTGCAAGACTGCTTGTCAGAAAAGATGCAAACTCACTTTACTCTACCGAAGCGATTGAACTTAATGAGGTTATAAGTTTCTATCTGTTTGAGGGTGGTGATGGTTCTCAAACAAACCCTTATAGAGTTGCCTCTGCAAGTCAGTTCGCAAATATAAAGTACAGAAATTCTAACAAGGAAAAATTCTATTTCCGCCAAACCGCAAGTTTTGAGGTGTCTGCCACTGGCTTTGCCTTTGATGATACCTTCTATGGCGAGTATGACGGAGGTGGATTTACAATCACATTTACAGGTGAAGCAGAGGAGATGACAGCAAGCAATCTGTCACTCCTTGCCAGCACCAGCACAAGTGAAACAACAAAAACATTTGTAAGGTTTGGCTCTCTCTTCAAGGGGATTGACGGCTCTGCAAAGGTGTCTAACTTAAAACTCAATCTTAATTTTAACAGCACTCAAACTTCTCAAAACACCTTGTTTGCAGGACTTGCTGTTACAAATTACGGTCAGATTGAAAATGTGGAAATCTTATCAATAAACACAAAATATTCAATAGGCAGGGTAAGTGACATTTCAATCGCACAAACAGGACTTGTGGCTATCAACTATGGCCGCATAACCGACTGTGTAAATAGTGCCGATATTAATATGACGGCGACTGCTGCATATACCTATGGTTATAATTTGATAGTTTCAGGGCTTGTATTCACAAACGATACAAGCGGGAACAACTTTATAGGTACGCTTACAAGATGTTTCAATAAAGGAAAGATTGATGTTAGCGTATCACGCAGTAACAGTGCAATGTGGATAAGCGGTGTTGTTCTTAACAACATTGGCGGTAAAATGGCACAATGCGGAAACGATGGCAATATTAATGCAAACGGCTCAGTGTTTACAAGTTACATTGCTGGCGTAGTTATGAGGAGTATAGGCGGAGATATCTCTTACACATATAACAATGGTGAAATAAAATCAAACTCTTCTTCTAATTATGCGGGCGGTGTTGCCTACTATTTAAGAGGGGTAAGGATTGCTGGACTTGTTGATACCAACACATATATTGCTAGGGTATGTACCAGTATAACAAACAGCACCACTGTTTCAAGTTATTGTAAGGTGGCTTATCAAACTTCTGGCATAAATATAGTTGCAATCGAACCAACCATTTTGTCTTGTGGTGACGGCCATTCACTTACAATTACCGCTGTGGAAGACGGATATAAGGCTTCTATTTCTTAAATAAAAGCATGAAAGGAAAATAAAAGGAATAAACATATAGCATGAAGAAGTTTTGTTTTGTAATCGCGTTAATATTATCATGTTGCATGTTCTTTGGTTGTGGCGGTCAAAGACTGCCTTCTTCAAACGAGTTTATTCTGCTGTCAGTGTCAGCGGATAGCGAAGGGCAGATGACACAATCGCTCAACTTTTCGCTTGGCAGTGATAAACTTGATGGGGCGGGTGCAACAGCCTTAGACAGGGCAAATATAAAAAATAAACTTATTGAAAATGTTAAGGTTTTTAGAGCGGAGTTTTATCTAAACTTTGCAATCGTATACAATCAGTCCTCAGCGGAGAATAAAGAGGAATACCAAATTGGTAAGGGACTTCTAATATCAGAGGTGGTGTATACCGAAGCGTCTGACTCGGTTGGTTTCAATATGGTTTTCACATCAAGTGACGCATGGAACTTCTATCACCCAAAATCATCTGACGGCGAAAGCCAGCCAGATGTTGAGTATGGATATTTGGTAATTTCAAGTTCAAAAGGATTGTTCCCTTTTGCTGGCGAAGTTGAGGTGTCTGGCAATAAGATTATGGTTGGCGAAAGATATGTAAATGCCTATAAAGATGCACTTAGTCAAGCAAGCAACCTTAGCGTGCAATATGACCCTGACCTTGTGTATGACTATGGCACAAAAGAGCCTAGTATCAGAAGCGATAGCGAATACTATTTTGTAGATAACAGCGGAATCTATCATCATGTTTGGATGCGTAAGCATAGCGAATATGTGAATAACACATCTATTGAAATTTACATCATGCAAGCCAATAGGGGATTATGGTATGCCACTGCACTTGGTGGTACACTTTTAGTTCTGGGGATAGCAATTATAATCATAAAACTTAAACAGAAAAAACAGCCTAAATAATGGCTGTTTTTTTTATTTGCCAGTAAGCAGATGAAGCATATCTACATCGTAATAGCAAATGGAATATCTATCAGTTGTAATGTTGATGTCTTTAAACTCTTTATTTGTTTTGGATATAAAGTAAACAAATCCTAAGATAAGTCTGTTTATTATAATATTGTCAAGATTGTCACAAAAATAAATGTCTTTAAGTGCATAAACATAATCATTGTTATTTGCTAAAAACTCAACAATAGTCTTTTTTACAAGGGCGAGGTTATTTAACCTCACCCTTTTTATAATGTTGAATTGGCATATACACTTTTGGGGAGGAATAACTTTTAAAAGTTCTTGATAGAAATCGTCACATAAAAACCTCCTTGCCATTTCCGTTGGGAATACCATTGCCATAATTTTCTCTGCTTGTGTGTATTTACTCATATTTACCTCCTTAACCATGCAGTACAAAAAGTGTTCTTTTAGTGTTGCATAAGACTATTTTAACATCTTTTCGCACGGGAAACAAAACTAAATAGACACTTTTTGATAGAATTTTTCTAAATTAAAGGAGTTTCAATGTCGAACTTTGTTGAAAGATTAAATTCATTATTAGAAGAAGAAAATTTAACAATAAGGCAGTTATCACGAGAGATAGGTGTAAGTAGTTCTCAGTTAAGTAAATATTTGACTGGCTATTATGAGCCATCACTTAAGAACGCTCTAAAAATCGCGGACTATTTTTCATGTTCTTTAGATTATTTGTTTGGCTTAGAGCCATTTAAACAAAATTCTTATTCTTATGGAGAGCCTGATAAAAAGGTGTTTGTTGAAAGATTTAAAGAGTTGGTTGAGCGAAGAAAAACAAATTTCAATAGAATTTCAAAGCATACTTATTTAAATCGAAACACTATTTACAACTGGGAAACAACGGCTAATTTTCCTAAAGTGGGAATTCTTGTAAAGTTGGCAGGAGAACTGAATGTGACTGTTGAATTTTTGATTGGCAGAATAAATTGAGGTGGCTATGGAGTTTAAAGATGTGTTAAATGATTTGTTGGTGGAAAGAAACTTAACGGTTCAAGATTTGAGTAAACAGATTGCGATAGACGATTCGATTTTATATGATTATTGTAATGGCGGAATGCCAAGTATAAAGTATGCTGTTACTTTGGCAAATTACTTTGACTGCTCTTTGTCATATTTAATGGGGCTTGTAGACAATCCTAAAAGTTTTGTGTTTTCAAGCGATTATGATATGGGAGTGTTTTCTCCTAGATATGAGAAACTTTTACACGATAATAAAACAACTCATTTTAAGGTTAGCAAAGAGTCTGGATTAAATTATTCCAGTAACTATGCTTGGAAAAGAGGCTCAATTCCAGCGATGAGTTCTTTAATTATAATTGCACGTTATTTCGACGTAAGCATTGACTATCTTGTAGGGCGAAGCGATAGAGTTTAATCTTCTATCGCTTTTTAATTTGAAAACTTTTTAAAAAATTCTTTCTATCTTTGTTGAATTTTTGGTGACGGTGTGGTAAACTAATTAAGTTAAAAGGACTTTATATTATGACAAACGAAAAGATTAGAAACATTGCAATTATTGCACACGTTGACCATGGCAAAACTTCACTGGTTGACGCATTACTTAAACAGGGAAGTGTATTCAGAGAAAACCAAGTGGTTGAAACCAGAATTATGGATAACAACGCACTTGAAAAAGAAAGGGGAATTACCATTCTTTCAAAGAACTGCTCTTGCCTTTATAATGATGTAAAAATCAACATTATTGATACACCAGGACACGCAGACTTCGGTGGTGAGGTTGAGCGTGTACTTAAAATGGTAGACGGAGTACTTTTGGTGGTAGACGCTTATGAAGGCCCTATGCCTCAAACACGTTTCGTGCTTGAAAGGGCTCTTGCACTTAAACTTAAAGTGGTGGTTGTTGTAAACAAGGTTGACAGACCTGACGCCCGCATAAGCGAAGTTATCGACGAAGTGCTTGAACTTTTCCTTGAACTTGATGCTGATGAAGAGCAACTTAACTCTCCATTCGTTTTTGTATCAGCAAGATACGGAATTGCGTCAAATGACAAGAATGTGAAAGGTGTTGATATGAAACCTCTTTTTGAAACAATCCTTTCTCATATCCCAGCACCAGAAGGTGACGAAAACGGTTCAATGCAAATGCTTGTTTCATCTGCAGAACATAATGACTATGTAGGTAAACTTGCAGTAGGTAAACTTACTAGGGGAAGTTTATCTGTCGGACAAAATGTTGTTCTTTGCAACTATCATGATTCTAGCAAACAAGTCCGCTCTAAAGTAGTAAGCCTCTTTGTATTTGAAGGTGTTAAGAGAGTCCCTGTCAACACTGTTCCTATCGGAGAAATCGCTTGTGTTGCAGGACTTGAAGATGTACAAATCGGAGATACAATCTGTGACGTGAATGCACCTGATGCAATCGAATTTGTTAAGATTGCTGAACCTAGTGTTGAGATGACCTTTATGGTAAACGATAGCCCTCTTGCTGGTAAGGAAGGCAAGTTTGTTACAACAAGACATATTCGTGATAGGCTTTACAAAGAAGCGGTGAAAGACCTTTCACTTAGAGTGCAAGACGGTGACACCTCTGATACATTCAAGGTGTGTGGTCGTGGTGAAATGCACCTTTCAATCCTTATTGAAAACATGAGAAGGGACGGTTTTGAATTTCAGGTAAGTATGCCTAAGGTTTTAATCAAAACAATCGACGGGGTTAAGTGTGAACCTATTGACAGGCTTTACCTTGATGTTCCAGAAGATTGCACTGGTACTGTTATGCAAAAGATGGGTGTGCGTAAAGGCGAACTTGTTGGCATGACACCTCATGGCAACCGTATGAAAATGGAATTTACAATTCCATCACGTGGGCTTTTTGGATTTAAGAGCGAACTTCTTACTGATACCAGAGGTGAAGGTATCATCAACTCTATCTTCTATCGCTATGAGCCTTGGAAGGGAGAGATTAAACGCCGTGAATATGGCTCTTTAATCGCTCACGAAAGTGGCGACGCCATTGTATACGGACTTTACAACGCACAAGAGCGTGGAGATTTATTCATTGGTGCGGGCGTTCCTGTTTATGCGGGAATGGTTGTCGGTCAAAACCCTAAGGGTGGCGACATTGTTGTTAACGTATGTAAAACAAAGCACCTTTCAAACTGCCGTTCATCTGGCTCTGATGAAGCGTTAAGACTTACTCCACCTAAGAAATTGAGCCTTGAAGATTCTATTGAATTTTTGGCTGATGATGAAATATTAGAGGTTACTCCAAAGAGTACACGTATCAGAAAAATTATCCTTGACCATACAATGCGTATGAGGGAAAGAGGAAAACAACTTAGAGGGGAAGTTTAAAATTATGGCAAGACTGAATCCGCAGGAAAACAAACATCTTCACAGAAACTATAAACGCATGATGTGGTTTGTATGCGTATTCTTTGTCTTTGCTTTGGTAATTTGTTATCTTCTTCAACGTGCAGGATTAAGCCCTGTACTTAATGGTTTTATTATTATCTGCCTTGCAGGAGTTTTCTACTTGCTGTTTTGGTTGATTTGTGCTAAAATTGATAAAAAGAGAGAGGAAAAGCGGAAGCAAGACGATAACCGTGACCCTTTTACTCACTAGGAGGTTTTTATGGCAGACTTTAAAATCATGCCCCATAACTTGGAAGCCGAACAAGCAGTTTTAGGCTGTATTTTGATTGACTCTCAAGCACAGATTGACATCCTTGCGTTAATTCATGAGGATGACTTTTATTCTGAGTCGCATCAAAATATTTATAAGTCTATGCTTAGGATTTATCAAAGAAGTGTGCCTGTGGACTTTGTTACCCTTGCCGACCAACTTGAAAAAGATAAACTACTGGAAAAGGTTGGTGGGATTGAGTACATAACATTTTTAACTAATGCTGTTCCGTCTGCCGCTAACTTTAAATATTATTGTGATATTGTTAAAGGAGCGTCGGTAAGACGTAAACTTATCAGAAGCGGACAAGACATTATTGAAAGGGCGTATGAGGAAGAGGATAAAGATAAAGCCCTTCAATATGGTGAAAAGGTTATTTTTGATATTGCTGAAAAGCAAGAACGTTCTGCCTTAGAGCACGTAGGTAAACCTGGCGGTGCGATACAGAATGTTATAAACACATTTGATAAAATTGCAAAAGACCCTTCAACCCTTAATGGTATTCCAACAGGCTATAAAGACTTTGATGCAATTACAAACGGACTTCAAAACAGCGACCTTATCTTGCTGGCGGCACGTCCATCTGTTGGTAAGACCTCATTTGCTATGAATATGGTTGTTCAAGCAGCCACCGAACAAAATAAAAAGTGTGCGGTGTTCTCACTTGAAATGTCAAGAGAGCAACTTATGCAAAGGGCAATCTGCTCGCTTGCAAAAGTAAGTATGGCAAAAGCACTTAATGGAACTATGAGCCCTGAAGAGTGGCAACGTATCTGGACGGCAACAAAGAAGTTGGAGCAAAGCGGACTTTATGTTGATGATTCCAGTATGACAACACCTGCCGACCTTTTATCAAAATGTCGCAGACTTAAAGCTAAAGAAAATATCGACCTTATAATGGTGGACTATATTCAACTTATGTCAAGCGGAAGTGGACGAAATGAAAATCGTCAACTTGAGGTGAGTGATATTTCAAGAACCCTTAAAATTGCTGCGAAAGAGTTGAATGTTCCTATTATTGTATTGTCACAACTCTCCCGTGCGGTTGAATCAAGGGCGGGCGACCACAGACCTATGCTTTCAGACCTCCGCGATTCTGGTGCGATCGAGCAGGATGCCGATATGGTTATGTTCCTATATAACCCTGAAAAATACAACGATGTTCCTCAAGAGGATGAACCTGGTACTGTGGAACTTATCATTGCAAAACACAGACGCGGACGTACTGCAACAGTTAAACTTAGATGGATTGGCGAATATACAACATTTGTAAATTATGGTGACAAGACAGCTCTTCCTAAAAAAGAAACTCCAAAGCCACAAGAAGTGGTGGAAGAACAGCCTCTTGAAGAAGTTAATGTTGATGTGTTTGATGATTAGGAGGGATAATGGAAAAAGGTAAAAAGAAAAAGTGGATAATTGCTCTTGCGGTTATAGTATTGATTGCAGTGGTTGTTACCTGTGTTATTGTGTTCTTACCAAAGAATACTGACAATGTGGTAAGTCAAACCAACACTCAGATAAATACCCTGTACTTGAAAGATAAAGATGATAATGATAAATTTGAGTCTTTTGCACAAAAGGTTAATAAGTATGCAAACCAGTATAATAACGAAGTGCAAAGTGCAAAACGCATCAATGATATGATTGCAGAAATGATGAATTTCTATGGATTCTATCTTCCATATGCTGAAGGCAATGGCACTTTCCAAAGCAACTATAATCTTATAATGGATGGCTTTAATAGTGCAAATTCTTATCAAGAAAAAATGACCCAAATCATGGATGAGGCTTATGAAAAGGTTGATCAAGCCCCTACTTTCACTGAGGGTGCTTGGCTTGATTTTAAGAAAGAGTTTGCTGGATATGTGAAAGGTTACGCTGATGCAATGAAGGGGCTTAGCCAAGTGTTTAAAGATTGCGTGCCAGATGGCATTATGCATAACGAATTTATGTTCTTAATTCTCAACACTGCTAATGACTATTTTGATGTTATTATAAGCAATGGAATTGAAAAGCAATATACAATCAATTTTGCCAATACTTTTATAAATAAATATGTTTCACTTGGCACTGGCCCAGCATTCTCTTACAAGTATAGTGAAGCATTGCAAGAAAGTGTTAAAACGATAAATAAGTTTGGTTCTGTTTATGGAGGTCAAACTATCCAAGATGTTATTAAAAGTATTAATGCAGGTGGAATTACTTTTAAAGTAAATGAATCAGATAATGACGGGGTGCTTGAAGAAGTAAAAACATTTCTTAATGGAGGGCTGAAAGGATGAAAAACAAGATTTTAAAAGTTGCTTTAGCTTTCGTATTTGCATTTTGTAGTTTCGCCATGTTCGCCTGTGGCGGTGATGAAAACTTACAACTTTCATATAAAGACCTTCCTAAGATTGTAACCGAAATGCAATCAAATTCAGATTTATTTAAAACTGGCACTGTTGATGGTGTTTCTACTAATTTTATTATAAATGCATTTGCCGCTGATGATTCTGAAGACTCTGAGGGTTTAGATAATGCTGATGAAAACAGATATTTTAATGAATGCTTGGTTATCCCTATAAACTATATTGTCAACTATCAAAATGATGTTGAATTAGTTGCAGAAATCAAAAATCTTAATGGCGAGCAGTCTGACGCTATCAATAAACTTGAAACAAGCATGGCTACCATGAAACTTGCATATCAAGATATGTGCGGAGAGAACGAACGACTTCTTATGTTTACAGAAGAAGATGTATATAGAGGTGCTTTGCAACTATTTAAATATAGTGCAACAAAGTTTATAACAAGCACTTATGAGGTTGCAATTAATCTTGCTGATGTTCAAAACAAAGTGTTAAACAAATTTGACGGAATGGTAACCCGCAAATTAGATACTTCCGACGCAACAGCCCTTCGCGATTATACGGCCTTAAAAATCGGGCAAGATTATGCTAATTTACTTCTTGTAAGTATGAACTCTAAAACTTGGACTCCTGCTGAGGGAGTTGTATCTCCAAACGTTATTGTTAATGCTTACATTATGACACAAATAAAAGACAACCTTTCAGCTTTTGTGGCTTCTTACTATGGGGCGACAAGTTTGAAAGACCTTTCAGTTGAAGATGTCAAAGAAGGGGATACGACAACATATAACAATACTGGTGTAACAAAAATATTAAATAGTCAAAATATATTAGAGAACGAACGCGTTATCCTTAATAAGGCAATGAATAACTTCTCAATGTACGATTTCTTCCAAAAGCCATATGAGTGTAATGTTGAGGAATACGGAAAAGATGTTAAATATGCAAGCCAATACTTTGCTGAAATTTTCATGTATTATACAAGCACATCTTTACAACACGTAAACTTTTTAAGAGAAATCATAATAAAATAGGAGAATAAAATGGATTATCAAAAACTGGCAAACTTATTATATCCAAATGTTAAAACTTCGCCAGAAGAGATTCTTGCAAAATATCCACCTCGCAACCTTAAACAAGGCGAGGTGGTTTCTAGATTTGCACCAAGCCCAACAGGGTTTATGCATATCGGAAACTTTTTCCAAATGTTTATCAGTTACTCATTATGCAAGGTGTCAAACGGAGTGTTCTTTTTAAGAATGGAAGATACCGACGCTAAGCGTGAGGTAGAGGGTGCAAGGGCTTTTATTTATGATATATTGAATCGCTTTGGTATAAAGGTGGATGAATATCCTACCCTTGATGGCAAAGATGTTGGAAATTATGGCCCTTACGTTCAAAGCCAAAGAAAGGAACTTTATCAAATATTTGCAAAAGACTTGGTTGCAAGGGGAAAGGCTTTTCCATGCTTCTGTAAAAAGACAGAGGGAAAAGAGGAAATTCTTGAAGATCGCAAAACAAAGTTTCTTGAAAACGATGAAACAGAATATGACCCATGCCGTGATTTAAGTTATGAAGAGGTAAAAGAACATCTTGACAGGGGCGATAAGTTTGCTATAAGACTTAGGACTAAAAATACTGGTAAAGAGCGAATTGTGTTTCACGACCTTATCAAGGGCGATATAGAAGCCAAAGCAAACGCTAAAGATGTTATTCTTATCAAAAATGACGGAATCCCACCTTATCCATTCGCACATGCAGTTGATGATACTCTTATGGGGACAAATGTTGTTGTGCGTGGTGAAGAATATTTAGGTTCAACCCCTGTGCATCTTGAAATATTTGAGGCTCTTGGCTTTAAACCTATTGCTTATTGCCATAATCCAGCAGTATGTAAGATAGGTGAAAATGGGAATAGAAGAAAAATTTCAAAGCGTTATGACCCAGAAGCTAAAATGCTTTATTACTTTGAAGAAGGTTATCCAAAAGAAGCGGTGCTTGAATATTTGCTTAACATTATCAACTCTGGCTTTGAAGGTTGGCGTGCAAAAAATCCAGATGCAAAGTGGGAAGATTTTAAGTTTGGTATAAATGATATTACAGCGGTTGCACCTATCTTTGACCTTTTGAAACTTAACGATATAAGCAAAAATATCATTGCAAAGATGAGTGCTGAAGAGGTTTATGAAAACTGGCTTGCTTGGGCAAAAGAGTTTAAACCCGCTTTAGCGGACTATCTTGAAGCAAATAAAGAATATGCAATCAAGGTTTGCGGAATCGATAGAGGCGGATTAAAACCACGTAAAGATATTTATAAGTGGAGCATGATCCAAGAGTATTTCTCATATATGCTTAACCGCCCAACAGAAAAAGAAGAAATAGATAATATTGCAAACTATAAAGAGTTTTTAACAGAGTATGCAAAAGGGTTTACTCTGCCAGCCGAAAAAGATGAATGGTTTGCAGGGGTTAAATCAACAGCCGAAAAACTTGGCTATGCAACAGATAACAAACTTTATAAAGCAAATCCAGAGGCGTATAAAGGTAACACTGCAAAAGCATGTGAATATATTCGCCTTGCACTTACTGGCAAAAAGAACTCGCCAGATATATACGAACTTATGAAAATTCTTGGCGAAAAAGAAACCTTAGCAAGATTGAAAGGATAAATTTATGACAAAGGAATTAGAATTTTTATTAAAGATAATTTCGGAAGCAAAACAGATTTTAAAGAATAGTAAAAATGCAAAGCAGAAGTTGGGCAGTTCTGACAATGACTTGATAACTGATAATGATATTAAAATTGAAAAATTTTTAATATCAAAAATTAAAGAGAAATATCCTAAATTTGATATTGTCAGCGAGGAGTTTAACTATAATAACAAAGTAACAAAAAATGCTTTTGTTATTGATCCTATTGATGGGACTATCAATTATGCAAATGGGCTGCCTCTTTACGCAATTCAAGTTGCTTGTATAAAAAACGGGAAGACAATAGCAAGCGTTCTTGATATGTCAGAAATAGGACTTTGCTTTTATGCCGATTGTAACGGTGCGTTTTTGAATGGAAAACAGATTTATGTAAACGAAGTTCCAATTAAAAATGCTTTGTATGATATTGAAGGAAGTTCTGTTCTGCCACAAATAAACAACATGATGAAACATAGTAAGGGATTTAGAAAGTTTGGTGGTGTATGTAATGCGATGGCTTTTGTGGCTGCTGGCTGGATTCATGGGGGAGTGTTCTGTAGTGACAAAATATGGGACTATCTTCCTGGGATGTATATAGCACAAATGGCTGGAGCGGTTGTTGCTGATGAACCTGGATTTCATGCAGTTGCTATGAATAAAGAATTTCTTGAAATTTTAAGAGCGGAAACGGCTAAGAAGAAAAATAAGTCAAACATAATTGTTCTCCACAGCTTAAATGGCGATACCCTTAAAATGTGGGGGGGGGATTTGCAAAATTACTTTATAACAAAGGATATAAATGTATTATTGCCTGAATTTCCAATTAGAGAAAATAGTAGTTACGAAAAATTTGACAAAATACTCTCAGCATTTTTGGAACATGGATCGCTTAATGAAAACACTATTGTTGTTGCACATAGTATAGGAAATCCTTACTTTATTCGTTTTTGTAAAAAACATAAATATATGCCAAAGGCATATGTTGCAGTTGCTCCTGGCGCAATTTATAATTATCCGTCGACTAGAAATGACTATATTGTGAAAGTGAAAGAACAAGCGTATTTAAAACCCGAAGAATTAGCTTATGCAAAGAAAATAAAAAATTTGGTATGCATATACTCTGACGAAGATGATAAAAATACAGAAAAATTTACAAGGTTTATAAAAGATACTGGTGCAAATGGAATGTATCTAAAAGGATACAATCATTTTGATGGTTACCATCGAATATATAAAGTACCAGAACTTATTGATATCTTAAATGAACTATTAAAATAAAAGCACGCAAGATTGCGTGTTTTTTATTTAAAAACATATTTATATTCATCCAAATCCACTTTGTAGTTTTTGTCTACGTGTACGCCTTCGGCTTCAAGTTTTTCTTTTTGAACGTTAATGCCACCAAATGCAAAACTCGTGCAAAGTGAACCTTCACGGTTAACAACCCTGTGGCATGGGGTGATTTGATTGCTAGGATTTGCATGCAACGCCCAGCCTACCTGTCTTGCCATATGTGAATTACCTATTGCACGGGCAATATCGCCATAGGTTGAAACATAGCCTTCGGGGATTTGTTGCACCAGTGCATATACTTTTTCAAAAAAGTTCATATGTAAGACTCCTTCAAATAAATTATAACATAATTTAGTATAAAAGCGTAAGTAATTATATGGGAAAATCGTCACAAGATAAGCTTAATATGTGTCCTGAAGAGCTTACTCTTCTCGCTTCAAGTTTTGCTATAAGTCTATCTAAAAACTTCTCATTCAGCGACATGGAAACCCTGAAAGTGTTTTTCTCAACACTTGCCTCAAACATATCCCTTATTCAACATCAAACAAAAAAGTGTAATGACGATAAAAAAAACACCCACTAGGGTGTTTTTTATAAATCCTTTCCGATTTCGTTTTCATTTATGTTTGGATTGATATATCTGGACTTTTTATTCTTATTTTTGTAAATAATTGCTTTTTGAGGGCATCGATGATAACAGCCAAGGCAGGCTACACATTTATCTCCAAATACAATTTTGCCGTCAACCAGAGATATATTGCCAACAGGGCAGAGGTGGATGCATTTTTGACACTTAATACATTTCTCATTTGCTTTAAAATCATTTCCTATTAGATGCCAGTTGCTTTTGTTTCTAAGATACTTCTCTTCTTTGGTCTTTTTCTTTTTAGGCAGGATATATCTTTCCGTTTGAATCATATTTATTATTTTGTCAATACGTTTGTTTGAAGATTTTAATGTGCTGTTTAAATAGAATTTTGGAACAGAGAATGTTAATGTGAAATTCTCTGGCATTTTGATTGTGTATACGCTTTTAATGTTAAGCCCTAGTTTAGTGGCCGGGCACGCATTCTTCGAAGGCCGCCCCGACCGCAAAGCGGGTGAGAGCCCAGATTTTGACTCACTATATTTTTATGGAGCGAAAGACGGGGCTCGAACCCGCAACCCCCAGCTTGGGAAGCTGATGCCATACCATTAGGCCACTTTCGCATGCTTATAAATAGTGTAAATAATTATTAACAAAATGTCAAATTAATTCTATATTTAAAGCAAATATAATTTATTAAAAAATGCGTAAAAATCGGCATTTTTTACGCATTTTATTTGATTTTTTAATTATTTTTTAAATTTTTCATAATTTATTCCGATTGCCTCGTGTAGTTCTGTTATTTTTTTATCTGCCATTTTCCTTAATTTTTTAGCATTATTAAATAACATTTCATATACGGCGTCAATGTTTTCTTCAAGTTCGGCACGCTTCTTGCGGATAGGGGTTAATATTTCCTGTATAATATTATTTAAGAATAATTTTACTTTTACATCTCCTAAGCCGCCTCTTTTATAGTGTGCTTTTAATTCGTCTAAGTTTTTATATTCTGGTAAATATTTGGCAAAATGCTCTTCTTTACAGAAGGCATCGAGGTATGCGAACACAACATTACCTTCAATTTTTCCTGGGTCGCTTACTTTAATATGGTCAGGATCAGTATATGCATTCATAATTTTTTGCTTTACTGTGGACTCATCATCACACAAATAAATGCCGTTACCTGCTGATTTACTCATTTTTAATTTTCCGTCTGTTCCAGGGAGGCGGGCACATACGCTTTGGTTTCTAATCACTGCTTTAGGCAATTTAAAAATAGGAGAATATGTGGTATTAAAGGCTTGTGCAATTTCTCTAGTTTGTTCAACAAGTGGGTTTTGATCGTCCCCAACAGGGATAATTGTAGCGTCAAATGTTAAAATATCTGCCGCTTGGCTTACAGGATAGGTCAAAAAGCCCGCAGGAATAGAGTTTTCAAAGCCTCTTTGTTTAATTTCCTCTTTGATGGTTGGGTTGCGTTTTAAGCGGGATACAGTAACAAGATTTAGAAAATAACCTGTCATTTCAAAAAGTTGTGGCACTTGAGATTGAATAAATATGGTGGCTTTGTTTGGATCAAGCCCTGCAGAAATGAAATCTATTGCCACTTGTACGACGTTATTTTTAACTTTATCCACATTTTTAGCATTATCTGTAAGTGCTTGAGTGTCAGCAATCATAACTAAAAATTCATTATATTCGCCGTTATTTTGCAAATCAACGAGTTGTTTAATCATTCCGCAGTAATGCCCTAAATGTAAATTCCCAGTAGGTCTTACGCCTGAAAGTATATTTTCTGCCATGTTTTTTATCCTTTTTATTTAATTTTGAGTTAATTATACATCATTTACTTGTAAATAGTCAAATTTATATTCCATATAGTATAAAATATTTATAAAAATAGCCGAATTAATAAATAAAAAATAATAATTTTCAAAAGATATATGAAAAGGCTGAAAAAATAGCTATTTTTAATTTATTTTTTAGCAATATTTATATTTAATAAAAATGCAAATTAAAATAAATTATTATACTTTTTTGGATAAAAAAATAATATTTAATTTAAACTAATTTTGAGTAATTTTGTTTGCTTTTGTCGAGGAATTTATTGTATACTTTTAAAGTAAAAGATTTACTTGTTATATAGTGGGTCGAAAGGAGTTCTTATGAAAAAGAAAGTGTTGAAATCTATTTATTGCATGGCGATAATACTCTTAACATTAGGTACGCTATCTTTTGTGCCAATGTTTAAATCGAACAACGCGTCGGCGGTAGGGGTGGCAGAGGAAACTGACACCTCAAATGCGTTTAATAATAGCGAGGCGACTTCAGTTGAAGAAAATCAAACTGAAAGTTCTTTAGCATCAAAAAGTGCTAGAGCGGTTGGCGGTACTTGGAATAGTCAATTTGGTACTATGACAGAGATGGAAGTGGAGGAGTTGGCTGCAAGTGTAGAAAATTCTACGGTGACTCGTCCAGATGGTACATATCACTTGATTGCAAATGTTGACGACCTTGCAATGGTTTCATATCAAATCCTTACTGGCAATACCACTTGGGCTGGTTACAAGTATGAACTTACTGCAGATATTAATCTTTCTGGTGCATTATGGACTCCTATCGGTACAGCATCAAATCCTTTCAAAGGTACTTTTTATGGTGGCAATCACACAATATCAAATATTTCAGTAGCAACAATTTCAACTCCTACTGAAGGATACGCTGGACTCTTTGGTTACACAAAGGGTGCTTCTGCATCAAACCCTGCGTTCATCTCAAATATAATAATCAACGGCATGAAATTTTCAGACTCTACAAGCACAACTAATGCTGGCGGACTTATTGGTCGTGCTGGAAGTTACACTGTAGTTTCAAATGCTTACATGCTGACGGGCTCTGATATCACAAATGGTATCGGTACTGCTGTAGACAGTACAGTGCATGTATATCGTGGCGGTTCTAGAGATGGATTAACAGCACATTATACAACTACAACAGCCATTCAAAATGCTTTTCCTGTAGGATTTGGTTCTCCGACATATGGATACGCTGTTACATATGTTAAAAATGACGGAGCGATAGTAAAATACTCAAGCAGAACTTCTTGGGACGGTGCACAATATTCTTATCCTGTGTATGGCAGCAACATAACAACTGCTGGTACAGTGCAAGACTCTTTTGGTTTTTATGGTGCTATGCCAACCACAAGAGCAGCCGCTATGGCAAATCAATCTGGCAACTTTGCAATTAAGCAGGGATATCAGCATACATTTAGAGCAGGTTCTACCACAATTACAGGTTTAACAGGTGTTTCTACACTTGCAAGTGCGGGTATGCTTGTAAATCTTTCTTGGGTGACTAAGAATTATAATGTTACAATCCATTATGGATATGACAAGAATGACGGAACTGAAAGAACGGAGGTTAGATCAGTAGCAAATGATGCACTTTGGACTTCTGCTATAACAGATGCTTCTTTAACTAGAGTGGGCTATACTCTTGCTGGAAAATATTTTAATGCAGATAAGTTGACAAATCCTATGGATGGCGGTGCAGGACGTTGCTATGTAGGTGACGCTGCAGGGCTTAGTGATGGTGCTTATTCATTATATACAACATGGACTGCTAAAACAGGGCTTGCTTATAATGTAGATTTAACAAATGTTGCAAGTGATACTGGGCTTGATACTACAAAAGCGGTAAGCAATTTTGCAATCAAGGAAGGCTCTACTAATGCGACACTCACAACTGGCACTACCTATGATTATGATATGACAGGGCATACTGCATCAAATACGATAACAATCACCTTTAAGTTAAACTGGGGTTATGTATTTAATGTTGGCACTGATTATACTATAAATTCTACAAAGCCTACCATGGAGACCGCTGGCGTTTATATGGTTTTTGGCTCTGGTAATTATGATACCTATGCAAAAACAACTTATAACACAACAAAAGATGCAAACAACAATTATACAATCACAATTACAAACCTTGTTGGTAGCGGACAAATTTATCTTGCTTTTGACCGTGCAGAACAAAGTGTTACTTTAGACGGTAAGAATGTAAACTGGTCATTGTCTGGAAACACAAGCAAAACTTCAATTTCAGACTCTATTTTAAAAACACGCGTTGATGAGGCTTTTGAAATCACTGCAACCTCAACCGATCCTGAGAACTTCTTTATTACCACTTATGAAACAAGCGGTATCATCAACTCAAACGGCTCAAGTTTAGGGGCACAAGGTAGTGATGAACTGTTTAATCACTATACTAAATATAAGTGGACTGTAACAGCATTTAACTCAAATATGTCTGGTAGTGAAACTATGTATATCAAGGCATATGCTGGAACACTTGAAGTAAACATTAATGTTGCTATCATACATAATCCAGACGATTATAATGGTTTTAGTGCTGAAGATATTCACACCTCTGCTGGTGCAACTGTAGTTGGTTATAACAATACAACAAACAGTACAACCCCTGCTACATATAGGGCAAGCCTTAAAAATGGTGCTGTGGAAGTATTCATGTTTAGCAATGCTTACTATAGATATTCAGGACTTACTGGAACTTCTACAAACGCAAGTGAAACCGTAGTATTTACTGATATTACAGAGGAAAATCAGGCAAATGGTTATGTTAAACATAAGGCGTCTTTTAGCCCTGTAATTAATGATAATGAAGGTACTCCTACTTATACAATCACCTTTACTGCTGTTCCTCAAGAATACTCACTTGAATCAGAGATATATATAGATGGAAGTCTTGTTGTTGATAAGACTACTCTTGATGGATATTTCTCAGATTACAAGTCTGGAGAAATATTTACTCGTCAACCTGGCACTGGCTTAACAGGGATCGCTTATACTTTAAGTGAACTTGGTGGTAAGGTGTTGGTATTTGATGAAGATGCAAGCGGTGTGTTTGCAAAAGACGAAACACAGCCTGGCGTTCCAGGAACATTAGAGGGTACTACCTTTACTTATGGTACAACTAACACCGTAATTAGAATGTATTATAACTCTAAAAAAGCAACAATCAACCTTAGTGCTACTGCTTATATTGATGGTGTAAATGGCACTTCTTCAGACCTTGAATGGGCTGGACTTATCAACGATTTCTTAACTGAAGCTGGCGCTGGTATTACTTCTCTTACTGGCAAGATAAATTCTGACGGCACAGCTGTAGAATTTTCTGCTGAAATTGGAAATGTAAATATTGTAAACGGATACTATTTCTTAGGTTGGTATCTTAAGAATGGTGATGTTATCACAAAATTGACTTCTAATAAGGATATGTCATTATCAGGTGTTACTGCAGGCTCTCTTCTTGAACTTTTGCAGAACGCAAAAGAGGTTAACTCCACCGTACAACTTGGTGCAATAATCAAACAAAAGGTTGTTAATTTAAGTTTTGTTGAAGGTGAAGATCCTGACGAGTTAATTTCATATAAGAATGACGACCATAAAACTGATGACGGAAGCAAGGTAATCGAACTTGAATATACATATTTCCACAATCAAGAAATCTTTACAACAGATACAGGTGTTTATGGAAATAAAACTGCATTCAGTTTTAAAGCAAATGACTTAGATCAACTTTTCAAGAAGGTTGCTGCTGGCAAACTTACTGGATATAAAGTTGTTCATAATGATGAAACAACATATTTTAACGATGTAAACAACAATAACTTTACAACAACAAACTTTGAAGTTGTTTATGGCAGTGCAGAAAGTGTTACACTTATCTTCAATCCTATCTTCGCTGACCTTTTAAGTTATGAAATTACTATTGGAAATAATGTAAATGGTGATACTTCTTCTATCAATATTAGTCTTGGTGACACTATTGTAATGAGTAGTGCAACAAACAACGGCTCTGTTACTTATCAAGTGGTAAGAGGGGGAGAGGTTGTAAGCGAGATTACAACAAATCCTATTGTTGGATACTCTGCTGTTGATAGTAAGTTATTCACTTTTGCTGGTAACTTAAACAAAACAGATAAGGTTACATCATTCACTTTAAGTGAAGATGTAATCAAAAGGTATCTTCCTAACACAGAAACAGATTTCTATGTAGGTGGAACAAATCCTTTCACTATTGAAACTCAACTTGAGGCTATTTCTTATAAGATATACCTCCAATTAAACTCAACTTATGAAACCTTAACTTCTACAGTACTTACTGAAGAAGATGGAAGAATTTATGTTGAGGCTACTTATGATAAGATTATGACAAACTTACAAAATGTTGATGTTGTAAGATCTGGTTATAAACTTAGCAAATGGATTAATGCTTCAAATTCTGATACCGTTCTTGAAAAGAATGAGGGCGTGTGGAAAGATACTATTTATAAATATGACGACAATATTACAGTGCGTCCTGTTTGGACTGCTGATACCGAGGATTACTATATTAATATAGATTCAATAGTAGGCGGTGAGGTTTACTACAACGGACAGGCACAAGAGGTGGCTTCTGTAACTTTATCAACTGATAAAGACGGCGAAATTGCTGCAACTAGAGCAACCCTTGGAAATGGTGATGTTATCACTTCTCAATATTGGGCTAAGAAGGGTGATGAAGATAATTCAGTTCAATCAAGCCTTAAACTTTCCCTTACAAATGTTGCAGAAAGTGGTGAGTATGTATATGTTATCAACGTTCAATCTACAACTGGATTAAACGCTGCCCCATATAGAATCGTATCTGACCCAGTTACTGTTAATATCAAGAAAAATGCAATCACCGTTTCTGATGCAAACGTAAAAGGATACTACACTGGTACAGGCGATTATATCGCAACTTCAGAATCTAACGAAGGTACTATAACTTTCACTTATAAGAACTCTGAGGCAGATGGCGAAATTGCTGAAAATATCCTTTATGTATCTGGTTATGAGTTTGTTGCAATCAACAATGCTTATAACGCTCAAAGTGGATATGCTGTAAGATATTATATTGAATTTAATGGCAATGAAGGCAACTTTGAAGGATATACAGTTGATGAAAGCGGAGCAAAATATATATTAGTTGCAAATGTCGGCGAAATTGTTAAAACAACAATTACCTTCACTGTATCTGGCAAAGGATTATATGTTGATGGCATGAAACATGAGGTGTCTTATGTTCCTACAAATGCAAACATTGACCTTGCTAAATATGGAATCGTTGCAAGTGCAAACATTATGACAAAAGATTCTGCTCTCGGAAGTTACACTGATGATACAGGCTTTACTGTTAGCGACTTTAGTGTACTTGTTAATGACGCTCCTGCAACTGCAAACTTTGATTACAATATTAGTGGTACATATGTAATCGAAAGGGCTTCAAGCATTTACAATTATACCATTGAATATTTAACTGCTTCGGAAGGTTCAATCAACGGGCTTCTTACTTCTTACACTGATGCAACATATGTACTTAATGTTACTGCAATTACCGTTGGTGGAACTCCAATAACAGGTTTTGCGAACAAATCATTCTTCTCTTACTCACAAGACGGAAACGTTGTTCTCACTATCTTTGGTAATGGTGGTGGCGAACTAAATATTGCTGTAAACTCAACATATAGTGTTGGCGTTACAGTACAAGCAACCGCTAAAACTGCAAATGATAATCTTGTATTCTTAGGCTACTATGCAGGAAGTCAAAATTATCAAACTTTAATGGATGAATTTACAAATCCTGCAAGCACCTCTACTGTAATCAATAGAGTTGAGGGCGAGCAAAATGTGTTCGCAGTATTTACTGACGTTAAGTCGGTTACTCTTGACAAAGGCAATACTAGTGAAACAATTTATATCTCTGCTGGTGAGGCTGGATTTAATGTTGCAAACCCTTCTCGTGACGGACTTACTTTCAACGGCTGGGATTTTGAAGACGGTTCTGTTACTCCAGTTGCTGGCGAAGAGAAATATAAGTTTGTTGTTAACGCGGGCTCTACTCCTGCAACAGCAACAGCGAAATGGGTATTACAAGACCCTGCAACCGATAAGACTGGCGAAACAATCACTAAGACTGCAAGCGAAACTGGTGACTCTATCACTCTTACAGAGGTAATCGGTTCTATAACAAATCTTAACAGCACTTCTATTGAATATACTTACACTTGGAAGAAAAATGGTACAGCAATTACTGGATTTGAAAACTCTCAAAGTTTGGTATTTGATAGATTGACTACTAACGACGCATCTGACAATGGAAATGTATATACTCTTGAAATCACTGCTACATTTGGGGAACAAACAACTGTAACTACAGTACCTTTCACTTTGGTTGTTAACAAGGTTAGAATCACATCTTATGTTCTTTCAGCAACAACAAGTGTTTACAACAATTCAAACTACGCTTCTTCTGTAAGTGCAGTATTGAATGTTGGTGGCTCTCATAAAGAGTTTGTATTATCAACAAGCCTTAATAATAGTGCGGCAATTTACTTTACTATTAACAATGGTGAAGATAGCGTTACTTCTATGAAAGATGTTGGTGCATACTCAGTTACACTCAATATAGATTCAACTATTTATGAACTTGCTTCAGATTTAACAGTATCAAGAACTTTTGATATTACAAAAGCATCTTACACACTTAAAGATTTTGTTCTTTCTAAAAACTTTGGTGCAAAGACTCCTGCTTTTGAAACTACTGTAAATGTTAATGGTGAAAACATTACAATCTACTTTAATGAAATCACAACCGAGGCTGTTGGCGAATATCCATTAAGCCTTAAGAGTGAATTAAAGAACTATAATGTTGTTCTTGAAAATTGTGTTTACAAGATTGTAAAACTTGCAACAAATCTTCGTGTTTCACTTAATGACACTTTCTCAATGGTTTACAATGGAAGAACTGTAACTGTAATTGATAAAGAGTTTGCAGATGGACAATGGGTTCTTATTGCAAAAGATGCTGTTGGTGAACTCGCAAGAATAAACATTACTCTCTATTATGAAAATGATAATGGACAAAATGTTGAGGTTACTACAAACCTTTCTTCAGCACTTGACGGATTTACATTCTCTCTTACTGGTGTAGCTAAGAATGTTGGAAATTATCCAATCGCTATAACAGGAACTTCTGCAACCTATGGTGGAATTGAACTTTATGGTGCAGACAATCTTAAAAACTTTGCAATCACTCAAGCAACTATTGATGTTACTGCAGTTGAAAAGATGTTTGATGAAACTGCAAACTTCACATGGTCTTCTACCCAAACTTCTGGACTTACAAACATTACTGCTACAGGAATTGCAACAGGCGACTCTGTTACAATCAGCGGTTCTTTAGGTGGCGACAATGGCGGAATTAAAGTGGGTACTCAAAACATCGTTTCATTGACACTCACTGATGAGTCAGGTAACTATCGCCTTGCAACTGAAGTTACTGCAAAGACTGCTACTGTTGTTGCTTCTGATGCAACTATTGCTATCAGCGGTACAAACAAGGCTTTCGATTATGGTACAATTAATGAAACTACAGCACAAGATGTAGATTTCATTTCTGGCTTAATTAAACTTGCACTTACTGCAAACGGAAATGAATCAAATGCTCTTACACTTGGATATGTTACTATCGCATCTGTTTCAATTGGAACAAGTGATGACTATTCAACTGGAAGATATTTGAATAAAGGTAAATATACTGTTACATTAACTTTAAGTTCAGATAACTACACTGGTGCAAATGGTGAATTTACTAACATTGAAATTGAGATTAATGCAATCGGTATCAACCTTACTTCAACTACTATAACAAAAGAGTATGATGGTACAACTGATATTGTTGGTGCAGACTGGATTAAAACTGGTATGCTTGCTGGTGACGATGTAAAAGTTGCTGGTTCTTACACAAGTGCAAACATCGGCACTGGAATTGCCCTTGACCTTGAACTTACTGGCGACGATGCAGAGAACTATACAATTTCTGCTCAGCCTACAGGTTCAATTACTTCAACTGCAATCAACTTTACTGCAAACTTAAATACTGTGAACGGTGGATTTGTTGACGGCGAAGTACTTTCTCCTGCAACAAAAGAGTTCTCTATTACTTACAATGGTGATAAAGATTTATTCCTTTCTACTCTTGCTCAAAGATATGCAGAGAAAACTGGATACGCTCAAATTGCTTGGACTTATGGTGACAACATCACTGTAAATTCAGACAACTTTAATACTTTCCTTGCTGCTGCCCTTGCTGCAAATGCAAGCGAAGCAAATGCCCTTACACTTAACGCTGTTTGGGATAGAAAGACAATTACAATTAATATTGTTGCTCCTAACGCTACTGTTAAGGTTGGCGGAAGTGCAGTAACAAGTGTAGATGTTAGATACTATGATAATCTCACCCTTGAAATTCAAGGAAACGAAGGATACAGATATTCTTCATACACATTTACAGGAACTTCTGTAGATAAAACAGAGCCTACTGGCTTAACAAACTCTGAAACTTTGACACTTACAAATGTAACTAAAGAGGGTACAATTACAGTCACTATGACTGAGATTCAAATCAATGTTAAAGTTGATTTATCTAATGCCCCAGAAGCTGCAAATGCAAGTGCAGAGTGGTCTAGCAAGAACATTGGTTATACTGCTGCTAAGGCGGGTGTATTAACTCTTCTTCCTATAATCACAACCACTGAAGGCACTTATGTTGTTGACTACTGGACTAATGGTGACGACACTACAGCAATTACTGACACAACAACATTACTTTCTCTTGTAAGCGGTGATGTTGATAAAGACTCTTCAGTAACACTTGTCGCTCATTTCAAAGCGGTTGCACTTAACTTAACAATCGTTCATGCAAACGCAGACGTAACCGTTACTATGGACGGAAAACTTGTTGAAGGAAATGAAAGCGTTTACACTGTTTACTATGATGCTGATGTAACAATCACAATCACAGGACATGAAGGATACAAATATGTAGGCGAATCTCATGAAGGTATCGCAACATCATTTACACCTAATGGTGCAAACAAACTTAATGCAAGCCTTGCAATTTCTGGCATTAAAGAAAACATTACTGTTACTTTAACAATGGCTGAAATTGAAGTAACAATCAAGGCTGAAAATAATACTTCAGACCTTGTAAACACTGCTATTGTAAGCGAGTGGACTACAAGAACTCTTAACTACAGTGCACTTAATGACATTGTTGATACAATCTTAAATAAGATGACTGTTACTGAGGGTACATACACTCAAACAGGTTGGACTTTAGATGGAACTGAAATAACAACAGAAAACCTTCTTGCCCTTATCTTAGAAAAGAAGGGCAGTGCAATCACAGAGGATTATACTCTTGAAATTGCATTTAAGCCTGTTTGGGCTGGCGTTGAATACACAATCACATTTGACAAGAATGAAGAAAGTGCAACTCTTACAGGAGATGCAACAATCAACGCAACTTATGGTGAAACTATTACAGGAATGCCTACTGCTGTTCGCGACGGATATTCTTACTCATGGAACACTAAGGCTGACGGAACAGGTACATCTTACTCTGCAAGAGGGGCTGTGCTTAGAACTCCTGATGCTTCTAAGACTCTTACCCTTTATGCAATCTGGACTCAAAAACAACATAACGTAACTGTTACTGTGGATTCAAATGTTGTTGAGTACCGTGTAAATGGTGAGAAACTTGAAGAAAATACTTTTGAAATTGGTGAAACTGAAACCGTTGAAATTACAGTAACATTCAAGGCTGGCTATGAACTTGATACAACTGCAACAATAATCTCAACTGGAAATGTTGCATTTGCTGACGGAGAAATTAAGGTTTCCGGAGTTACTGCTGACGCAACACTCAATATCAAATCTACTGCAAGTACATACAAACTTGTATTTGATGTGAAAGAGTTTGAAAAGGTAACAGGGGATAAAGAATTTGTTTCTGTTAAATATGCTGATGCATTAAGCACCCAACTTGACGGCGTTGTGGTAACAAGGGCTGGTTATAAGTTTAAAGGCTTTACTGCAAACGGCGAAGTATTTGCTTCTTATGACGAAACTTCTGGATACACTTTTACAAATGCAACCTATATGACTGCTGGGGATACAACCCTTAAAGCAATCTGGGTGGCAGAGGAAGATTACTATAAGGCAACATTTAGCGAAACTTCTGTTACAAAGACTTACAATGGTAAGGAGCAAGAAATTGCCACTGCTACTGTAACAGGCGTTGACCTTACAGCAGGCCTTACAAACGGTGACGAAATTGTAGATTACTACTTTGCAAAAGTTGACACTGAAAGCGAAGCAGGATATGTAAGAGTAGGCACTGACACAACAAACATTCTTAAACTTAAAAACGTAAGAGATAACGGTGAGTATGTATTCGTACTTGTTGTAAAAGACTCTTTAACTGGCGAAACAAGAAATGTTGTTTCAACAGATATTCTTGCAACAAACAAAGTTAATGTCACTATCAACAAAGCCGAACTTGGTTGGAGTGAAATAACTCTTGAATCTTACTACACTGGCACAAACTTCTATTCTGCAACCGCAGTTCGTGAAAACGGAAATGCAATGGTGGCAGGCGAAGCAACCACAGACGCAACCTTTGTTAGATTTGAATTTGACGCAGAAGGCAACGTAGTGGGGACTGGTTATGATGTTCGTGTTTACATCACAATCGGTGCAAGCATTCTTGATAACTATTCAAATGTTAAAGGAAACGCTACAGATGGATACTATATCCTTCTTGAAGGAGTTGGTTCAGTTAAAGCAAGCCCTATTGTTATCACAGCAAAAGGTAAAGGCTATGAAACTGGCTCTAAACAAGTGGCTTCTTACGATGTTTCAACAACCATAACAGGACTCAACATTGCTGACTTTAATGTTGCAATCACTCTTACCACCGAGGGAACAAGCGGGGTACAAACTTCATTTACCGCAACCGATTTCGCGGTAACTAAGGCGGGCTCAGTTGTAACTGACAACTTCACTTATGAAATTTCAAGTGCAAGCAGATATGAAATTGTTGAAGCTACAGATGCATACACAATGACAATCAGCCGTGATGTTCTTACAAACGGAACATTCACTGGAAATACAACAATCTCTCTTAACAATGTTAAATTGGGTGAAGAAACAGTTGTTGTTTCAGAAGGCTTCTTTAACTATGTTGATGAAGACGGCGAAGTTGTCTTCTCTATCTCTGGAAATGGGGTGGCAAACGCTGACGTTATAATTGTTGTAAACAATACTTACAACCTTACATTTAATGCTACTTTAACTGGAAACTTTGGTGCATACGAACTTCTTGCATGGACTGAAACTTCTAGTGAAGAAGCAAATAAAGAATTATTAAGTGGTCTTACCACAATCGCTTCCCGCACAAAAGCGGTAAGTGTAACCGCAGATGCAACACTTTACTATGTAATTACTGACCTCAAAGCAATTACAGTAAATGACGGCGACAAGGGCACAACCAGTGTGGTATACGCAACTGTTGGTGGCGACACTGAATTTGCTGGTTCTGAATGGACTGGATTTACACTTGCTTCATGGACTTGTCCTACTGGGGTAAGCGTAGCAAGCGGCAACATTACTGTTGAAGCAAATGCAACAATCCTTCCTGCAACTATCACTGCAAACTGGACTATTGCAAAACCAAACGCAACAGGAGTAACAACTCCTATCACAATTACTGCAAGCGAAGAAGATGCAACAATCAGCATCGACTCAGTAATCAGTACTTGGAGAAACAAAAACGCTGAAGAATTAGGCTATACTTATCAGTGGTTTAATGCTAAGGGCGAAAGTCTTGGAAATGGCGAAAGCCTTAACATCGCTGCAATAGATTCTTCAAAGGGTGATTACTATGTGGTTATCACTGCAACTAAGAGTGGTTACGCAAATGCAATTTCTGAAAATGTTGAATTTACAATCGCAGTAACTAAGGCAACTCTTTCTGCTTCAACTGCTGTGACTGAACCATTCATCTATGCAAACAAAGATTTTGCAAGTGAAATCAATATTACAATTAATATTAATGGTGAAACTGTCGTTAAGACACTTGCTGAACTTGTTAATGGCGAACACATTAAGATGCTTATTAACGGCGGGGCAGGCGAAATTAAAAATCAAGGATCTTACACTGTTACTCTTTGGAGTAATGATGAAATCTATGATATGACTCCATTTACAACAACTATCGTTGTAAATAAAGCATCTCACACTATCACTAGCGATGAGGTGGCAAGCCTTAATAAGTTCTATGGTGAGGCTGACCCTGCACTTGAAATCACTCTTGAATTGAACGGTGAAACTATTAAAGTTACATTCGATAGAGAAGAGGGTGAAGATGTAGACTTCTATTCACTTACAAACCCTGTAAGCGATAATGAAAACTACAACATCACAATTGCAGAGAACAACAAATTCTTTGAAATTAAGAAGACCGAAGGTGTACTTAGAATTGAAGTAACAAATGCAGACGCATTCACAAAAGAGTACAACAAGAAGAATACTATCTTCACAGCAAACTATACTGATGGCAAGTGGACTTTGTACGCATTTAATGAAGGTGACGACACAAGCGTTCTTGCAAACGCAATCGCTTCAAGTGACCTTGTACTTTACACATTCAATGCAGGCACACTTTCACCTATTACATCTACAGAAATTCTTGCAAATGCCCTTACAAACACATCTTTCACAATCACTGGAGATAACTACAACGCTGGTGGCGATTATACAATCGTTCCTGGTGCAAATGCAAACTACGCACAAGTTGCATTTACCCGTGAGATGAAGTTTGTTGTAACTAAGGCACAAATTGAAATTACATCAGTAAGCAAGACTTTTGATAAGACTACCGCATTCTCATCAGCAGATAACCAAGTTGCTTTTGATGGACTTGTTGCTGGGGATAATGTTGTAATTACTGGTAACTTTGCAAGCGTTCATGCTTCAAGTGATCCTATTGAACTTACCTTTGACGCTCTTACTGGTAGCGATGCAAACAACTATCAAATTAAGAACCCTGAAATCAAAGGTACTATTACTGCTTCAACTGACCCCGTAAACTTTGATATTGCAAATAAGACATTCACTTATGGCAACCTTAAGAAGGGTGACGATCTTACATCAGTTCTTGGTGCAAGCCTTACAATCGGTGAGGATTATACCACTGCTATTGCTGACGGATATGTAAGCATAGCAAGCGTTGAAGTTGTAGGTGGTGCTTACTCAAGCACAAATAATCTTAAAGCAAACACTTATACTGTTAAATTTGTATTAAGCTCAACCGATTATAGTAATGCTGACGGCGAGAAGACATTTACAATCACAGTAAATAAGATTGAACTTGATTTAAGAGAAGCCGTTGTAACAAAGGTATATGACGGCACACCTGACCTCCCTGCTGTTACATGGGATTTAAGCGGTGTTCTTGCAGGAGATAAGGTTACAATTGCTGGTTCTTATGACAATGCAAATGTTGGTGAGAACAAGACTTTAACTCTTACAACAGACGGTGTTGATAAAGACAATTATATTGTTGCATATGCTCCACAAGGAAGCATTACAATGACAACAGTAAGACTTACTGTTGACGCTGAAACCCTTGCAAACTTTGATGTAGTTGATGGCGAACTTATTGACTATACCTCAACAGTATTTGATGTTGATTACCCAGTTGCAGAGAATGTTGATATGTCAAGCGTATTAAATAGTCTTACTTATCCAACTAGAACTGGTTTTGAAGTTGAATATTGGTCTTATGTTGTGACAACTGGTGAAACAGCGGGCTATGAAAGAATTACAACTGCAAATCTTAAAGATGTCCTTGACCTTGCTTTTGCAAATAGAGCAAATGGCGGAATTAAGATCTACGCAAACTGGAAGAAGACAACTGTTGATGTTGAACTTGAAGTAGAAAACGCTACTATCACTGTTACCACTGCTGGTGCGGTAGCAAAAGGAAACAACGTTTATGCTATTCCATATTATTCTAACCTTGAATTTACTATTAAGGCGGATATTGGATACAAGTTCACAAACGCAACAATCACTTCTGGTACAATCTCTGGTGGTTTAACTCCTAACGGCGTTGGCACTAGAAATGACGGAACAGTAACCCTTGCTAATGTTAAGACAGACAGCAAGATTACTATTACTACTGAGGAACTTAATATTACTGTTAAAGTTAATAACAACGTTCCTTCAAATTCTGCTGTTGAAAGTGCAGAGTGGAATGAGAAGGTATACACATTCTCACAAACAAACGCTGAGGCAGTAGGGTTGTTACCTGAAATCACTTTAACTGCTGGTACTTATACTCTTAGCGGATGGAGTGTTACATTTGGTGACAAGACAACAGAACTTACTCTTGAAAGCGTAGAAACATTAATGTCTATCTTAGGAAATGACCTTAATGAAGATACTAAAATTACTTTCAATGCAACTTGGACTGGCGTTAAGTATACAATCTACTTTGACGCAAACTCTGAGGATGCTACTATAACAAATGGTGTAACTTCTATCACTGCAGAATATGGCAAACCTATGACAGAAACTTTTGCTGAGGCAGAGATGTCTGGAAAAGAAAATGTTTGGTATACTGCTGATGATGCAGAAAAAGAAGGTCACTATTACAAACAAAATGATGTGCTTAGCACAATCGGAACTCCAGTAGCAGACGGATATACTCTTACCCTTTATGCAATTTGGAGCAATGCTGAAAGCAAGATTACTGTAATCTTTACAGATGCAGAAATTCTTTCAGTTACTGTTGGAGGAGAACAAATCACAAGCGGTGCAGAATACACACTTGTATTTGGTGAAGATGAACTTAACCTTACGGTAACTACAGCCGCTGGTTATACATTCAAACCTGTTCTTACAAACGATAGCGATGCCAATGTTGAGATTATCCCTGATGAAAACCCTAGAATTAATCCTAGAACAATCAAGGTTTCAAATGTACGTAATACAACTCAGTTGACAATCTCTGCCCTTGCATTATCAAATACCCTCACAGTGAATAGTACTAATTCAACTATTACTGGTGTAAGTATTGATGGCGTTAAAGCAGACGAAGTTCCAACCGAAATTGTTGCTGGTACAGGTTCGGTTGTTGAAGTTGAATTTACTGCAAACGCTGGTTATACATTTGATGAAATTTCAACAGTAGATAAGACTGGCTCTGGTAACATCGCAAGACGTTATGAAAGCGGAAAACTTATCCTCACTTGGTCTGGCTTCAATGCTGACGCAAGTGTAACAATCGCACCTACTGCAGTTGTTAATACAATTACTTTAGGTAATAGCGGTCAGTATGCTGACAGAATCCTTATTAATAACACCTCAATGGTTGTAAGCGGGGATACATTCACTGCAACCACTGGAACAGAATTAACAATTTCTGTAGTGTTAAAATATGGTTACGAAAACAGCAATATTGTAATTGCTGATGGTGAAAATATTGCATTCGTTTCAGGCGAAGAAGTTTGGAATGATGCCCTTAAAGCGTTCACAAGAACATTCACAATTAGCGAATATACTGACAGCTTTGGATTCAGCGTAGTGGCTGATGCAAGAGAGTACACATTTAATGTTGCAGTTGACCCTGCACAGGTGATAATGGGTTCTGTAAGTGCATCAACTCTTACTGCAAGATTTGGTGAGAGTATAATTCTTACTGCGACTGCTAACACATCATACAGATTTGGTGGTTGGTATGTTGGCGAGGATTTAATCTCAACTGCAAATCCTTACACATTTGTTTTAAATGAAGCAAATAAAGATTACCTTGAAAGTGCAACTCCTGTTGCAATCAGAGGTGAATTTACTCTTGATGAAACTAACATTACAATTGTTAGTGGAATAAAGGGTAACCTTACTTACACTGTAAATGGTGAAAACGAAGTTACTGTTGCTACAAATTCTTCTGTAACAAGAGCGTTTAAGTATGGCAACACACTTGTAATCACTCCAAATCCTGAGAGAGGCTACAAGGTTGACGCCAACTCAGTAGTATTCAAAGATAAAAACGATAATCCTATTACAGGTAAATCTTGGTTTGATGAAGATACTGGACTTATTACAATCTTGCTTGAAGTTGATGCTCCTGCAAGAATTGAAGTTAACTTTGTTGCAAGTGAAGCAATTATAAATGTTACCACTGCGGTACAAATTAACTATCAAATGAGTTATGGTACTGACATTGCTGGTACAATTTATCTTTCAAATAATGATGGTTCAGTTGTTTATACAGACAGACAATACTATAACACAGTGGAAAAAGATGGTGTTGATTATACTGTTAAGGGTATAACAAACGAAAAGAGATATTTCGTTGTTAGAACTAATAGAGGATATTCAATGACCCTTTCTTCTCCAACACTTGGTGTTATTATTAACCAAACAGTGCTTAGAACAACTACAGAGTACACAGAAACACTCTTTGAGATTAGTGGAATTGTAGATGGTATGTCACTTGAAGCTGTATTTGTAGGAGAGGATCATACTGTTAAAGTTTACTTTGTAAATGGAGATAATACAGCTACTCCAGCTCCTGCGGGAAGCATTTCAGTGGTTACTAGCGGAAGTGTAGTGGCTTCAGGAAACAACTCTTCTGAAGTTCAAATTTCAGCGGTGCTTAACACTCCTATCACAGTGGATATCTACACTAACTTAAGTTATGTATTCGTTGATGATAATGGTAAACCAAAAACCGATAAGGGACAAGGTTTTGTAAGTGGATATAATCTTACTCCATTCACAGATGTTACAAATACAAAACAGACAGGTTTCAAACAAACTTCAAGACTTACTATTGACAACTTAGATAGCAACGGTGTAATTTACATCTTTGTAGAACCTAAGAAATATAATGTTCAATTTATAAGTAACGGTGAAGCAATGCCAGGCAATTCTACTCCAACAATTCTTAGAGATGTTGTTTATGGACAATCATTGCCAACCTTCACTCCTGAATCAGTACTTCCACCAACTAGATCTGATTACTTATTCAAGGGTTATTACACTAAGGAATTAGGACAAGGGGTTCAATATGTTGATGAATTTGGTGTAGCATCAAGAGTATGGCTTGAAACTGGTTATACTTGGAATGGCGTTGAGTATGAACTTGATTCAGCATTCTATAATGAAGCAACAAATACATTCAGCCTTTACGCTGCTTGGTATTACTCTAAAGAGAAGATAACAATCTCATTTATTCCAGAAGGATTACAAGAAGAAACAGATGTAACAATTGCCGACATTGTTAAACCTGACAATTCTCAAACTCCTTGGTGGAGCACAGGAGATAATCAATACTATGCAGAAGTTCCTACTGACTCAAAGATGACTCTTACAGCGTATAACTTTGAGGGATATACATTTGCTTACTGGCTTATTGAAAGAGAAGGTGAAGAACCTGCAATGATTCAAGCCCCAATTTATGAATACACATCTAAGACGGGAGATGTATTCATTAAGGCTGTTTACTTTGCAAACTTTAATATTGAAGTTTATGATAACGGTTTGGGACAAGTGGATGACATTTGCGGTCAAGCAACCTTCATGCAAGATGGCAAACTTCTTACTGATGGCGTTTATGATACAACAAAACTTATCACCCTTGTTGCAACAGAAAACGCTGGATATAAGTTCCTTGGCTGGTTAGATCTTGCTACTGGCGAATACCTTAGAGATGAATCTGGAAATCTTATTCTTGGTGAATATAGTGACAAGACATACAAGTACACATTGTCTGAACTTGTAAGTACACCATTCAATCTTAGAGCGGTATTTGAAGGTGCTGAAATTGGAATTATGATTGACATTTCAGAACTCTCAGGGCATGGAAGAATTAATGCGATTAGAGTTAATGGTGCAAATATCGGTTGGGCAAGTGAAATCGAAGCACGCGTTGGTGACACTATAGAGATTGATATCACTACAAATTATGGCTATGGCGTAACTTGGAGCGGTGCAATCTTCACAGGCACAAATGGTATATATTCTTACAGAATCTATGCTCGTGACCTTACTACTGTTGCTGGAAGCGTACATGAGAATGTTCTTATTGTTAAACCTGTTGCAAATCCACATCCTGTAACTTATAGTTTTGATTTACAGGTTGAAGGAATAAGCAATTCAAGCGAACTTGAACTTGTAGGGGGACTTGTTTATAGACCTGATTCTCTTACAATTACAAGCGGAAGCACAATCACAACTCTATTTGGAAATACTGTTACTATCAATGTTAACATGAGGGCTAATTATAAGATTGGACAAATTAAGATTGTTGTTAATGGAATCAGATATGATATCTCAAATACATATGTTGAAGCACAACAACAAATTATCCTTACCTCAGACATTCTTGAAAGATATATGGTTAGTGGAGAAGCACAAATCATAATTGATTATGCAAGACTTATCTGGACAGATTTCCGTTCAGAAAAACTTGAAGGTGAGGGAACTGCTAATAATCCATTCATTATCTCTTCTTGTGAAGATATGGCATTCCTTGCTTACGCAGTAAATAATGGGCTTGTTAGTGAGTCAGGTGTAGCATACACTGATGCGTATTATAAAGTAATCCGTGACCTTGACTTTACTGGTAAATACTGGATTCCTATCGGAACACAAAACCATCCATTCAATGGTATCATTTACCTTGACACATTCAAAATTACAGGTATTACTCACTTTATGATTTATGTACCAGGTACATATTGTGAAGGCTTGATCTGGTTTATGACTGAGAGAGCACAAGTAATAACTTCAAATAGTAACCTTGTAATTGCACTTTCTATTACTGGTGGAATACTGTTATTGTTAATCCTCATTATAATAATTATTATTATTGCTAGAAAGAGAAAGAAGAAGAAAATGGATGAACTTGCTAACAGTTAATCTGTAAAAAAGACTGACAACCGTCAGTCTTTTTTATGTTATATATAAATTGTTTCATTCAACGCCCGCATACGTTGTGGAGATGAGGTTGAAAAAAGAATAAAAAAGATACAAAAAAGGTAAAATTTTTTTTAAAAATCCTTGACAATGACAGATTATATATGATAAACTAACAACGCTGACTGATAAACAGAGGTCAGCCGAACAATAACAATTGAATAATACAAGTACAAGAATTGAAATCAAAACGAAAC
>CAOJXO010000002.1 GCA_948465545.1 uncultured Bacillota bacterium
TATCAGGAGGAAAGATATTGTCATCGTATGGTTATGGCACAGTCAATGCCACAGCAATAAAGCAGATGTATGGAGATAGCAGTGCATGGGGGAATTGGAGTTATAGTCCAAGTTTAAACGGTGGCTATCCAGTGCAAAAGACGCTGTTTGCCATTGGCGGGTTGACAGGTTCTCAGAATGTTTACAATTATTTAAAAAATACTCTTGGTTTTACTGTGATATAAATAAAGAACTGCCTTAGGCAGTTCTTTTTAATCTATATTAATAAGTTTTTCATAGATGATTTCGTATATTGTTGGTGCTGTGGTTTTCCATTTGTGAATCGCCTCATTCGCAGATTGGCGGGAAGGGGCTTTGATTTTAAGTTCAAACATAGGCACTGAAATAAGTGGTTCATAAATCCGCAAGATAACATTGTAAGAGCCGTCATCATTCTTGTTATATGTGGCAGTGTACTCCTGTGAAGACTTAACATTTAACTTATTTACTTGAAGGTATTGTGATATATTTTCACGGGTTGCAAAAGGGATACGCCTATACAGATAGGAAAGACATTCTCGCCCCTCATAGGTTAGGGAGAAAAGTGCTTTGCCTTCCTCTCCATCGCCAAGTTTGTATAATAGGTTGGAGGTTGTCATATCGTGAATAATTGCCTTACAATCCATATAGTTTTCTATCCAGTTGTTTTTTACTGAACATGTGTCAAGGATAGAGTCCTCGGTAAGGGGAATCTCCATCTTATCAAGTACAAACAAAACTATAAGTTTATCAAGCACAATCTGCTCTTTATCAGAAAGAATTTTATCCATTTTCACTATTTTATCATTATTTGATAAAAGTTGCAAATTTTTTTGTTATAATTTTGTTTTGTTTCTTCTGATTATTGTGATAAAATAAAACCAAGGAGTAAATATGACATTGGAAAGCAATAAATCTGTAGAAAAGTTTATATCTGCATGTGATGACCTTATTACCTGCAAATTTTTAGTGGCAGAAACCAAAATACAAAAAATTTTAGGACTACTTGCTGAAACTCCACCTGTATATGAACTTGTATCTGCTTGTATGGAACAGTTCAATCGCGACAGGGAAATGAGTAAGGCTTTCGTTCAGGAATCACGTGGTAATTTTGTTTGCATTATGCCACAAGAAGAATTTAAGATTATCGCACTTGTATTTTGTGCTCTTGCTGACATTAATGCGGGCAGAATCAACTTTATGGAATTTGTTAAAACATTCTTTAATGATGAAGAGGGGGTTACCTGCTTCAAACGCTTTATTGGCGTTATGATTATACCTTTTAGAAACTTAATTGCAGATGCGTTTGGATATCCTAGGATTGAACTTGATAATCCAGCAGAAACAACTTTAAAGGGTACAGCGAATCCTCAACCTCAACAAAAACCAGTAGAGCAAAAAGAACCGCAATATCATGTTAGCATGGAAGTGGAGTCACGTCTTGTGCGTTTCCCTAGTGTAAGAAATACTGAGAATGCCGAGGCAGAACTCGGAGAGGCTCTTGCAAAGGTGTGTGAGGTTTGTCAAAAAATCACAGGACAGATTTTGGAAGAACTTGAATCTTTTAACAAACGTGATTATCGCATTGATGAACTTAAATCAATTTGTTATTCTATAATTATGGCAACCTCAGATCATGATTTTGACATGCTTAGAGGGCTTACCATTGGACTTAAATATGCAAGCAAGGGTGTTAGGTCTATTAAATTTTTAGTAAGAGAACTTGATGAAAATGTTGACGATTTTCTTAGAATATTAACTGATTTAAAACATTAAAATCCACATATTAAAACTAATATAACAGCGATTAAAGTTGCCAGTATGGCGTGCGTAAATTTTTGAAGCACAAACAGCCATATTGGCATTTTTAACCTATTAAGCATTGTAAATGATTGAAGTATGGTGGAGATTCCGCCAAAACTTATTATGAAGGTGCTGGCAATGATTGCAAAGGCACTAGGCATGCAAGTGGAAATATCCATACAGCCTTTTGTAATTTCAATAAGTCCCGCAAATATTGATGCTAGTGGGGCGGGTAAAAGGTTTAGTATAGGGCTAAGCGAAGTGATGACAACAAAGAATATCGCAATAATCACACCTACCGCAATAATACTGATTGCGCTGTCGACAATCATGCCGTTTAAATCTTGTTTAGTGTTGTTATTTTGCTTTTCAGTGACTGGCAGTTCTTCTGCTTTCACCTTTCTATAAAGAAAACCATTTATAAAAGCACCAAGTGCATGAGCGAGAAAAATTATATAGCCAAATTTTGCACTACAAAGCATGCCTGCACCAACTGCTCCTATAATAAACATAGGGCCAGAGGTGGAACAGAAAGAGGTCATTCTAAACGCCTCACTTCGGCTTATTTTGTTTGACTCATAAAGGTCGGCAGTCATCTTTGCACCAACAGGGTAGCCAGAGATGATACTCATTAAAAATACATAACTAGATAGGGCAGGAGAGTTAAAGAATTTTTGCATTGGTCTGGCGAAGAATCCAGAGAATCTTTCGACAGTGCCAAGGTTTGATAGAACCTTTGTGAAAAACATAAATGGCAACACGCTTGGCAAAACATTCATCGCCCATGCCGATAGCCCTGAAAGGGTTTGGTTTATATATAGTTTAGGAAATATAACCATATTTACTATGATATATATAACAAATATAGAAAGAAAAAAGCGATATTTTTTCAAAATACACCTCATATTATTTGACAGGTTTTTTACTATTTTGTATACTTTGTAATATACTTGTCTACATATAGGTATGCAAAAAAATCCTAATTAAGAAGGGGAAGAAATTTTGAAAATAAAAGATCTATATAAAAAGGCAAGAGCACTCAATAAAACTATAGTTTTTCCAGAAGCAAGTTTTAGTGATAGAACTCTTGAAGCCGTAAAATATATACATAAAAAGAAGATTGCAAAGCCGCTTTTGATTGGCGATGAAAGTGCATTTATTATTCGTGATAAAACATTTTTAAAATATGATATAATCAATCCTAAAACCTTTTCAGATACAGAGCATCTTGCAAAGGTGTTATATAACAAACGAAAGGAAAAAGGCTTAACTTTAGAAGAAGCAAAGCGTCTTGTTCTTGACCCATACTATTTTGCCACTCTTCTTGTTGAAGAAGGATATGCCGACGGAATGGTTGCTGGCGTTGAAGTAAGTACAGCAAGGGCAATTAAGCCAGCACTTCAAATTATAAAAGCAAAGAAGAAAGGGGCTCTTGTTTCATCATGTTTCCTTGTGTATGGGAAAAATGATTTTCTTGGGGATAAGGTGCTTATGCTTTCTGACGCAGGGCTTATTCCAAATCCAACAGCAGAAAATCTAGTTCAAATTGCCGAAGATACAGTTAAAACATATACAAGTTTAGGGCTTGAAAATCCAAAGGTGGCATTCTTATCTTACTCTACTAAAGGTAGTGCCGAGGGGGAGAGTATTGAGAAGGTTCGTACTGCGGCCACTAAGTTTAAGAAAAGCGGTATTGTTTGCGATGGCGAACTTCAATTAGATTCTGCTCTTGTTCCAAAGGTGGCTCAGCATAAATGTAGCGACAGTCCTATTGAAGGAGATGCAAACATACTTATTTATCCAAACTTGGATGCAGGAAATATTGGATATAAATCAATTCAATATTTTGGTGGGCTTAACGCAGTAGGGCCGATATTACAAGGTCTTAAAAAACCAGTAAATGATTTATCAAGAGGTGCAAGTGTGGAAGATATAATTGCTATGACAGCAATCACTGCACTTCAATGTGAGAAGGAGGATTTATGAAAACATTGGTATTAAACGCAGGGAGTTCATCTCTTAAATATCAACTTTTAGATATGGAGAATGAAAAATTAATTGCAAAGGGAAATTGTGAAAAAATAGGTCTTGCAGGGTCATCAATCACTGTAAAAGTAAATGGAAAAGCAACAACCACAGAGGTTAAACTTCCAAACCATGAAGAGGCTATGAAACAAGTTCTTAAAGTTTTATGTGATAAGAAAAACAAGATTATCTCTTCATTAGCAGAAATTGAAGCAGTAGGACATAGAGTTCTTCATGGGGGAGAAAAGTTTAAGAAATCAGTGCTTATTGATGAAAAGGTGCTTAAAGAACTTAGAAAACTTATTCCTCTTGGACCATTACACCAACCAGCAAACATTCAAGTAATTGAGGCTTGTATGGTTTTGATGCCAGGTGTACCACAGGTTGCAGTGTTTGATACTGAATTTCATGCAACTCTACCTGATTATGCATATCGCTATGCAATTCCAAAGGACGCTTATAAGAAGTGGGGAATCAGAAAATATGGTTTCCATGGAACAAGTCACAAATATATTGCAGGTGAACTTGAAAGACTTACAGGCAAGAAAGGTAAGTTTATCATTTGCCACATCGGTAATGGGGCGTCAGTATCTGCAGTTAAGAATGGTAAGTGCGTAGATACTTCAATGGGATTTACTCCACTTGAAGGTCTTGTAATGGGTACTAGGTCAGGTGACCTTGACCCAGCAGTTGTAGAACGTATTATGGATATGTCTGGCAAAAATGTTCATGAGACAATTAACTATCTTAACAAAGAAAGTGGGCTTCTTGGCGTAAGCGGAATTTCAAGTGATATAAGAGATATTCAAGCGGTAGCAGACTCAAACAAAGATGCGAAACTTGCAATCAATATGCTTTGCTATAGAGTAAAGAAATATATAGGTGAGTATGTTGCAGTGCTTAATGGCGTTGATGCAATCGCATTTACTGCAGGTACTGGGGAGAATCGTCCAGAAATCAGACAACAAATCATCGATGGGCTTGATTGGCTTGGAATTAAGGTAGACAAAGATAAGAATTACAACTTTGAAAGAGGGGAAGTTTGTGATATTACAGCAAAAGACTCTCGCTCTAAAATTTACGTTATTCCTACTGATGAGGAACTTATGATTGCTCGTGATACAAAAGAACTTGCAAAAAATAATAAATAATGGAAAAATACTTGACAAATGATTAAATAATCAATATACTAAAAGAGTTGAAATTAAAGGAGGAAAGAAGAAATGGCTGTTCCAAAGGGTAAGGTATCAAAGGCTAGAAGAAATTCAAGAAACTCAGCAAACTTTAAAGCGACTGCACCTACACTTGTAGAGTGCCCAAAATGTCACGAACTTAAAGCACCTCATAAGGTTTGTCCAAAGTGTGGTACTTATAAAAATGAAACTGTTATTGATACTGAAAAGAAAAAGAAGTAATTGTTTTTAATAATAAATTTTGCCTCTATCTAAATAGGATAGAGGTTTTATTTTTGCTATAAATACACAACATACTGCTAGTATGCATTGCATACTACCGCAAAATATTGATTTTTTACCTAGTTTTATTTTTGATTAAAATTCCTTTACAAATGTTATTTATTTTTGTTATTATAATACCGATTACTTTTTGAGGTGAATTATGAAAATTGTTTTAGATGCTTTTGGGGGAGATAATGCCCCTGTTGAAATTATTGAGGGTGCGGTTGCATCACTTAAAAAGCACAAGGATTTAGAGATTATTCTTTGTGGTGATGAAGCCCGTATTAAAGAGGTGCTTGCTGGAAGAGAGGAAAGAATTGAGATTTCTCATGCCCCTGAGGTTATTTCCAACCATGATGTGCCTACTGAGGCTATTAGACACAAGAAAGATTCTTCTATGGTGCGTGCCTTTGATATTTTGAAAGAACGTGATGATGTAATCGGTATGGTTTCTGCTGGAAGCACGGGGGCTATCCTTACTGGTGCAATCATGAAAATAGGACGCATTAGGGGGATTTCAAGACCTGCACTTGCACCTATTCTTCCAACAAAAAAGAATAACGATGTTATGATTATTGATAGCGGGGCAAATGTTGATTGTAAACCAATTAACCTTGTTCATTTTGCTTTACTTGGTAGTGCTTATTATTCAATCATTTATAACAAGCCAGAGCCAAGAGTAGCACTTCTTAGCAATGGTGCAGAGGAGGGCAAGGGTAACGAACTTACCAAAGAGGTATATCCTCTCCTTAAAGATGCACCTGTTAACTTTATTGGTAATCGTGAAGGTTGTGACTTTATGAGCGGAGATGTTGATGTACTTGTGTCCGACGGATTTCCTGCAAATGCTCTTCTTAAAGGGACTGAAGGTGCTGTTAAGGCTGTGCTTTCAATTTTGAAAGGAAGTATTAAATCTCACTTTTTAAGCAAGATTGGTGCACTTTTTATGAAACGCACTTTTAAAGATATTAAAAATAGGGTAGATATACAAGGTAGGCATGGTGGCTCTCCACTTCTTGGGTGCAAGAAGTTGGTTGTTAAAAACCATGGCTCTTGCAAGAGAGAAAACATCATTTCTTCTATCGACCAGACTATACTTTTACATGAGAAAAATCTTAATAAGAGAATTGAAGAGGCTGTAGCGGCACTTGGAGAGGGTAAGGGTGAATAAGTTAGGTCATAAATTTAAAAACAAAGAACTTTTAGAGCGGGCGTTAACGCATGGTTCTAAATCGGATAAAAACTATGAGAGGCTGGAATTTTTAGGCGATGGAATCCTTGACTTTGTGGTTGGGGAATATCTATTTAAACATTGCAAAGAAGATGAGGGGCAACTTACTGTCATTCGTTCTCATTTTGTTTCGGAGAATAACCTTTGTAAGGTGTTTGATGACCTTGACTTAGAGAACGATGTTATGCTTGGTAAAAGTTATCGTGGACAGGTTTCAAAAGCAATTAAAGGAGATGTTGTTGAGGCAATTATTGCTGCAATTTATCTTGACAGCGACCTTGCCACTGCCACCGCCTTTATTGAAAAACATCTAAACTTAGCGGACTTTAAGTCGATTAAAAACGACAACTATAAGTCTGAATTACAAGAACTTATTCAGGCGTCTTTTAAATGCAAAATGCAATATATTACTGAGCCTTGCGAAGAGGGCGGTTTTATTTCCACTTTCTGCATGGACGAAGATAAGATTGCGTCAGGCAAAGGCGAAAGCAAGATTGAAGCCGAACAAGACGCAGCACACAAGGCAATTAAAAAATTGTTTGTAAATTACGATAAAAAATAGGGTTAAACTTATTTGATATTTTGTTTGCTAAATTTAGCAAAAAATGTTAAACTTGTTTTAACTTGTTATATATTAGGGGAACTTATGATTTTCAAAAAGATTGAAATGGTGGGCTTTAAATCCTTTGCGGATAGAACTGTTATTGAATTTAATGACAACTTTACCGCAATTGTTGGCCCTAATGGTTGTGGCAAAAGTAATGTTTCTGATGCTATAAGATGGGTACTTGGTGAACAAAGTCCTAAAACTCTTCGTGGTGATTCCATGCAAGATGTTATTTTTAATGGTACTGAAAAAAGAAAAAGTCTTTCTTATTGTGAAGTTACCCTTACTTTTGATAATTCTACAAGGTTTTTCAATTTTGACTATGACGAACTTGCTATCACCAGAAAACTTTATCGTTCTGGCGAAAGTGAGTATTTAATCAACCGCAATACCTGTCACCTTCGTGATATTACAAACCTCTTGTATAACAGTGGTTTGGGTAAGAATGGTTACAGTGTTGTAAGTCAGGGTAAGGTGACTGAACTTGTAGATGCAAAGCCAGAAAACCGCAGAGCAATGTTTGAAGATGCGGCTGGTATTTCTAAATATAAAAACGATAAGCGTGAAGCAGAGCGTAAACTTGAACGTACACATGATAATCTTACCCGTGTTAATGACATTCTTTCAGAAATTGAAAGACAAATGGGACCTCTTAAAAAACAGGCTGAAAATGCCAAGAAGTACCTTGAATATAAGGGACAACTTAAAGACCTTGAAGTTAACGCTTACATATATCAATACGAAAATGCAAATGACATTAAGGAAAAGATTAATGTTAAACTTTCTGCTATCTCAGAACAACTTGCACTTCGCCAAGCAGAACTTGAAACGGCAACAAACGATTATAATAAAGCGATGATGGATTTAACCAACTTTGATAAAATCCTTGCAAGCCTTAATGAGAACATTTTGGATATGACTGTATCCCTTGAAAAACAAGAGGGGGAAACAAAAATTGCTAGAGAGCGTATTAATTACACCCATAAAGAAAACGACAGATTATACCTTGATAAGGCAAATTGTGAAACTGCTATTGAAGTAGGAGAGGAGCAAAAACAACTTAAACTTTCTGAAAAAGAAAAAATTGCAAGCAATCTTGACGCTCTTGAAAAATCATTCAACGAACTTAGTGAAAAATATCTTGAGATTGCAAACTCACTTGCTCTTAGTGAGGACGAAGCGGGGGCATCTCAACAAAAAATTATTGAAACACTGGGCTCTCTTTCAGATGTAAAGAGTAATGTTTCAAAACTTACCACTCAGAAAGATATTCTTTCAACCAACCTTGAAAACCTCAAAAAGGATATTGAGGTGCTTTCAGCAAAGAAAACAGAAATTGAAAACGAATATGTTTCAGTGCAAAATAAAATTACAAGCATGAAGGCAAACCTTGAAAGGGTTAAGAAAGACTTTGACAGTTTGTCTGCACAAAACTTTATTGCTGAGCGTGGGCTTAGAGAACTTGAAAATAAAAAGGCTGACACAATCACACAAATAAAGGTTTATGAAAACAGAAAGAAACTTCTCTCTGACCTTCAAACTGAATATGAGGGATATTCTTACGCTATCAAAAAACTTCTTAAAGAAAGCGAACGTAATTCAGCCCTTAATCAGAAGATTGTGGGCGTGGTTGCTTCCCTTATTAAAGTGCCAGAAAAGTATGAAACTGCAATAGAAGTTTCACTTGGTGGTGCAGTGCAAAACATTGTTACTTTTGACGAAGATGGGGCAAAGGAACTTATATCTTTCCTTAAACAAAATCAATTTGGCCGTGCGACATTCCTTCCTATTTCTTCTATGAAACGCCGTGAACTTGACCGTAATTTAATCTCTGGCAAGCAGGGCGTATTTGGCGTGGCAAGCGACCTCGTAAATTACGATAAGAAGATTGACAATGTTGTAAGCAACCTTCTTGGTAGTACCGTGATTGTTGACACGCTATTTACCGCTGTTAACCTTGCAAAATCAACACGTTATACATTCAGAATTGTTACTCTTGACGGTGATGTGGTAAATCCTCAGGGCTCGCTTACTGGTGGTAGTAAAAAGGCTGAATCTGCAAACCTTATGGGGCGTGCAAGAGAAATTGAAACTCTTGGCGTTGAAATCTGCACCTTGAAAGAGGGGCTTGTTGCAATCGATAAACAGATTGAAGAAACAAAACAAAATAATATCAACTCTAAAAATAGAATTGACTCTCTTTCACGCGAGAAGGGTGAAATGGAGGTGGAACTTGCCAAAGAGCAAGAGAAATTTAACAGATTCTCTACCGCACTTAGTGAGGTAAATGACAACTTGAGAGTAAGCGAAATGGAAGCAGATACCGTGAAAAATAAACTTACTCTTATTGATGACGACCTTGCACGTACTGAAAAAATTGAAAGTGCCCTCAGTGGAAATCGTGAAGACGCTGACGAACTTATTAAAGAAAAACGTGAGAAATTTGCAGCACTTAGGGTAGAGCGTGACAAAATTAACGAAAATATCTTGGCTGTTAAGGTTGAAATTGCTTCGAATAATGCTAAAAAAGCGTCAGTTGAAGCCGAACTTGCCCGTCTTGAAGATGAGGTTTCTAAGCAAAAGGTTAACCTTGTTAATATTGACGCTCAAATTGAAAAGAACAACGAATTTATTGAATCTGCTGAGCGTATGATTAAAGAAAAACTTGCTTCTGCTCCATCTTCAGCACAGAAGGAAAAGTTGCAGGGTGCAATCAATAAACGTAATGAGGTGGAATCAAGCAAGGTTACTTTATCAGACAGAATCAAACAACTTGATACTGAAAAAACCGCCATTATGGATCAGATTTCTGTTGTGAACGATAAGAAGTTTAGGGAAGAAATGAACCTTCAAAAGGTGGATACCGAACTTGAACAAATGCAAGAACGTATCTATGAAGAGTATTCTCTTGTTTATAGTGACTGCTTAGAGCATAGACGTCCTGACTTTGATATTGATGTTGCTATGCCAGAAATCAATAAACTTAAAAAGAGTATTAGTGCTCTTGGTTATGTAAATGTCAATGCGATTGAAGATTGCAAAGTGCTTCTTGACAGATATGAAGACCTTTCATCACAATGCAGTGACCTTCAAAAGGCGGAAGAGGATTTAAATAAGATTATTAAAGATCTTTCTGGAATTATGATTGAGAAGTTTAACAATGAACTTGTCCGCATAAATGAAAGTTTCAAACTTACATTCAGAGAACTCTTTGGCGGTGGTACTGCTAAACTTGCTCTTAGTGATGAAACTCAACCACTTGATAGTGGGGTGGAGATATTCGCTCAACCTCCTGGAAAGAAAATTCAGAACATGACTCTTCTTTCTGGTGGAGAGAAATCTCTTACTGCAATGGCTGTTATTTTTGCAATCTTGCGTATTAAGCCACTTCCATTCTGCTTATTCGACGAAGTTGAGGCTGCCCTTGACGATTCTAATGTTGAAATTGTTGATAAATATCTTAAGAAACTTTCTTCTGATACACAATTCATTCTTATTACACATAAGAAGCCAACTATGGAATATGCTAACGCACTCTTCGGTGTTACTATGGAGGAAAAGGGCGTATCTAAGATAGTTTCAGTTAAACTTGCAGACGCTATTAAGCACGCTCAGGAGGCATAAATGGGAATTTTTAAAAAGATTGGACAGGCTTTAAGTAAGACACGTGAGGCTTTTGCAAGAAAGATTGACTCACTTCTAAGCCATGGTGAACTTGACGACGATTTCTATGATGATCTTACTGATGTGCTTATTTCCTGCGATATTGGTGTTAAAACCAGTCTTGAACTTGTGGAAAGTTTACGTCAAAAGGCAAGAAAAACCAAACTTCGCACAGGCGATGATGTGCGTAACGCTTTGAAAGAGATTTTAATGGAAGAATTTGACAGTCTTGCCAAAATTGAGATTGAATATCCTGCCATTATCACTATAATCGGCGTTAATGGTGTTGGTAAAACAACCACAATAGGCAAACTTGCAAATTTCTTTAAATCTCAAAAGAAAGAGGTTACCCTTGTTGCTGGTGATACATTCCGTGCTGCTGCTTCCGACCAACTTTCGCAGTGGGCAGATAGAACAAAGACACGTATCATTAAACAAGCCGAAGGGGCAGATGCTGCCGCTGTTGTGTTTGATGGTATAGCAAGTGCAAAGGCAAAGGGGACTGATGTTCTTCTTGTGGATACTGCGGGTAGACTTCATACCAAAACAAACCTTATGGAAGAACTTAAAAAAATTGACCGAATTGAAAGTCGTGAATATCCAGACGCACATAAGTATAACTTTATTGTGCTGGACGCTACCACAGGTCAGAATGCGTTATCTCAAATAAATGCATTTAAAGAGTTTGTCCAGATTGACGGCATAATCCTCACTAAACTTGACGGCACTGCAAAAGGCGGGGTTGTTGTTGCGATTGAGAAAGATTATCATCTTCCAGTGGTGTTTATTGGAACAGGGGAAGGTAAGGACGATTTGGAACTCTTTAATAGTAAAGAATTTGTAAACAATTTATTTTAAGGTGCAAATATTGCACCTTTTTTATTTCAGTTATTTTTAGAGGTACAAGCAAAAATCGACAAAAACCAACATATATAAATCAATATAGCAGTTTGCTTTAAAGGAGATTTGTATATGGTTTATGAAAGTTTCACGACATTTGTTTCTAAGGTGTATTGTTTTACTTCCTTTGTTAACAATGTTCAAGGGTTTCCTCAGCCTCTGTCACATAAAGAAGAAGCGGAATGTTTTGCCAAATTAAAAGCAGGGGAGAAGTCGGCTCGTGATACTTTAGTTAATCATAACCTTAGACTTGTAGCCCATATTGTTAAAAAATTTCAAAATTCTATGGAGGCAGATGACCTTATTTCTGTTGGCACAATAGGGCTTATGAAGGCGGTAGATAGTTTTGATTACAGCAAAGGGGTTAAATTTTCAACCTATGCTTCACGTTGTATTGAAAATGAAATCTTAATGTTAATACGTGCAAATAAACGCCACAAAGATGTAATTTCATTCAACAGCACTATTACTGGTGGCACTGATAAAGATGAAATTTTACTTCAAGATGTAATAGCCGTAGATGACGATGATGACATTATTCAAGCCGCTGAAACAAGTTTTATGATGGATAAAGTTTTCGATGTTATGAAAAAAGAATTGTCGCCAATGGAACAACAAGTGATGATTTATAGATATGGTCTGCAAGGGAAAGACCTTCTTACTCAACGTGAAATTGCCAAGATGCTTGGCCTATCCCGCTCTTATATTTCACGTATTGAAAACAAGGCTCTTGAGATAATAAAAAAGAAAATGTTGGAAGAAGATGAAGAAAAAGTTTAAAAAACTTATTGAAAATAGTTGCAATTTCAAAAATTAATATTTATACTGAAAATGAAATAGAGGTTTTAAATTGAATAAGAAGGAGTTTTATGCCATAACTGAAAAGTTGATACTTCCTCTCTTTACTGGCTCTTACATCAGTGGAGAGGAGGTTTCGTCATCTCGTGATAACGAAGTTGCTTATGGTAAACACAACTCTCTTCTTATTAAACCAAATAAAGCTGAAGAGTATCGTTTGGTTCTTAGACGTGGACAGCCTTTCAAAACCTTTGAACTTAACCTTTTAAAATCCATCGTCAGTGAAATGAATGATATTGCAGAACTTAATATCGCTGATGAAAATTATGTAAAGAAACTTCAAGCCTATGCTATTGAAAAGGCGATTTGTTCCAGCATTTGTGAAGAGGATACCTCATCAACCCTTATAGGTGTTGTGAACGAACTTTCAAAATGGGCAAGTCGTACCTATGAAGGTAAAAAAGTGACACTTGGACTGATAATAAATGAGGCTTCTACTGTTGGAGGCGGAGAGGGGGCACTGCACTATAACGAAATATTTAGTAAAGACTTCTTTTCTTTGCTTTCTGATGGTAAAAAATCCTTTGTTGAGTTCAGTAAGGATGGATATTTGCTTGGCTATGTACAATTATCAAAGATAAGGGCAGTGCCAACCATTGCTCCTCATGAATTTGATTTGATTGCTAGATATTGTAACGATCGCCGTGTCGGAATTATTTTAACTGAAAATGGCGAAGTGCTTATATTTAAAAATCGTCAACTCCTTTTCTCAAAAAGAAGAGGAATTTGGAATGTATACTCTCATGAAGAGGCTATACAACTTTTGTCATACAGAGGCAGTTACTCTTCTAAGGATATACGAAAGGCAATTTACTATACCGCACTTGACTGCTCTTATGCGTACAGTGGGGGAATTTTAGTGTACCTCAACAAAGATATGGTTGATACCGCACTTATGCATATAAATGCACATGATATTTTAGATGAAAAATATTATGAAATTAAAAAGAAAATGGAACTTGAAAATGCTAGCAAACTGTATAACCTACAAAACCTTTCAAGTGTGGAAGCGTTATATTCAGTGCCTTTTGAAACATTCTTAAAGGAACAAAGGTGTTACAAATCTCAATGTCTGCGAAAGATTATAAATGGTAAGCCTTTCTATGAACTTAACAGAAAACTTCGTCAAGAACTTGTTGCTATGGATGGAGCGACTATCATTGACTTTGACGGCACTATTGTTGCAGTCGGGGCTATTCTTAAAATTGAGGCTGGTAGCGAAAGTGGTGGACGTCTTGCTGCAACCACAACGCTTGCCAAATATGGAAATTCAATCAAGATTTCGCAGGATGGTATTATTCAAGCATTCTTTGCAGACAGAAAAACAGGAAAACTTAAAAACTTATTTAATGTGGGATAAGTGCATTATGCACTTTCTGTTAAGAGGGGGATACCCCTCTTTTTTATGTCGCAACAAAAAAAGCGGATAATCCGCATAAAAAAGGGCGACCTGAGCGCCCTTGCCAGTTATGTTATAAGCCGAGTTCTGTATTTGACATTCATCTATCTAGTTTATTTGTTGCCAAATAAATCAAGCGGTACGTTAAAAGGCAGGAGAGAACAAGCCTTATTGCCTTTTTGACCTTGCTTCAGGTGGGGTTTACAGAGCATTGATTGTTACCAACCAACCGGTAGTCTCTTACACTGCCTTTCCATCCTTACCAAGAGGTTATCTTGGCGGTCTATTTCTGTTGCACTATCCTTAGAGTCGCCTCCACTGGCCGTTAACCAGCACCCAGTTCTCTTGAAGCCCGGACTTTCCTCATCGTTTGATGCGAATGTCTGCATAACTGATGTTATTATACTACCATATTTACCAGAATTTGTCAAGCAGACTTTATAGGTTTATAACTTATTTAATGTGGCAATAATGACCCTATGAAAAAGAAAGAATATATTGAAAAAATGGCAAATCTTATCATCAATAGGGTGCGTTTCCATGCACCTATCGTGTATGATAAAGAGGTGGATTTTGAGATACTGGAAGTGATAGGCATTGATACAAGCCTACCAATTTTTAAGTATGACAAATCTATAAATGCCGTTATGCTAGACGCATTTAAAAGGGCACAGGCTGAGGTTAATTTTAATATTATTGCAACAAATGAGCCATCTGTGAGTGAAAAAAAGTTAAAAGCACTTAAAAACTTTATCTATATTCGGGAGGAAGAACTTGGGTATAGTTTACTTGCAAGCATAAATGCTTTAAACATAAATTATAAATCAAACAGCGAATTTGACAAGGAAATAGAAGAAAACTATATCAAGGTAAATGACGAAATTGTAAACCTAAATTATAAGAATTATTACCTCCACAAGAAGGCGATCTCAGACGGGGTGGTGTATGAAATTCGTGAGTTTCTTTTAAATGGACGAAACTTTATTTTGAATTTTAGCAATGGAAGTAACGAAAAGCGCATAGCAAGTTTTGAGATTAATATTGTACTTCCAAGAGGGTATTATCGCTTCAAAAGGGAAACAAATGCCATCAAAATTGAGAACCTTTGTAGCCATGATACTGCCTACTTTAACTTTGTTTCCAAGAATGCAAAGTTCAGTTTTTCTACCATAAGCGGGGTGGAAAGTTCCACCCATGCCTGCCTTAATATGAAGATGAATATCAGCCTTAATGCAAAGGAGCAGAAGCGTTTTTACTTCAATTTTGGAGAGAATAAATACTGTTTTACATCACCAAAAGATGCTGAAAGATTCTTTGAGATTTCGCAAGAAAAGATGAGTGAAATCTTTGATATTAAGGTGCTTACACGCAATAAGCAATTTGACGAAGAGTTCAACGTCTACATGCCCCAGAAAATCTGGCTTTCATGGTTAAATTTGACTATTGATGAGGAAAATGAAAAAAACTACCTAAAAACTAAAAATACAATCATTAATAAAACAGAAAATGGACTGAAAATTAATGAAAATTTTAAGGGGCTAAAACAGGTGCAAATCTACCTAAATTCGGGCTATAAACGGGTTTTTATAGTACCTGGAAATGAAAGGTATATTTTATCTGGCAAAACCAAGTATTTTAACTTCAATTTACTCACAAAAGAAGTTTTTGAAAAAAATAACGAAATATATTTGTCTTTTGGCGGGTAGTTTGCTATACTAATGCCGAATATGGAAAATAGAGTGCCCCTTGCCGAACGTATGCGTCCAACAAAATTTGAGGACTTTGTTGGACAGGAACATATTGTCGGAAAAAACTGTTTACTTTACAGAGCAATCAAATATGGAACTTTAGGCAGTTGCATATTCTTTGGCCCTCCTGGCACAGGTAAAACTACTCTTGCAAACATTATTGCAAAAACTTTAAAAGCAAATTATGTCCGCTTAAATGCTGTTACAAGTGGTGTGGGCGATGCAAAGGCGATTATTGAAAGGGCTAGGCGTGAAAAACAAATGTTTGGCACTGACACCTTTTTGCTTCTTGACGAATGTCACCGTTGGAACAAGGCACAAAGCGATTGCGTATTAGAGGCGATTGAGGATGGTAGCATTTTCTTTATTGGTTCTACCACAGAAAACCCTTATACCTCTATGACAAGGGCGATTGTTTCAAGATGCCGTGTATTTGAGTTTAAATCACTTACAAGCAAGGATATTATCAAACCACTAAAAAGGGCGATTGAAGATAAAGAAAATGGGCTTGGCAATCTGCCAGTGGAAATAGACAAGGACGCACTTGAATATTTTGCCTATGCATGCGGTGGTGATGCAAGAAGTGCTTTAAACGCACTTGAACTTGCTGTTATGACAACACCTATAGGCAAAGATAAAAAAATACATATTGACAAACAAACAGCGGAGCAGTCTATTGATAAAAAAGCACTTTCGCTTGATGAAAGTATGTATTATGATAATTTGTCCGCATTCTGCAAAAGCCTTAGGGGTAGTGATGCTGAGGCGGCATTATACTATGCTATGAGGCTTATAAAGGCAGGGTGTGACCCACTTATTATTGCAAGACGAATGGTCGCCCATGCATCTGAAGATATTGGTATGGCGGATAGCAATGCACTGCTTCTTGCAATAAGTGCACTTACCGCAGTAGAAAAGTTGGGTCAGCCAGAATGTTTGCTTACACTTTCTCATGCAATTATATATATTTGTGAGGCAGAAAAATCAAACTCAGTTTATAAAGCAATGCATATGGCACTACAAGATGTTGAAAACAACTTAGATAATCGTGTGCCAAACCACTTGAAAAATCATCCAAGCACCAACAAAGATGGTCATGGGAAATATAAATATCCTCATGACTATGGTGGATATGTAAAACAACAATATATGCCAGATTCACTTAAAGATAGGGTTTATTATCAACCAAGTAGCAACGGCAGAGAAAAAAATCTTGTACGAAAGAAAGGGAGAAGTTAAAAATGTTCGGACATCGTTATGACGGAAAGAAAGTTAAAAATATGAATATCATTGATAAGGCAGGACCATTCTTTATGCCTCAGCGTATTGACGCGGTAAACTACATCAATGTAAAAGTCCCTTGTGCGACCCTTGATAAATTTATTGCAGACGAACGTAAAGAGGGGAATCGTTTGACATATATGGACGTTGTTATTGCTACACTTGTTAGGGTGCTTTATATGCGTCCTAAAATGAATCGTTTTATTATGAGGGGGACTACATACCAACGAAAGGGTATTTATGTTTCTTTGGCGGTTAAGAAAGAGTTTAGTGATGATGGTGAAGAAATGACACTTAAATTTCCTTTCACAGGCCGTGAAAGTATTTATGAGGTTAAAAAGATTGTTGATGATGAAATTACTAAAAATATGCAAAGTGATAGTCATGCCACAACGGATGTGGCAGGTATATTCACCCATCTTCCAGACTGGATGTTCCGCTGGGCTATGGCTGTTGTAAGATGGTGTGATAGACATGGACTTCTTGGTAGGGTATTTGTTAAGGCAAGTCCATTTCATACAAGTTGCTTTTTGACAAACTTGAAATCTATCAAACTTAAATATATATATCACCACTTATACAATTTCGGAACAACAAGTATGTTTGTTGCAATGGGTAAAGAAAAAATGGAACCTGTTGTTGTAAATAATAAGGAACTTACCATTGCAAAGATTATGAACCTTGGGATAAGCCTTGATGAGCGTATTGCAGACGGCTATTATATGAGTAAAACTCTTCGACTTATGGAAGACATTATTGCTAATCCTGAATGTTTGAAGGATAGTTTACCTGATGATGGTACTGTTCCTACAAAAATTAAAAAGACAAAAAAGGCGAAAAAAGTTAAAGCGAAAAAGCCTAAAAAGGTAAAAGAAAAGAAGGAAAAGAAACCAAAGAAAATTAAACCTCTTAAAAACAAGGAAAAGGCAGATAAGAAGGCACACAAATCTAAAAAACAAAAAGTACTTTTGGGTAATGTGCATGACACAGAAACTAAATAGTTTTGAAAAATTATTTTGATAAATACCGCTTGTTATGTTAAACTAATTTATATAAGGGGAGCAATCATGAAAAAAATTTTCTATTTTGTTTTATCAATTTGTGCTTTGTTATACATTGCCACTCTTTGTGTGTTGAATGTTGCTGGTGATGCTGTTGCATCATGGGAAACATGGGGCACAATTATAAGTGGAATAGGCACTTATGGCGGGCTTGCAATAATCTTCCTTTTTGCGTTCTTGAATTTTTTTGGAAATCCATTAAAGATTGTATTTTTTGTACTGTTGATTATTGTTACAATCATCTGCATCTTAACAAGTGCAATTCCAGAAATAGTTAGGGGATGGTTTGGTATTAATAACGGAGAAGGAGTTCAAGCAATAATTTCATGGTTAAATTTTTAATAGTTGACGGAAACAGTATTGCAAACAGAGCATTCTATGCTTTACCTTTTTTGACTAATCATGAGGGTAAAGCATCGGGTGCTGTTTTTGGTTTTGCAAACATTTTAATTAAACTTATTTCACAAGAGAAGCCTAGCCATGTGGCAGTGGCTTTCGACCATGCACGCAAAACATTCCGTAATGAAATCTATGCCGACTATAAAGGTCAACGTAAACCAACACCGCCAGAACTTACAAGTCAGTTCCCTTTAATTAAAGAGATGTTGCAATGTATGAATATTCAAACATTTGAGTTTGAAGGAATAGAGGCAGACGACATTATTGGAAGTATATCTAAAAATTGTGAAGGCAACAAAATCCTCCTTTCTGGGGATAGGGACTTACTTCAACTTATTGATTCTTCTACACGCGTATGGCTCACAAAAAAGGGAGTAACTGAAATTGAAAAGGTTACACCTGATAATTTGGAAAGCGTATACGGGGTAAAAACTCCAAGCCAAGTTATTGACTTAAAAGGGCTTATGGGGGATAGTTCTGACAATATACCTGGTGTTAAGGGGGTGGGTGAAAAGACAGCACATTCACTTATTGGCACATATGGTGATATTGACGGTGTATATAAAAACATTGAAGAGATTACTGGTAAATTAAAAGAAAAATTGCTTGATGGCAAGGAGGACGCATATATGTCTAAAACCCTTGCTACAATCAAAACTGATTGCGATTTTAAGTTTGATATGGAAAAATGCAAGTTGCAATTTCCTTTTCCAGTAAAGACAAGCGAATTTTTTAAAAACATGGATTTTATATCCCTTCTTAAAAACAACAATATCTATTCAGAAGAGGTTACATCAGAAGATGAGGTTAAAGCCGAAAGAGTTGAACTTACGGCATCAGTGCTTGATAAACTTATAAAGTTAAAACCTGAAAAGTTTGCTTATAATCTTAAAAACATGACTTTCTCTGACGGAACAAGCAAGGTTTATTATCTTAACAGCAACTATGATATGTTTGGAAGCAGTTTAAGTTTGCAAGAGGTATGTAATAAACTTAAACCTATCTTTGAAGATAGAGAGGTTGTAAAACTTACACTTTCTGCCAAAGATGACCTGCACCTATTAGGTAAATATCAAATAGGGCTTAATAATTATTTTGATTTAACTCTTGCCCGATATATTGCAAATGCGGGTCTTAAAACAAGCGAATTAGTGGCAGATGTCAACACCTATTTTACACTTGCCTCTAACCTTGAAAAACAACTTGAGCGGGAAGGCACAATTCATATATATAAAGACATTGAACTTCCACTTGTTGAAATCCTTTTCAAAATGGAGGAGGACGGCTTTGCTATCAATTTTGAAAAGGTGGAAGAGTTAAACGAACAGTTCTCTTCTCAGATAGAAAAACTTTCTGCTGATATTTATGCTGAGGCGGGAGAAGAGTTTAATATAAACTCTCCAAAGCAGGTGGCATATATCCTGTTTGACAAACTGGGGATTAAGACTTATAACAATAAAAAGCAATCCACAAGCATTGATGTTTTAGGGGAAATTCGATACATTCCTATTGTTGATAAAATTTTACAACATCGCAAGGTTACCAAACTTAAAAATACCTATATAGATGTTTATATGGAGATATGTAAAAATAATGGCAATATAATCCATACAACATTTAATCAGGCGTTAACAAGCACAGGCAGACTTTCAAGCAGTGAACCAAACTTACAAACTATTCCAACCCGTGACGAAGAGGGCAGAGAACTGCGAAAAATCTTTATTTCAAAATTTAAAGGTGGCAGTTTAATCTCTGCGGACTACAACCAAATTGAACTCCGCCTCCTTGCAGATATGTCAGGGGAAGAGCATCTTATAAACGCTTATAAAGAGGGAAAGGATATTCACACAATCACGGCGTCACAAATCTTTGGTAAAAGTGAGAGTGCGGTCACAGCCTCTGAGCGTCGTGAAGCAAAGGCGGTTAACTTTGGAATTATCTATGGTATAAGTGATTATGGACTTAGCCAAAATATAAAAAGTTCACGTGCAAAAGCAAAAGCATATATAGACTCCTATTTTGACCGCTATCCAAAAGTAAAGGGATTTATGAATGATAATGTTGCAAAAGCGACTGCTGACGGATTCATCAAAACCAAGTTTGGACGAATAAGAAAGATACCAGAAATCAACTCATCGAAATTTCAGACACGATCTTTCGGGCAGAGGGTGGCAATGAATATGCCACTTCAAGGTACAGCGTCCGACATAATTAAATTGGCAATGATAAAAGTATACAACGCATTGAAGCCTTTTAAAAGCCAGTTAATACTTCAAATCCATGACGAACTTATTGTTGATACCTATCCTGGTGAAGAGGAAAAAGTGGCTAAAATCTTGAAAGAAGAAATGGAAAATGTAACAAAACTTCAAGTTCCACTTATAACAACCGTTGGTTCTGGTAAAAATTTATACGATTGCAAGTAGATTTTATTTAAAAACGTTTGACTTAATTTTAAGTTAAATTTATACTAATAATGGTGATACGATGCAAAAACATAGAAAAATGGGCGTAGATTACGGCGACAAACGAATTGGAATTGCGTTTACAGACCCGCTCAACATTATTTGTAGCCCTTATGAGGTTTATAAAAATGTTGGCAAAGAGGACGCTTTAAGACATCTTGACAAACTTATTAAAGATTTTGATGTTGACGAAGTGGCAATCGGACTTCCGCTTAACATGGACGGAAGTGAGGGCGAAAGGGCAATCCTTCATAGACAGTTTGGAGAGGATCTTGCAAATCTTTCTGGTGTTAAAGTGCATTTTATAGATGAACGCTTAACCTCGGCCGAAGCAGAAGAAATGCTGATTGAAAGCGGTATGCGAAGGGAAAAGCGAAAGGAAGTCATTGATAAAATCGCAGCACAAATCATATTACAAAGTTTCATGAATAATAGAAAAGGGGATTGATATATTATGGAAAAGAAAAATGTAAAAAGCGTAAAAAAAGAAGAGCAAAAACCTGTTGATCTTTTAGATGTACTTCTTGATCAAGAAAATCGTGACCCTATCGTTTTACAAGATGAGAACGGTAGACAACTCACATTCGAGCAAGTGGCAGTTATTCCTTATGACATTGACGAAAAAACAAGAAAACTTTATGTTGTTTTAAAACCAGTGGATAAGATTGACGGAATTGCTGATGATGAAGCAGTTGTATTTGTTTGCGACCAAGATAAAGCAGGAAACACTGTTCTTAAAGTAGAAGAAAAAGAAGAACTTGCTATCGCTGTTTTCGACAAGTACTATGACCTTCTTGAAGAAGCAAGTGCTAAGGAAAAGAAAGAGAAGAAAACAACAGCAAAACCTGCTGCAAAGAAAGAAGAAAAATCTTCTGCAAAAACAGCAACTAAGACAGCTGGCAAAACTGCTGGAAAGAAAACTACAAAATAAGTGAATTATTATAAATGCTTTCTAAATTTAAAAAAGTGGTGCAAACCACTTTTTTTGTTTATCATAGTATAATCTACCAAATATTACACACCATATTATTACAAGGCGAGATATGCCTTGAATAAGGGAGGTGAAAACTATGTTTGGTAAAAACAAGAAAGAAAAAAAGGCTTCAAAACGTAAGGTAGAGGCTGGTCAAGAAAGTGCAAAGGCATCTTCTAAAATGTCACACACTTCAGAGGCTAAAAACTCTTCTAAAGATTGTAGCAGATAGTTTCTTGCAATAGTTTTCAACGAAACAAAAAATCCATGGTAGTAAATCATGGATTTTTTGTTGTTATAAACCAAATGCTATATTTTTAGAAATCTTTTCAAACTTGACAGAAAGATTGCCGTTTGTATAAGTATAAACACCGGTGCTTTCATCAAAAAGTGAATTTATTACACTGAAATTATAAGTACGGTCAACAACACTTTCACCTGCAAGATCGGTTATTTTAAGTGTTACTGTGAAAACATATCCAACATAACCGTTTTCTGAGTTTCTGTCATACATATTGAATACTGAGGTTGTTTGTGAATAGGTATTTGCGTCTTGTGTAAATGTCCCAGATGTAAAAGCCCTTGTTTGGGTGGTATTATTCATAGGAGCACAAGAGATTGTGTATTCAAGGTTAGAATAAATGCCATCGTATAAAATATCGCTTACTGTTGCATAGGTCATTGAACTTAAATTACTTGCAAACAGGGCAGTATAGTTGCCTTGAGTATTTGCATTAACAGTTACTTTTGTTGTAGATTCCAAACTTACTACATTTGCATAATCTTTAACCCAACATATAAATGAATCGGTGGTTGTTGACCTTGAAGTGGCAACCAAACTTACCTCTGATCCTTCAATAAATGTACTATTTCCACCAGATACACTGCCAATATTTCCATCATTGGTAGAGGTGGTTATAGAAAAATACTTAGGATCTTCACATCCTGCAAACAGCATGATTGGTATCATAAATAATACTGATAGCAATAAAAATTTTGATTTTTTCATTTTGCTCCTTCCTATTTTAAATTATCCATTATTTTATTTTTTTTGTCAAATTATTTTTAATTTATAAAAGAAAAGAATGATTTTTTTTGAGTATTTTTCTTACCTCTGCATAGAATATACTTTGAAAAGGAGTTTTTATGTGGGAGTTTTCCTTAAATCTTGATAACACAGATCTTGCAAACTATATTTTTAGTTCTATCAAAAACCTTTCTAATAGTTTTGGAGGAATTGTTACTTCCACTATAGAAAAAGGGCATACAAGCATATTAATAGGGGTGGAAAAGTCAAAACGAAGCGATGTTGAAGATATACTTTCTCGTGTTATAACCCAAATTATCTGCACCTATTATAAATCTTCATTTTTAGACAAATATTTATTTCTGCCACATCACGACCAAATAGGAGTAGTGGCATTTAAGAAAGCACTTCTTAACTTTGATAGAGAAACAGATTACTTTATTATACAAAAGGCTCTCTCTTTTGACAAAGACTTATATTTAGATTCTTTTTATGAATTTAAACTTAAAAACCTAAAAGCAAAATGGACGGAACTTGTTGCACTTGCAAATGAAAATAGGGATTACCTCATAAGTTCAGAGGCGTTTTTAGACCTTTTAAAATTCTTGGTTGACAACCTTGATATATGTGAAGATGAAGTAAATGTCTTCGAAGAAGAAAATGGATATAAAATCTGTTTAGAAAGTCAAGACGCATATGACAACAAATACCACGGGCAGTTGTTTAATGAAGAGGGGTTAATCTCTTCAATTATCGACCTTTCACCTCAAAAAATCAACATTCATTGCCATAGCGGTAGCAAAACCACAGATTTTCTTGAAAAGATATATGAAAAACGAATATGTGTTAAAACAGAATGTACCTGTACAAATATTAAACAAAATCATAAAAATATTTGACAAAAGGTTTATGCTGTGGTATATTTAAAGCAAGTTAGCATTAGCATAAGACAAGTAGTTTTATTATAACGCGTTCAGAGAAAGGTTGGTTGGTGCAAAACCTAAGCGGATAGTAAAATGAAACCACTTATCGCGAAGATATGCCCTTAAATTAAGTGGCAGGGGAAACCTCCTGCAATTAAGGTGGAACCGCGGTTTAGAACAAATCGTCCTTAAACAAACTTTGTTTGATTTTGGGGCGTTTTTTTAATGCAATAGAAGGAGATTAATATGAAAGAAAAAATTATTGACAGCGAACTTGAAACCGCAAGACATTCTCTTGCCCACATCCTTGCAAAGGCAATCTGCGACCTTTATCCAGAAACAAAACTCACAATCGGCCCAGCGATTGATGACGGCTTTTATTATGATATTGACCTCAAACATAGCATTACACCAGATGAGTATAGTGAAATAGAAAAACGCATGACCGCCATTATCAACAAAGGGGAGAAGTTTACTAAGGTTGTTGTAAGCAAGGCAAAAGCCCTTGACCTTTTTAAAGATAATGAATATAAAACTGAAATTATAGAGGAACTTCCCGTTGGAGAAGAAGTATCTATTTATTATACTGGCGACGACTTTTTTGACCTTTGTCGTGGGCCTCACGTAGAAAGCACAAATAAACTTCAAAGTTATGGATTTAAGATTCACAGTGTGAATGGTGCATACTGGCGTGGAAGCGAAAAAAACAAAATGCTTCAACGTGTGTACGTATATGCATTTAAGACAAAGAAAGATCTTGCAGAACACATTCAGCGTGTGGAGGAGGCAAAACAACGCGACCACAGAAAACTTGGCAAGGATTTAAATATCTTTATGTTTGATGAACTTGTTGGAAAGGGACTTCCTATGTGGCTTCCAAACGGCTTTACTTTGCGTAGACTTTTATCAGATTACATTATGGATAAAGAAATCGCCCAAGGTTATAAACATGTTATGACACCATCACTTGGCAATGTTGAACTTTATAAAACTTCTGGTCACTGGGATCACTATAAAGATGATATGTTTCCTGCAATGGAGCGTGATGATGAAACTTATGTTCTTCGTCCTATGAACTGCCCACACCATATGGTTATGTTTAAAAGAAACCTACATTCTTATAAAGACCTTCCTATCAGGGTTGCAGAAATTGCAAACGATTTCAGATTTGAAGATAGCGGAAACCTTTGTGGTCTTGAAAGGGCAAGGGCATTCACTCAAAACGATAGCCACATCTTCTGCCGTCCAGACCAAATTGCAGATGAGATAAGAGGGGTTATCAATCTTATCCTTGATGTTTATAAAGATTTTGGTTTTAAGAATTATACACTTCGTCTTTCACTTCGTGATAAAAACAATGTTGAAAAATACTTTGGAAATGATGACCTTTGGGTTAAGAGTGAAAACTCACTTAGAGAGATTATTAAATCTACTGGTGCAAACTACTATGAGGCAGAGGGCGAGGCAGCATTCTATGGTCCAAAGATTGACGTGCAAGTGGAAAGTGCTCTTGGCCATGACGTAACACTTTCTACCATCCAACTTGACTATCAACTTCCTGAAAAGTTTGAACTTGAATATATTGATGAAAACAGTCAAAAGGTTCGTCCTGTTGTTATTCATAGGGCAATACTTGGCTCTCTTGACAGATTCGTTGCATTCTTACTTGAAGAAACAAAAGGACTTCTTCCACTTTGGCTTGCACCAGAGCAGGTGAGGGTACTTACCTTAACTGATAGAAATAATAGTTACGCCGAAAGCATTTATAGCGTACTTGTTAAACAAGGGCTTCGCACTTCACTTGACGACAGAAACGAAAAGGTTGGGTATAAGATCCGCGAGGCTATGTCGCTTAAAATTCCTTATCTTATCATTGTTGGTGATGAGGAAGAAAAGAATGGCACAATCTCTATTCGTGGACGTGGGTTTGAGAATAAGAGCGGGCTTAATTTACAAGATTTTGTCGAAAGACTTGAAAATGAAATTAAAACTAAGAAAATTTAATACAAATTCGTTTTGTGAATTTTAATTTTTATGTTAATATATGGAGGTAACAATGACATTTGATGGAATAATGCTGGTATTTTGTATCCTGTTCTTCTTATTTATTTTCATCTTTGTCTTAATGAAAAAATAGGAGGTTATCATGGACGTTACACAATGGATTTTAATTGGATTTATCGTTTTACTTGTTATTGCATATCCAATCTTAGTCAGCAGCAGAAACAAGAAAGAAAATCAAAAAATGCAGGAACAAACTAATTCGCTTAAACGTGGCGATAAGGTTTTAACTACAAGCGGTGTTTATGGCACTATTGTAGATCTTGAAATGGCTGATGACAAAAAGGTTGTTACCATTGAAACTGGTACTGGCAAATACAAGAGTTATGTTTCTGTTGATGCTTATGCAATTTACAGCGTAATCAAGGATCAGCCTGCAAAAGCACCTGAGGTTAAAGCAGATGCAGCAGTTCCAGCAGTAGAAGTTAAGGACGCTAAAAAAACAGATAAGAAAGAAGAAGCACCTAAAACTGTTGAAACCAAAGACGATACAGCAATCAAAATTGAAGAACAAATCAATGGCAAAAAATCACGTAAAAAGAAGGGTGAATAAAAAAGTGGCAGACAGCCACTTTTTTATTGTTCTAACATTACAATATAAAAGTTCTATAAATAAAACTCCTTTCATAAATTAAAGTATAAAAACTTTAAAAGGAGTCAATTATGAAAATGAAAGCCAAAGTTAGATCGGTAGACTCATCTAAGCCTAAAAACAAACTGCTTCTCTCGGTATTAAAGGGGAGTTTGGTTAGCCTTTGTTTTTCTCTTGTTGGGATTCTCATCTTTGCATTTATTCTTAAATTTACCAACATCTCTGACAGTGTGATTAATCCTGTTAATCAGGTAATCAAGGCAGCAAGTGTGCTTCTTGGCGTGTTTATCGGTCTGAAAAAAGAAAAAGAAATGGGGCTTGTAAGCGGACTGTTAATCGGACTTATCTATACTGTTGTGGCATTCTTAGTATTTTCAATCCTAGACGGCTGTTTCGTTTTTGATAGAACTCTTCTAAATGATATCTTTTTTGGTTGCATTACAGGTTCTAATTGTGGTATTATCTGTGTTAATATCAAAAAAAGTTCGGTCTAAACTGAAAAAATGTTTGACATATTGCCCTTTATTCTTTATACTTAGTTGGTAAGAAAATTTGCAATCTTTTTGCACTTGCAAAGATGCAACTTTTGTTTTATTACTACTTTGGCAAAGATTAAAAGGGTTTTTTAATGACTAAAAAGCGTTCAATCTGGAAATTTGTTTTACTTTCTATTGTTGCAGTTATAGGAATAGTACTTTCTGTATGTCCTATTCCTGTTCCATTCACAAATTATACTTATAATGGCTTTGCAAACTCAATCTCACTTGGGCTTGACCTTGCAGGCGGACTTTCTGTTGTCTATGAGTGTGACGCGACAGAAAATACCCAAGATTTAAACAGTGCAATAAGTGCAACAGAAGCAAGACTTAAAGAAATTTTATATAACGAAGGTTATTCTGAATCAACGGTAGCCAGACAAGGCTCTAATCGTATTAGAATTGAAGTGCCATCAGCAAAAGATACTGATGAAATCTTCTCATTCCTTGAAAATCCTAAAACTTTATACATGACTCTTGAAAAGGCAAACGGAACAAACAGCCCTGAGGTGTTTATTACTGGTTACGATGTCGCTAATGTTTATGCTACTTATCAAAATAATGAAAATAATGAACTTCAACATGGTGTTGTAATCCAATTTACTGATGAGGGAAAAACTAAATTTGCAAACCTTACACAAATGGCTGCAAATAATACTGCACCTGCATCTGAAAACCTTATCCATATTTATTTAGGGGAGGTTAAGGGTGATCCTTGGGGTTCTCTTACTTGTAAAAGCCAAATCACAGATGGCTCTACATTCATTTCTGGTGAAGGACTTAATGATAAAGAGAGTGCAAAACGATATGCACTTAACATCATGAGTGGTGCATTTAGTGTTAAACTGACATTAATTGAAAATAGTGTAATTTCTGCAACACTCGGCCGTGACGCACTTCTTTACGGAATTATTGCTGGTGCGGTGGCAATCGTACTTGTTATGGCAATCATGTGGTGGAGATATGGTGACTTTGGTCTTCTCGCAAATTTCGCCCTTGTATTCTACATGATTTTAATGCTCTTCTTCTTACAAGCAATTCCTTTCGTTCAATTAACATTACCGGGTATTGCAGGTATCATCCTCAGCCTTGGTATGGCGGTTGACGGAAATATTATTATCTTTGAGCGTATCAAAGAAGAATATGCAAGTGGTAAGAAAATGCACCTTGCTGTTAAGAGCGGTTTCAAACGTGCTTTCTGGCCTATCTTCGACTCAAATATTACAACAGTATTCACATCAATCATCCTTTACATTTTAGGCACTTCTGCAATTAAGGGATTTGCAATAACTCTGCTTCTTGGTATCCTTCTTTCAATGTTTACAAGTTTGGTTATTACAAGATTCCTTGTAAAATCATATCTTCCACTTAACAGCACAAAACCACACAAAGCAAGACTATATCGTGACGAAAATGTTGTTGAAATTAAAGAGGAAGATTCAAATGTTGCCTCTAATGACGTAAGCGAAAAACCTGCCGAAATTGTAGTGGAGGGAGGTGAGAACAATGACTAAGAATAAAAAATTCAATCCAAACAAGTTCTCAATGGATAAAATAATAAGCAACTCTAAATTTAACTATTGTAAAAACTTAAAATGGTTTTTAATTGCTCCTATCGTTATTATTGTTGTAGGATTAATCCTTCTCTTCACAGTAGGATTCAACCTTGGTCTTGATTTTACTGGTGGCTCAGTAATCAAGGTATATGCAAACAGCGAAGGTATTATTGAAAACTGCGAACAATATGATGTTAATGATAATACTGACTTCAATGCTATGCGAAATAAGATTGAAGAGGTTTTAAATCAGTACAATCTTTCAATCAACACATTCCGTACCACCACTATGGATATAGAGGGGGTTATAACAAAAGGACAAGCGGTTGAGGTTAGATATCAAAATATTGATGGTGCAACTGGAACTGAAATTGCTGAAACAAATAAAGAGATTAGGACAAAACTGCAAGATGTTTTTGGATACAAAGAAATTTCTGTTACTGAAAACTATTCTTATGCAATTTCTGCACCAGAGGTTGTTACTGCAACAGCAAGCAGTGAACTTCTTATGAACGCGTTTATTGCAATGCTTGTTGCTATGGTGTTAATTCTTATTTATGTTGCATTTAGATTTGAAATTACAAGCGGTCTTGCGGCAGTACTTGCACTTTTCCATGACCTTCTTGTTATGACAAGTTTAGTGCTTATATTTAGAATTACAATCAACAGTTCTTTTGTTGCTGCACTTGTTACTATACTTGGCTACTCAATCAATAATACTATTATCATCTTTGACAGAATCCGTGAAAATACACGAAATGGTAAGTTTGAAAAATCAAGTAATACTGAAGTTGCAAATGCATCAGTTAAACAAACAATGTCAAGATCTATCCTTACAACCCTTACCACTTTCATTACTATTGCCATGGTTGCAATAATAGGGGTAAGTGATATTCGTGAATTTGCAGTACCTATCCTTGTTGGAATACTTGCAGGTTTTTACTCTTCAGTATTCATCACACCAGGGCTATGGGCAATTGCATATAGAAAACCTAAAAAGAATAAGAAAAAAGCAACAGTTTAACTGTTGTTTTTTTATGTTAAAAGTTGATTGAAACATTTTTTAATTTGCTATTGACAAAATTGAATTTTATGATAAAATACAATTATGGGGAGTTATTGATTATGATAATTATATTAAAAGATAAAGAAAAAAAGTTAAAATATATCAATAGTGAGGAAAAAATTGAAAAAGTTTTAAGACCAATAATTGAATGTGATATTGGAATAGTGAAGCTTTGGACTCAAATGGAACATATAGATAATGCTTATGAGTTTACAATACATCACAATAATAACCAAGTGGATATCCTTCGTGTAGAAAATGATTTTGAAGTCTTGGAATGTGGCGAGGTCGATCTTCAAAGAACGAAAGCATTAAGATGTGCTTTGGCTAAAGAATGTGGCGAACAATATCTTTCTGATTTGCATGAATTTCTTATTGCAAAAGCAGATGAAGAAGTTGAAGAACTTAAAGAATTAGTGGATTCAAGCCAAACTGAGAATACATAAAAAATAACAAAAAAGCAACTGTTTAGTTGCTTTTTTTGTGGTTTAGTCACTTTCTTATTAAAGATATATTCTTTATGCCCTTAAATTTCTGCTTTGTAAAAGTTTTTATATTCTTTGCAGTTTTCCATTAAGTATTGATGAGTACCACGTTTTGCCACCTTACCATTTTTAATAAACAATATTTCATCTGCATCAATAATTGTTGAAAGGCGATGGGCGATTATAATTACTGTACGAGAGCCTGACAAGGAAGCAATCACATTTTTAATCTTTTCTTGGTTTTCGTTATCAAGCGAACTTGTTGCTTCATCTAAAATTAGTATAGGGGAGGCAACAAGCAATCCTCTTGCAATAGCAAGCCTTTGCTTTTGTCCGCCTGAAAGAACAATTCCATTCTCGCCAAGTTTAGTATCAAGTCCATCTTTCTGCGAAGTAATAAAGTCGTACAATTGTGCTTTTGTAAATGCGTCAATAATCTCTTCTTCGGTGGCATCTGGTTTTACAATAGTTAAGTTTTCACGGAAGGTCATATTGAAAATATATGGGTCTTGTGGAACAACAGTAATAAGTTTACGTAGGCTTTCACGGCTTAAATCTTTTATATTTGTACCTGCAACAATAACCTCACCATCGCTTACATCGTACATCTTTGAAAGGAGTCTTATTATTGTACTTTTACCCGCTCCGCTTTCGCCAGCAATACCAATAGTGGTGTTTTCTTTTATTTTAAATGAAATATTTTTAAGCACCTCGTCATCTTTATAAGCAAATGTAACATTCTTAAACTGTACGTCTTTTTTCTTGGTTAAATCAACTTCAATATCACCAAATTTTTCAAATCCAAACTCATATCCACTTAACACTTGATTAATTCGATAGGCATCATATTCTATATCTTTAAAGGTGTTTATCATATTCGTAATATATACACCTACACCCATCACTCTTCCATAGAAATTGTAAACGGTTAAAGCGGTTATTGCTGTAACATTATCAATATAGATTAAATAGACCATAAGTGCAATAAAACCAAACTGTACTATGTAATAAACAAATCGCTCTAAATAAAATAATGAATTTATCTTTCGCTGATTCTTGTATTCAAGATTAGAAATTTCCCATTTCATTTCTGCATTCTTTGCATATACTTCATCAGTTATTCTTGACGATTTGATATCTCTAATTCCACGTAAAGTTTCATTTGTAAAACTTGAAACCACATCTGCTTTTTCATTGATTATCTTGTTGTTTTTTATACGAACCTTAGTTCTAATTGCATGTATTATAAATCGAATAATAAGTGCAATACAAATATAGATTCCAAGATATATATTCAAGAAAAACGAAAATCCTATAAAGAATATATTCCCTAAAATTTCTATTATGTTTTGGAAAATAGAAACAAAATTTCTTGCATACGAACCTGCATTGCCATTGATAATTCTAAGGAAGAATCCCGAATTTGATTTATCAAAGTTCTGCATTTTCAATGTTAGTGAACTATCTAACAAACGCATGCGAATATCATAACCCACTTTTTGCACAAGTCTATTTATAACAAAAGACCAGTTAAGCCAATTAAATATTTGATTAAGTAAACTCCCTCCAATCATTACTGCACCAAAAATAAGGATATTTGTAATTTCTGAGGCGGTGAGGGAAGCGATAAACTTTGCACTATATATAGGCACTACAATACTTACTCCAAGCGACAAACACATAATAAGTATTGCTGAAAGTGTTAATGCCCAATATGGCTTAAAAAATGATAGCAGGCTAACAAAATTTTTAAGGCCTTTTGTGCCATCGCCATACACCTTATATTCTTTTTCTTGCTTTTGTTTACCCATAATTTCTCCTTTATAAATAGACAAGGTCTATTATACCCCCCCCGCAAAATTGTCAAGGATAAACTATAGAAAAAATAATGTTTTTTGTTAGGTAAAAATGCTTGCTTTTTTTTGTTAAATATGTTATACATAATCTTGTCATTGGACAATTTGCACTCATAGTACATTTGCAAAGCCGTTGCCTAAGACGGGTGGAAATGCTAAAAAATCAATTTCCATTCCAAAAAGGCGGATTATCCGCCTTGGGGTTGCTTTCAGAGTTAAAACTATGGGGAAGGACAAAAACAAAAGGAGGAAAATAAAAATGTCAGTAATTTCAATGAAACAACTTCTAGAAGCAGGCGTTCACTTCGGTCACCAAACAAGAAAGTGGAACCCTAAGATGAAAAAATATATTTTCACTGCAAGAAACGATATTCATATCATCAATCTAGAAGATACATCTGTTCTTGTTGACAAGGCTTACTTATTTGTAAGAGATGTTGTTGCAAGCGGAAAAAGCGTTCTTTTTGTAGGAACTAAAAAACAAGCACAAGAAGCCATCAAAGAAGAGGCTGAAAGATGCGGAATGTTCTATGTGAACACTCGTTGGCTTGGCGGATGCCTTACCAATTTCAAGACAATCAAATCTAGAATTGAACGTCTTAACAAATTAAACCAAATGGAAAAGGTTGGTGAGTTTGACCTTCTTCCTAAGAAAGAGGTTACTCTTCTTAAAACTGAAAGAGATAAACTTGAGAAAAACCTTGGCGGTATCAAGGAAATGAGAGAACTTCCTGGCGTAGTTTTCGTTGTTGACCCTTGTATCGAACACATTTGCGTTAAAGAATGTGTAAACCTTGGAATTCCTATGGTTGGACTTGTTGACACAAACGGTAACCCAGAGGGTATTGACTATGTTATCCCTGGTAACGATGACGCTATCCGTTCTGTTAAACTTATTGCAGGGGCAATCGCAGACGCTGTTATTGAAGCTAGAGAAGGGGTGTCAATGAAAAAAGAAGAATCTGTTGAAGAAGAGGCTATCGACCTTGAAAAAGCACTCACAGAAATGAAACCTAACCTTGACCTTGCTGAAGGTGGAGAAGAAAACAAGAAAAAACCTGCAAGAAAGAAACCTGCACCTAAAAAGAAAGAAGTAAAGAGCGAAACCGCTCAAGAAACAGCCGAAACCGCTAAAAAAGGAGAATAATTATGAGTTTTACCGCTAAAGACGTTGCAGAACTTCGTGCTAGAACAAACGCAGGTATGATGGACTGCAAAAAAGCATTAACTGAATGTAATGGAGATTTTGAGAAAGCCGCTGTTTGGCTTCGTGAAAAGGGTATCGCTGCTGCCGCTAAAAAGCAGGGCAGAATTGCAAGTGAAGGTGTTGTGTCTTCTTATATCCACATGGGCGGAAAGATTGGCGTTTTAGTCGAAATCAACTGCGAAACAGACTTTGTTGCAAAAACAGATCTCTTCCAAGAAATTGCAAGAAATATTGGTATGCAAATTGCTGCTGCAAACCCTAAATATGTTAGAGTGGAAGAAGTGCCAACTGCTGAACTTGAAAAAGAGAAAGAAATTCTTCGCGTTCAAGCCACAAACGAAGGCAAGCCAGCACAAATCATTGAAAAAATGGTTGAAGGCCGTGTTAAGAAATTCTATCAAGACGTATGCCTTATGGAACAAACTTTCGTTAAAGATGGTAATATGACAATTACACAATATATCAATGAAATGACTCTTAAAATCGGCGAAAAAATTTCAATCAGACGTTTCGTAAGATATGAAATGGGTGAAGGTCTTGAAAAAAGACAAGATGACCTTGCTGAAGAAGTTGCAAAACAAATCAAAGGCTAATAAAAAAATAAGATTTTTTTAAAGGTGGGTAATCCACCTTTTTTATTTCACTTTATTTTTATGTTTAATATTGACAATAAAGTCGTTTTATTTTATACTTAATAGGTAAAAACATACTAAGGAGATTTTTATGCCTAAGATTACTAAAACTCTTAACAATCTTGATATGCCTACTGAAGAGGAACTTCAAATTATTGATGAATACGTAAACTCTAAACCAGAAGTAAAAAAGATGGTCGACTCTTTAAAAGATATTATGAGTCAGCATTTTTGTTTTGGTACTGAAGAAATAAAAGTGTATATCTATAATATCTGCAAAGACCTTGAAGATAAAACAGTGCAAGACTTTAATGCACTTTATACTGCTTTTGCTGAAAACGACATTAAAACCTTTGATAGCGATGAACGCAAAGGAATTGCTAGGGGAATTATCAATGACTCTATCGCACTTTATAAGAGTGAGAATGCCAAAATCAGTGAAGAGTTTATTGAGGTTTTAGAAGAGGCAAGAAGCCGTAATATTGACCCTTTCAAACTTGCAATCAAAACTAATATGAAAACTGCAAGCGTTGAAAAATTCAGCAACACCATATATGCACTTGCAGAAAAGAAATATGTTGATTCTAACGCCAAAACTGAAGAGTCTTTATTAAAAGGGGCTGAACTTAATGAGGTGTTAGAGCAATGTGCGTCACTTGCATTTAAAGCCACCGAAGATGCTGTATCACAAATCCTTAGTCTTCTTAACGGACTGTTTTGGAATGAAGAGAAACAAGGGTATACCTATGATGTACGTGAAATAATTAGATCTGCACCTTCTATCCTTTTATCAAAACCAGAAGATATTGCAGAAACAATCGGAATGTTAGAACTTTTCTATGCTGAAGATGGCAAAGAGGCTTTGCTTGCACGTATTAAAAGATCTCCATCGCTTCTTACAATCAATTTTACAAAGGTGTCAAAATTTGGGAAGGTATATGCAAGTGCCATTGAAAAAATTGTTGCACAAAAGAAAGAAAAAACTTCTACTCAGAAAAACACAGCCGTGTACGCTCAAGAAATATCCGACAAGTTTATTATGAATATCGACCACCTTACTCAAATTGAAAAACTTAAACTTGAACATATTGAAGAAATTTCAGAAATCCTTACAAAATACCTTGGAGAAGATAATGCGGTTACCTGTATGCAGAATATGACTGTACTTTACTCAAACCCTGCATTCTTAGAGTGTATGCTTGCTTCAATCGTGCAAGAGGAAGGACTTACTGGCTCTACCGAACTTAGGCAGTACTTTGTTAAAAATCCATATAGTGCACTTACTAAGGTGGAAATTAGTGCAGAGCAATCGGTAAGAAGAGGGGATCAAGAGGCTGATAATATTGAATTTAAGAAAGCCGAAAAAGAAAAGGTTGAAATAAAAGCATTCCCTAATGTATTTATTACAAACACTGAACTTGAAAAAATTAAAAAACGTGCTGGAAATCGCAATACTGGACTTACTCAAGACCTTCTTGAAAAGATGAAAAAAACCGCAGAAGAAGCCGAGCGTAAGGCTAGGGAGGAGGCTGAGCGAATTGCCAGAGAACAGTCGGAAGCAGATGCACTTCGCAGACAAACCCGTAACGATGAACGCCGTAGAAAAAAAGAAGAAGAGAGAATGCGTAAAAGGTTAGCACGCTCGGGGGGGGGAGTTCAAAATCAACAACCAACCTTGGTTCAACCACAACCTTCACTTTCATCGGCGGAATTAACACTTGAAGAAAGACAGGAAATCCGACGAGGTAAAATTAAACTACCTGCACCACTTTCAGAAAATTATAACAAAAAAGATGTGTTAAGAATTTTATATGCCCCTATAATTGATGCTTTCACTGATAATGGATTTTATCCTAAAAACTTCCGTGGGTTCAATGAAATGTGTAAAGCCTATGAAAATCTCGTTGAAGGTTTAGAGGTTTCTCGATCAACCTATAACTCAATATGCACTTTAAACGCACATCTTAAAGCCCTTACTTATGACTTTATTAGTCAAGACAAGTATTCAAACTTACTTGACCGCATAGTTAAAGTTGATACAAACGGACAATGCGAACTTAGCAAAATAATTGACGAAGCCCAAACAGTGCTTAACACAGCACAAGAAAATGAAAAATATTATTCCCGAGCAATGAAAGCAATGAACGATTGTGTTAAACGTTCTAAAGACGGATTAATAGAAGAAATCAACACTGAGGAAAATCTTTTCTTGAAATACATTACATTCAGGACAAACCTTGCAAGTTATATTGACTCTCTTGAGGATACGGCAGAAGAGTTCTTTGGAAAAGAATATGAGAAAATCTTTTTCAATAAAGAAAGAGAGGGTGCTCTACAAAATATAGTTAATTTAATTCAAGAAAACTTAAATCCTAAAAGTTACAATGCTTTAATTATTGATATTTATACTAATGACTATTTTAAAATAATATTTGACGAACTTTTTAACAAAGAGATTTTAAGTGTCACTGATGAAACTGAAAAAAATAGCCGTGGTACTGAATCTGTTGTAAAGCGACAGATACGAATTTCTGCTACAAAATGTACTGCTGTTGGCATAGATAGAGATTTAGTTCTAAAATTCTGTGAACTTTATAAAAACCTCAACCATTTTGCATTGTTTAAATGTGACAAACTTGGCATCTTTATAGAAGAAGGCAATGTCTTAAATTTTACCTACAAGGATGATAAAAAGTCTGGAGAATTACAATATATGGATATTGCTCCAAATAGTGACAAGTATACTGGACTTCCTCCTTTGGCCTTATTTTCAAGCCTTCGTCAAGAATACACAGTAAAAAATAACAACGATGAAGGGGATGGCGAAAACAATTAAATAAAAGGCGATAACTATCGCCTTTTTTGTTGCCCTCATTGTTGTAATTTGTCTAAAATTAATAAACCATGCAACTTAAATTAATTTTGAAGCATATTTCTTAATAGAAAGCCTCAAAAACATTTGCAAAAAAGCATCTTTTATTGTAAACTTGTTTGCAAGGAGTTTACTTATGCAAAATGATATTGATGAAATCTTAATGTCTTGTCAAGAGGAACTTGATAAAGCCTGCAACCATCAAAAAAATGAATACCTTGTTATTCGTGCGGGTAGGGCTAACCCTCATATTCTCGATAAAATCTATATCGATTATTATGGCGTTCCTACACCTCTTAATCAAATGGCAAGTATTTCAGTACCTGAAGCAAGAATCCTTGCTATTTCTGTTTGGGATGCAACCCAAATTAAGAATGTTGTAAAAGCGATTGCCGCTTCTGATATTGGAATTACACCAAATGACGATGGAAAAATTATTAGACTTATTTTTCCTATGCTTACTGAAGAGCGTAGACGTGAAATTGTTAAAAACGTTAAGAAAATAAGTGAGGATACTAAGGTTGCTATTCGCGGTGCAAGACGTGACGCTATGGATATGCTTAAAGATCTTCAAAAAGAGGGTGCTATATCTGAAGACGAACTTGCCTCTGCAGAAAAGGAAGTACAAAAACTTATTGACATTTATGGTGACAAGATAGAAGATGCTTGTAAGGCAAAAGAAAAAGAAATCATGGAGGTATAGCCAAATTTCTTAATCCATGTTTTTAGGTTAAAAACAAGGAGTTTTAAATGTTAAAAAATAAGACAATAAAAAACTTACCAACACATATCGGAATTATTATGGATGGCAATGGTAGATGGGCAACAAACCAAGGTCTTCCTCGCAACATGGGACACAAAGAGGGGATTAATGCAGTAGATCGTACCATTGACGCTTTGATAAAGTTGAAGGTAAAGTTTGTAACATTTTTTGCTTTTTCTACTGAAAATTGGAAAAGAAGTAAAGATGAAATTGACGGGATTTTTAACCTAACACGTGAGTATCTTAAAACCAAAAAAGACAAATTTATAAATCGAGGCATTAAACTTACCACAATCGGTGAATTATCAAAGTTTCCTAAGGACTTACAAAATGAACTTACCTCTATGAAAAAGGAAACAAAAAATAATGATAAAATTATTGTTAACCTTGCACTTAACTATGGTGGACGTAATGAAATTGTTAGGGCAGTGAATAATATTATCGCTTCAGGGAAACAAACTGTAAGTGAAGAAGAGTTTGCAACTTATCTTGACACAACTTCCATCCCTGACCCTGATTTTATTATAAGAACAAGTGGAGAAGAAAGGGTATCAAACTTCATGCTCTATCAAATGGCATATTCAGAATTTTATTTTCCGTCTGTTTTATGGCCAGATTTTAACGAAAGACACCTGCGTAAAGCATTGAAAGTTTATTCAAAGCGAAAACGCAGATTTGGAGGAATAAAATGAAAAAACGACTTTTAACATCTTTAGAAATAGTTTTAGTTTTGGCACTTGCTTTTGTGCTTAAAATTTTAGTTTCTGACTATTTCTTTGATGCACTTATTTTACTTGTTGCTTGCTTCGCAGCATTTGAAACATCTAAAATGTTTACAAAAATGGGTAAATATAACCTTACTTATCTTGCAACATTCTTTCCTATAATTTTGCTTGTATCAAACCTTGTTGGTATGGCATATGATGCAACCATCGGACTTACTTTTACACTTCTTATTGATATTGCTCTTATTGTTGTATTCTTTGGAATTGCTTTCTTATGGACTTCTTTCAACAGAAAAAAATCTTTGAATGAAATGAAGATCAGAAAGGTCAGCAAAGAAATTACTTTGACTAGATATTCATTCAACAAGGCATTCAATACTGCCGTTACCTTTATCTACCCAAGTTTTCTTTTAATGTTTATGACTATCTTGAACCACTTAGACAGCCTCACTTCAACATTTGCAAATATGGACAAGTTTGGTGGATACCTTTCTCTTACTGTTTTAATTTTTATGTTTTTAATACCAATATTTACTGACACTTTTGCATATATTACTGGTGGGCTTATCGGTGGCAAAAAACTTGCCCCTAAAATTAGTCCAAACAAAACTATAGCGGGTGCAGTAGGCGGAACTATTTGGTGCGTTTTACTTTCTGTTTGTGTTTACCTCATCTTAAATGCAATCAATCCTATCTATACCGCATTCTCAGTGGCTGGTTTCCAATTCTGGCATATTCTTTTAATTTCACTTTTTGGCTCTATTATCTGCCAACTTGGTGACTTGTTTGAGTCTTTCCTTAAACGCAAGGCAGAAATTAAAGATAGTGGCAAAATCTTCCCAGGACACGGTGGAATGCTTGATAGATTTGATTCTTATATATTCGTTGCACCATATCTTCTTCTTGCATTTGGAATTTTAGTTCTTGTAATTTAATTTTTCTTGAGGAGAGTTATGATAATCCTTTATATCTTGCTTGCAATAGTGGTGTTACTTTTCATGGTGCTTATTCATGAACTTGGTCACTATGTTGCAGGTAGAATTTTAAAATTTAAAATTGAAGAGTTTTCAATAGGTTTTGGTAAAGCCATTTTTTCCAAAACGAATAAACGGGGAGAGAAAATCTCTTTAAGGATTTTCCCTCTTGGTGGCTATTGTGCATTTGCAGGGGAAGACGGAAATGATAAAGATGGTAATCCTGCAAAAACTAAGGATGCTTTCACAAATCAAAGACCTTGGAAACGCATTATTGTATTTTTAGCAGGCGTCACTTTTAACTTTTTGACAGCCATTATTTTCTCATTCATTTTGCTTATAAGTGTAGGCTATGATATTCCTCGATATGACAGCACTATCACTCTTAATAATGTTGTAAGTTATGAAATGGCTGATGGATATAATCCAGAGATAAACACTCTTCAAAAAGATGATGTCGTTTTCTATGTGAACGATATAAAAATTGACTTTGCTTATAGTTATAACTTTACCGACCTTGTTGAAATGGAAGTGCATAAACTTGAAGCGTGGCTTAATGAAGAGCCAGCAGAGGGGGAGGCAAAGCACGAATTTAAAGATCACGCACCTGTCAAATACTCCGTAAGACGTAATGGAGAAATGATTGATGTTGATATGTATTTTACCAAAGTAACATATCTCCTATTTGATTCAGAAGGTAAACCTGTTTATGAATATGAACGTGACGAAAACGGAAATATTCTCAAAGATGAAAATGGTGCAAACAAGTTTAAGTTAGATGAATCAGGCAATAAAATTCAACAAAAAAATACAGCGTATGCTTTAGGCGGATATGTAGATGTAGACGCAAGTGGCAATATGACACTTTCTTACCTTCACTATGAGCCTTATAAACATTCTTTTGTTGAGGCTCTTGCAAGATGTATTCCTTTCGCTTTTGGACTTGCTTGGGTTGTGCTTAAGAGTTTATGGATGCTTATCACTTTCCAAGTAAACATCAGCCAAATCGGAGGCCCTATTACAACAATCGCAACTATCGCATCTGTTACTCAACAAAATATGGCAAACCTGCTTGTTTTAATACCTCTAATTTCGGCAAACCTAGCCGTGTTTAATATTCTTCCTATTCCAGCACTGGATGGTGCACACGTAGTTTTCACTGTTATAGAGTGGATACGTAGAAAGCCTATCAAGCGGGAAGTGGAGAATATGATTCATAGTATCGGTCTAATGGTACTATTTGGACTTGTAATATTGATTGACATACTGCATTTTGTGTTGTAAAATGTTAATATGGAAATTTTGACTGAGAAGATTAACAAAAACTTTGAAAATAAATTTGCAAATTTAAAACTCTTTGACGCTGTGTATGATAAAGGGCTAAATGTTTGCTCTATCACTTTCCTATATCCTTTCACTGGAGAGGAGTTAGGGGTAGAAGATAGAGATGCCCTTACAGCCTACGTCAGAGAGTTTTTGTCGTTAAATGCCAAAGTAAGAATCAAACTCAAAAAAAGTTTCCTTGATGACAACCTTATAATTAAAGAAATCAAAAATTTCTTTGAAGCAGAGCATAAGGGAATCTTCCCTTACATATTCCAAGAGAATATTAAAATAGAAACAAATGAATATGATGTTGCAATCTCAATCGGAATGAACAAAGATATTTTATCTATGCTTGACGACGGCAAGATTAAAACCAACCTTAAAAACTTCCTTTCAAGACGTTTTATTGCCAATTTTGATATAGACCTTGTCGAAAGTGAAGATGAACTTCCTGACAGGGTGGATTTTGAGGATATTGCACCTTCATCACAAGCCAGAGTGCGAAGATATAAAGTTGAGATTATCAGCAAGTTTATCGGTGATAATATTGCACCTCAACCAGAATACATATCTGGAATTAATAAACCAAAAACATCGGTTATTCTTGCTGGAATAATCACAAACATTACCCAAAAGAAGTTTATCATCAAAAAAGGCAAGAGGCAGGGGGAAGAAAAAAGTTTATATACATTCAACCTCTCTGACGATAACACCATTGAATGTGTTTATTTTTGTTCTAAAACCAACGAACACAAAATGGAAAAACTTGAAGACGGATTATATATGGTTTGTGTAGGGGATATTCAAACTGGACTAAGCGGAAAACTTACTTATTATATAAAGAAAATGGCATACGCCAAAAAGGTTAACACTATTGATATTGAAGCCACACAAACCTTAACCAAGGCAGAACGCAAACAAGTTGTATTTCCAGAGCCTATTCCTTCGTCAGCACAATCCAACTTATTTGAAGAAAAACCAAAATACAACGACTTTGTATTGTCTAACAATATTGTTGTTTTTGACGTAGAAACAACAGGACTTAATCCTGAAGGCGATGAGATTATTGAACTTGGTGCAGTCAAGGTGGTGAACGGAAGAATTAAAGAAAAGTTTTCTACATTTGTTAAACCAAAAGAGTCTATTCCAAAAGAGATTACAAACCTTACAGGTATAACAAACGAAATGGTTGCACATGCACCAACTATTGAAAATGTTATTGCCGACTTTTATGATTATACACGCGGCTGTGTAATAAGCGGGTATAATATTGTCGGCTTTGATATGAACTTTATTAAAAAAGCAGCCTCTGCAAATGGGCTTAAGTTTGACAACAACATTATGGACGTTTTTATTATGGCAAGACAGGCAAGTTTACGTACAGCCAACTACAAACTCGGAACAGTGGTTAAAGCCCTTGGTTTAACCCTTAATGACGCTCATAGGGCATATAATGATGCCCATGCCACCGCACTTGTCCTGCTGGAACTTAGCAAAATAAAAAATAAATAACTTTTTCAATTATTTTTTCTTATTTTTATTGATTTTTATATTTATGTTTGCTATACTAAGAATGACTAGAATTGATTTGCAAGGAGTGAGCGAAAGCCCACTCCTTGCTTCATAAAAAGAGGAGGTTTTATTTTGGCAGGAAAAGTAAAAACAATAGTCAGCGAAAAAGTTGTTCCAGTAATCGAAAAACTAGGCTATGAGGTTGTCGATATTGAATATGGCAAGCAATCAGACGGCATGAACCTTACTTTCTATATTGATAATGACAAAGGTATCAATATTGAAGATTGTGAAAAGGTTAGCAAGGAGATTGACCCAATCTTAGATGAGTTAAATCCTACTGATGATGTGCCTTACATTTTGAATGTAAGTTCGCCCGGTATAGACAGACCGCTGAAAACTGAACGCGACTTTGCCCGCAACCTTAACAAAGAAATTGAGGTAACTCTATTTTCAAAAATGGACGGCAAAAAAGTTTTCAAAGGGACTCTTATTTCTTATGATAAAGAGCAACTTGTTTTGGAGCAAAATAACCAAAATTTAACCTTTAGTCGTGAAAAAATTGCACACATTGTGCCAATAATTAATTTTTAAGGAGAAAACAAAAAATGATTAATAAAGATTTCTTTCAAGCACTTGACGATTTAGAAGCAGAAAAGAAAATTGATAAGGCCACCTTTCTTTCAACACTTGAAACTGCACTTACCTCAGCATACAAGAAAATGTATGGCGAGGCTAAAAGTGCAATGGTTAAACTCAATCCAGAAAAAGCAACCATTAAAATTTATTCTTATAAAACTATCGTTAACGAAGTGACTGACCCTGATAAAGAGATTTCTCTTCCAGAGGCTAGACTTATCAAAAAATCTTTCAAGATTGGTGATGTTGTTACCACTGAGGAATCTACCAAAGATTTCGGACGTATTGCCGCTCAAACTGCAAAGCAAGTGGTTATGCAAAAAATTAAAGAAATGGAACGTCAAATCGCTGTTTCTGAACTCTCTGAAAAGGAAGATGAACTTTTAACTACAATCGTTAAACGTATTGACAATGGCACAGTATATGTTCAAATTTCTGGCTCTCATACCGAAGGCGTTATGCTTCCTTCAGACCAAATCCCTGGCGAAAAATTTAATGTAGGGGATAGAATTAAGGTTTACGTTAAGAAGATTAAAGAGTCTTTTAAAGGTACTCAAATTCAAGTAACAAGAAGCAATATTGGCTTTGTAAGAAAGATATTTGAACTTGAAATTCCTGAAATTTCAAACGGAGATGTTAAGATTAAAAATATCTCACGTGACCCAGGAAACAGAACAAAAGTTGCTATATTTACAGAAAAACCAAACCTTGACCCTATCGGCACTTGTGTTGGCTATCGCGGACAACGTATCGACACTATCGTGTCTGAACTCAATGGAGAAAAAATCGACCTTATTGAATATAGCGATGACCCACTTGAATATATTGCTAGGGCACTTAGTCCTGCAAAAGTTATAAGTGTTGAAACTAACGAAAGTTTAAATGCTTCACGTGTAATTGTTCCTGATGACAAACTTTCTCTTGCTATCGGAAAGGGTGGTCAAAATGTTAGACTTGCGGCTAGACTTACAGGCTGGAAGATAGAAGTTAAACCAGAAAGTGCTGTATCAACAACCTCATCAGTTGAAACACATGAATATGAACTTACTGAACTTACCGATGAAGATTCTTTCCAAAACTTTGACGACCTTGAAGAACTTTCTCCACTTGATGAGGATTAATATGGAAATTCTTAGAATGTGCGTTGCGTGCAGGCAATCAAAAGATAAAAGAGAACTTGTACGTATCGTCAAAGATAAAACAGGGCAAATAAGTATCGACCTTACTGGCAAGAAAAATGGCAGAGGTGCATATGTTTGCAGAGATAAGGAATGTTTTAACAAACTTAAAAAACAAAAATCTTTAAATAGGGCATTTGGAACAAATGTTCCAGACGAAATAATAAACTCTCTTGAAGAGGAATTATTCAAACAGAATTAGAATTATAAAGGAGCAATAATTTGGCTAATCAAACATTAAACAATCTTAGAACTATACATGACTTGCAAAAAGAAGGAACACTCCTTGAACTTTTGCGTAGTGTTAGGTCGGCAAAGGGCGATATTGATAACTTTGCTAAGTCTTTGTTGAACCAAAAACACACACTTGAAGAAAAGGAAAAGGTGACACTTCAAGAAGAAAAGAAAACTACCGTTGCTACTCCTGTTGTAGAGGCAGTTCCAGAGATTAAACCAGAGCAAAAACCTACTGCTCCTGTTTTTGCAAATGGTCAAAAGAACTCAAATAACAATTTTAGAAAGTTTGATAATAATAAGCCAAATCAAAGACCTTTCGATAGACAAAATTCTTTCAATAATAATCGTGAAGGAAATAGTCAAGGAAGATTTAATAATAATCAAAACAGACCATTTAACAACAATAGACCTCAAGGTCAAAATGGTGGATTTAATAATAGACCTCAGGGACAAAACAAGAAATTTGGCTCAAATAATTTTGTATCAACTAAGGTTAATAATTTCAGAAACTTTAATGATGCACCTGAGATTGATTTGAAGTCAGAGCGAAACTATCAACAAAAAACAAAATTTGCTCAAAAGCACAATTCTGCATCTGATGAAAAGAAAGTGCCAAACAGAAAACTTGGAGGCGGTGAGCGTCGCAACAATATTCTTATTGAAGATGAGGACGGCATACAAGAGGTAAGTTACGGCTCTAGAAAGAGCGTTGTTAAAAAGAAGAAAGATAACGTAGCAGTTATTGCACCAGCAATCAAGCACGCTGTTCTTACTTCAAATGAAATTACAATAAAAGATTTCAGTGAAAAGATTGGTAAACCTGTTACCGAAATTGTTAAGAAACTTATGATGCTTGGTATTATGGCAACCATCAATAGTAATATTGATTTCGACACCGCTGAACTTGTTGCAAGCGATTTTGAAATTACGCTTGAACTTAAACTTGATAAATCTTATGAAGAAAAGATGCTTGAATCCGCAAGCGTGGCAGATGATGCTGACAGCCTTGTTAAACGTCCTCCAGTTGTTGCTGTTATGGGTCACGTTGACCATGGTAAAACTTCTCTTCTTGATGCATTCAGAAAAACAAATGTTGTGGCTGGAGAGGCTGGTGGTATCACACAAAAAATTGGTGCATATCAAATCAGTTTCAATGGTGAAAAGATAACATTTATTGATACCCCAGGACACGCCGCTTTCACTGCAATGCGTGCAAGAGGTGCTAAGGCAACAGATATTGCAATCCTTGTTGTTGCAGCCGATGATGGCATTATGCCTCAAACAATAGAAGCAATCAACCATATCAAGGCAGCAAACGTACCTATGATTGTTGCAATCAACAAAATGGATAAGCCAGAAGCAAATCCAGATAGAGTTAAACAACAACTTGCCGAACATGGTGTTCTTCCAGAAGAATGGGGTGGAGATGCTGTTGTAGTTCCTATTTCAGCCAAAACAGGCTTAGGACTTGACGAACTTAAAAAGATGATTCTTCTTGTTGCTGAGGTACAAGAATTTAAGGCAAACCCTAATAAAATGGCGACTGGTGTTGTTATTGAGGCTGAACTTGACAAGAACCGTGGGCCAGTAGCATCTATACTTGTTCAAAATGGTACTTTGAAGGTTGGTGATTCAATCATGTCTGGTATCACTTACGGAAAGGTTAGGGCAATGTTTAATGACGAAGGTAAATCTGTTAAGGTGGCAGGTCCATCAACACCTGTTGCTGTGCTTGGATTTAATGAAGTCCCTCTTTCTGGCGACCATGTATATGCGGTTGAAGAATCTCTTTCTAAACAGGTTATTCAAGAGCGTATTGCAAAAATCAAAAATGAACGAAGCAAACAAAGTTCTGGCGTAACCCTTGACAACTTTATGAATAAGGTGCATGAGGGTACTCTTAAAAATCTCAATATTATCATCAAAGCAGACACAATCGGTTCTGTTGAAGCATTAAAATCTACTCTTGCTCCTATCCAAAATGAGGAGGCAAAAGTTAATGTAATTCATAGCGGAGCAGGTGCTGTAACCGAATCTGATGTAATCCTTGCAAACACCACTGGTGCTATTATAATTTGCTTCAACCAAAAACCTGTGCCAAAGGCGAAAGCAATGGCAGAGAGCCTTAAAGTGGAAATTAAAGAATACAAGATTATTTACGAAGTTGTTGACGACATCACAAATGCAATCAACGGCATGATGAGTATTAAATATGAAGAAAAATATATCGGTAATGCAGAAATCAGACTTGTATTTAAACTTTCTACTGCAGGTAAGGTTGCAGGCTCATATGTTAAAGATGGTAAAGTTACAAGAAATGCCATTGCAAAAGTTATGCGTGGAAATGAAGAAATCGGCGTAACCACCGTAGACTCATTAAAGATTGTTAAAGATGAAAAAGCAGAAGTTGCTAAAGGCTACGAATGTGGTATTAAACTTCATGATAATATCGACTTCAAAGAAGGCGACACAATCGACTTCTACATCAAAGAAGCAATTAAAAGATAATTATAAGGAGGTGGCATAATGCCATCAAATAGAATAGAGCGTGCAAACAGCGAAATTCAACGTTGTCTTGCTGACATAATTCAAAACAAACTTAATAACCCTCATCTTCAATCTCTTATTTATGTAAGCGAAGTTAAGGTTACACCTGACTTCAAATTCTGCAAGGTAAAAATAAGCCTTGACACAACTGACGAAAGTGCAAAAAAGAATACTCTTTCAATACTCCAAAAGTCAGAAGGCTTTATCAAGCACGAACTTGCTGAAATGGTTAGAATGCCACAAGTGCCAAAACTTACATTTGAATATGATAAGGGTGCTGAGGCTTCTATTCGTATCAATGAGATATTAAAGAATTTAAACATTCCTAAAGATGACGGGGAATAATAAAAAATAAAGACAAGATAAAAAAGGCAAATCAAATTGCTCTTTTTTATCATATAAGGATAAATTTCTATGAAACAAGAAATAAATGGAATTATACTTGTTAATAAACCACGGGGAATAAGTTCTAATACGGTTGTCAATATCGTTAAAAGGGCAGTAAACGCACAAAAAGCAGGGCATCTAGGCACTCTTGATGTTGCAGGTGAAGGCTTGCTTCCAGTCACCCTTGGAAAAGGTACAAAACTGTTCGACTACTATCTTAAAAAAGACAAGGTTTATAAAACTGTATTCAAATTCGGTCAGACCACTGACACTCTTGACCTAGAAGGGCAGATAACCGACTTTGATGATAAAGTAATCACTATCGGGCAGATACAAGCAGTACTTGGAAAATTTGTGGGAAAGATGGCACAAATGCCACCACAATATTCCGCTAAAAAAATAAATGGGCAAAAGGCATACGACCTTGCACGTAAAGGTGAGGTTGCCGATTTAAAACCAAAAGAAATCGAAATATATAATATTAGCCTATTAAAACAAGTGAAGGATAACACCTTTGAACTTTTGGTACACTGTTCTAGCGGAACTTATATACGCTCACTTGTTAGAGATATGGCAACAGAACTTTCAACATTTGGTGTTATGCTTAGCATACAACGCACCAAATGTGGTGAATTTGAATTAGAAAGTAGTTTTACGCTTGAAGAAATAAAAGGCGGAAAATATAACATAATTAAACTTGATTCTCTTTTTGAATTTGAAGAAATACACTTTACTGATACCGAAACTGATAAGGTTTTGAATGGTGTTTGGATAAAGACAAATAAACCTAATGGCAGATATAAAGGCTATGGCAAAGGGGAATTTCTAGGGCTTATTGAAATTTCAAAAGGTATTGCAAAGTTTAATTTAAGATTAATTTAAAGGGGATTTATGGCAATAAGATTTGGCAGTTCTGGGTGCGGAATAGAGTTTGCAGAAGAGGATAATTCTTCTCTTTTATTCGTGCCAGATTTTATTAAAAGAAAGGGGTTAAATGCCTTTGAATATTCTTTCGGTCATGGCTATCGTATGCACGAAGAGACCGCTAGAGAAGTGGGGCTACTTTTTCGCAAATACGATATAAAGGTTAGCATTCATGCACCTTATTACATAAACTTCGCAAATCCTGATGAGGAAATGTATCACAAAAGTGAAGGCTATCTTCGCACTGGAATTAAGTTTTTAAGGGCGTTTGGTTATGCCGACCACTTGGTGTTCCATTCAGGCTCTTGCGGTAAAGAGGATAGGCAGATATGCCTAGACCGAATTAAATATCGCTTTGAAAAAACCTTTGATAAATTTGAAAAAGAAGGGCTATTTAAAGATATTTGGCTTTGCCCAGAAACTATGGGAAAGCCACTTCAAATAGGCAGTTATAAAGAGGTTGTAGATTTCTGTTTAATTCACCCTAAGGTTGTGCCAACATTTGATTTCGGACATATAAATGCACTTACGCAAGGTAGTTTAAAAGGAAAAGATGACTACAAACGTATTATTGATTATTCTATAGAAAAACTTGGCAAAGAAAAAATGGATAACTGCCATATTCACTTCTCAAAAATTCAATATGGCGAAAAGGGCGAAATTAGACACCTCAATTTTGAAGATGATATTTATGGCCCAGACTATGAACCTTTGATGGAAATCCTTGCAGATTATAAACTAGGGGCAAGGGTAATCAGTGAGTCAGCAGGTATGCAACCCCGTGATGCAAAAATAATGAAGGACTATTTTGAAAAATATTCAAATTCATTAAAATGATTTATAGTTTTTACTAGACAAATGGAGTTTGTTGTGTTAAAATATACAAGAAAATAATTTAAGGAGATTTTTATTTATGGTTACAGCAGGCGAATTTAGAAAAGGTACTACTTTTGAAATGGACGGAGCAGTGTATTCAGTTATTGAATTCTTACACGTTAAACCTGGAAAGGGCTCTCCATTTGTAAGAGCAAAATTAAAAAATGTTATGACAGGTCAAGTAAAGGAACAAACTTTCAACCCTTCCGACAAATTCCAAGTAGCAGTTATTGAAAAGAAAGAAATGACTTATCTATATAACGATGGCGAAATCTACTACTTCATGGACGCAGAAACTTACGACCAAATCCCTCTCAACAGAGAGTCAGCAGAAGAGGCACTCAACTTTGTTAAGGAAAACACAAACTGCACTATGTATTTCTACAAGGGAAATCCTTTTGCGGTATATGCTCCTACCTTTGTTGAACTTGAAGTTGTTGATTGTGAACCTGCAGTGCAAGGGGATACTTCAAAATCTACAACTAAACCTGCTCAACTTGAAACAGGATATACTATTGCAGTTCCACTTTTTGTAGGCATTGGCGATAAGATTCGTGTTGATACAAGAGATGGTTCTTATATTGAAAGAGTAAAATAACAAAATAGTTTTAAACGTCTTGCAAAATGCAAGGCGTTTTTTTGTTGCCACAAAACGACAAAGATTGCAGGGCTACTTTGATATTTTTAAGGGTGCAATCCGCATAGGTTACTGCAAGGAGTGATTATGCTTAAAAATATCCTTCCAGAAAATATATACAACATCATTGCTGAGCGAATCAGTTTTAATGCAATAAATGAAATTCGTATTCGTGCGGACAAGCCTATTGTAATCAGTGTAGGCAGTGGCCGATTCTTTTTATCAGAACATGGACTTTCTGGAAACTTAAAAGAGGCTATCACTGCAAGCAAAGTAATGATTGAAGATATTATTTTTAGAGCCAGTGAATGTTCTATTTACTCCGTCAACGAGCAAATTAAAAAGGGCTTTATCGTAACAAGTGGGGGTGTTAGGCTTGGCATTGGTGGCGATATGATTGAAGAAAATGGACACATCAAAACTATGACAAATTTTAACAGCCTTAATATCCGAATCCCACATGCAATCAAAAACTGTTCACTGTCGGCATTTAATCACATACTGCAAGACGACAAACTTTTAAATGCACTTGTAATCTCTCCACCTGGTGCTGGCAAAACCACATTCTTACGTGACTTTATTTGTCAGTTATCAGAACGCAACTATGCTTTTAATGTACTTGTGCTTGACGAGCGTGGTGAACTTGATTTAGGTGGAAGTGTTGGAAACTTTGCAGACAAAATTTCATTTGCAACCAAAAAGGTAGGTTTTGAAAACGGAATCCGCTCGCTAAGCCCAAACCTTATTGTTACCGACGAACTTGGCGGAGAACCTGATATCGAAGCCGTGCGATATTGTGCTAACTGCGGTGTTAATATCTTAGCGTCGGTACACTGCGACACTATTGAAAATTTTGTTAAAAAGCCGTCTTATGAAAAACTTATTAATGAAAAGATTTTTAAGCGATATATTCTTTTGTCAATGAGAAATGGCCCTGGCACACTTGAGGGGATTTACAATGAAAATTTCTCAAGGCTCACAAAATATTAGGAGGTGTTTATGAACTGGATAATACTTGCCATTTTTGCTTTTTGTTGCATTGCAATAGGCTACATCTTTTCGCTTAAATATAAAAAGCGGGCAGACTTCTTTAAAACGCTTGTTATGCTTTGCCAGAAGTTTGATGTGGAGATTAATTACTCTCGTGAAAGGCTTAAAAATCTTTTTCTCAGTTTTGATGAAAAAACCAAAAAGCACTTACATGGACTTGACAAAAACTTTCTTTCTTATCTTGATAACGCAACCACTCTTGATGAGGCAAATCTTTTCAAAAACATAAACTTTTTAAAACAAAATGAAAAAGATTTAATACTATTATTTTTCAAATCTTTGGGGCGTAGCGACCTTGCAAGTCAATCTACCGAACTTAAAAACTTTGAAAAACGATTTGAAGAATTTTCAACCCTTGCTGGCAATGAAAATAAAAAGTACGGCTCTCTTTCAATCAAACTTGGTATCGTGGCAGGCCTTGTGGTTGTAGTGCTGTTTATTTAAGGGGGCAGGAAGAAAATGGGAGTTGAAATCATCTTTAAAATAGCAGCCATAGGAATCCTTACGGCGATTATCGGTCAGATACTAAAGCAAACGGGCAAAGATGAAATAGGCACACTTGCTACACTTGCGGGGCTTATTCTTGTGCTTGTAATGATATTAAATATGCTTGGTGATTTATTTACCACTGTAAAAACAATTTTTAATTTTTAAAGGGGAGAAAGCGTGGATTTAGTTTTTAAAATTGTAGCCATAGGTTTAATTACTTGCATTGCAACATTAATCGTTAAACCTATACGCGGTGATTTTGCAATTTTAATAGCAATCACAGGTGGGGTGATAATTCTAGCACTCCTCTTAAACTATCTCACGGGCATTTTCTCTACCTTAAATCAAATTATCAATATTACAGGAATCAATGGCAACCTTTATACCTTACTTTTAAAAATCGTTGGAATAGGTTATCTAATTGAGTTCACAGCAGGAATATGCAATGATACTGGCAACGCTAGTCTTGGTGATAAAGTTCTTTTGGGCGGAAAGATTATCATAATGGTTATGGCAATGCCGATAGTTACAAGCATACTTCAAATTATCATGGAACTTTTGCCAGCATGAAATTAAAATACAACCGCCCAAAGCCTCTTTTTGATAAGAGGAAAATATGCAAATTTTATAGCGTTATACTGCTAATTCTATTAATATTTTGTCCTATCTCACAAGGTGTAGTCACATATGCTGATGATGGACTAACATCAAGCGAAATTGAAGATCAAATAAAAGACTCCGTAGATGATCAACTTGGCGACCTTGACTTTTCTAGCCTTGAAGATATTATAAAACTTTTAACAGGAAAAGATGGAGATATATTTGGCTCAACCTCATTTATTGACAAAATAAAATCTATAATAACAGGCGAGTTTGCAGATGGAAGTACAAGCATATGGAGTGCCATAATAAGCCTGCTTTTTGACAACCTATTAAAATACCTGCCGATAATTTCTTCGGTGGTTGCTATCGCAATATTTGGCGGTATGCTTCAAGGATTAAAACCAAACTCAAATGGTAAATCAATTTCAAATATTATACACTTTGTAACCTATGGAATTATTGTTGTAATCCTACTATCCGTAGTTGTTAAAATGGTACAAATGACAAGCGGGGTAATAACAAACATTAAATCGCAAATGGATGCAATATTCCCAATACTATTGACATTGCTTACCGCAGTAGGTGGCACGGTGTCAGTAAGTATTTACCAGCCTGCAATGGCACTTCTTACTGGCGTTATTTTAAACTTATTCAACTATGTACTTTTGCCTATCTTCATTTTCTCCACCGTATTTAGTGTGGTATCTCATCTATCAAACAATGTTAAACTTGATAAGTTTACCTCGTTCTTTAACAGCACTTACAAATGGTTGATAGGACTTATCTTTACAATCTTTTCTGCCTTTCTTTCTATTCAGGGAATTGCAGCAGGCTCGGTTGACGGCATCTCTATCCGTACTGCAAAATACGCAATCAAATCATACGTGCCACTTCTTGGCTCTTATATCTCAGACGGACTTGGCATCATACTTGCAAGTTCATCACTTATTAAAAATGCTGTCGGTGCAGGGGGGCTTATCCTTCTTCTTGCAACCATAATTTCGCCACTTCTTGAACTTATCATTTTTATGCTTGCACTTAAACTTATTGCTGGGATTATAGAACCTCTTGGCAACGGTCAGATTGCAAACTTTATTTCCAGCCTTGCTAAAAGCATGACCCTTCTTATCAGCCTTATCATTGGTGTTGCGTTTATATATTTCATTGTGCTGGCACTTGTCATGTGTACCGCTGGCATTATATAGGGAGGTAATAAATGCTATCAACAATTTCAAGTTGGATTATTTCAATCGCTGGCATTATCTGCCTTTCTGTTATCATTGAACTTATCCTACCAAACGGGCAAATGAATAGGTATATAAAAGGTATCTTTTCTTTCATTATAATTCTCGTAATTATTATGCCGATTCCAAAACTATTAAACCTTAAAATTGACCTATCAAATGTATTTAACACCGAAGACATAACCTTGCAAGAGGATTACCTATATCAATTAAACCTAAACAAAATTATGGCACTTAAAGAAGAAACTGAGGAAGATATAACTTATACAGGTTATAACAATGTGACTGTATCAATCAACGCTGACATCTTTGCCTCAAACATTGAAATAAAATCTATTTCTGTCGATATTAGTCATATAGGAATAACCGAAAAAGCGCCTCATACAAATATAGTAGATATCAGATACGATATTGTAAAAGTCGTTCAAAACCATATAAAGATAGAGGAGGGGAAGATATATTTTGATGAATAACCTTACAGAGAAGTTTCACACCATGTTTGAAAAAATCAAAAAGATAAAGCATATTGAAATCTACATTGCCGTTGCTTTTGCAGTGATAATTATTGCCATATATCTTTCTACACTAATTACACCTGCAAAAGGTGAGGATAAAGAACAAAATTCGACAAACCAAACAGAAACTTTTTCCTCTTCACAGGAATATACCGAGTATCTTGAAAATAAACTTACTAATGTACTAGCCAGTGTTAAAGGTGCAGGGGCAGTAAATGTTGTAGTTACACTTGAAAATGGCTTTGAATACATTTACGCCACAGAAGACGAAACAAAAACAAGTGCTGACGGCGGACAAGTCACCATAAGTAAAGTGATACTTGTTGACGGCAAGCCTGTACTTGAAAAGGAAGTGTACCCACAGATAAAGGGGGTTGTAGTAACCGCCAGTGGAGCAGATGATATATCTGTAAAGTTAAACCTTCTCACGGCTTTACAGACGGTGGTAGAGGTCGCGAATCAAAATATCACCATCCTTACAGGAAATTAAAAGGAGATTATTATGAAAAAGAGAACAAAAATTATTATACTTTCGGTTATGGTTTTACTTCTAGGCGTGACAGGCTATCTTAACATAGCACTTAACAATCAAGTATCAAATCAAGATCCTGTGACAACAACTTCAAGTTACTTCACAGCATACAGAACAGACAGAGAGTCTACACGAGATCAAGAACTTCTTTACTATGATGCAATCATATCAAGTGAAAACTCAACTGCTGAGGCTATTGCAACTGCTGAAAGTGCAAGACTTGCACTTGTAAAACAAATGGATCAAGAACTTGTTGTTGAAGGGCTTATCAAAGCAAAAGGTTTTGACGATTGCGTTGTAACTATTTCAAATCAAAAAGTAAATGCAGTTGTTAAAGCAGCAAAACTCACAGAGCCTGAAGTCGCTCAGATTGTAAATGTTATCCAAAGTCAACTTGGAACTAGTATCGAAAATATAAAAATAATTCCAGTAGAATAATTGCCAAAAACAATTTGTTTGTGCTATAATAACTCCAAGTAAGGAATTTTTAATCCAAATAAACAAAAATAGGAGCATATTTATGGCAAAATCAAAAAGCGTTCTTCCAAATAAAGGAAAGGTAGATATAGATCGCGACATTCTACTCTCAATAATTAACCTCGCTACAAAAGAAATTAGCGGGGTTGATTCACTTACTAATAATTATATGCCATTGATTAAACGTGCAATGAAACCTAAAAGTGAAGGCGTTAAAATTAAGTTTGAAAACAACAACACTGTAAGCATTGATATTTACATTATTGTCAAAATAGGTTATAGCGTTCCTGATGTAGCATTCAGGGTACAAGAAAATGTTAAAAACAGTCTTTCTTCTATGGTTGGACTTAAACCTGCCAAAATCAACATTCATGTCTATGACGTTGCAGTAGATAATGAAGGGGCATAAGATATGAGAAGACAAGCCAGAGAAAATGCATTCCAAGTAATCTTTGCAAACCTCTTTTTAACTCCACAAGATTGTGAAGAAAAACTTGCAGAACTGAAAAAAACTGAAGATGTTGATTTCGCAAAACAAATTATAAATAATTTTATAGAAAATCGCGAAATACTTACAAAAATAATAGGGCAATACCTTGTTGGATACGAACTTGAAAGACTTTATAAAACTGACCTTGCACTTTTGTATTTAGCCCTTGCGGAGATTAAATACATTGGCACACCTTGCCAAGTGGTAATCAATGAAACATTAGAGATTGCCAAAAAATACTCAACAGAAAAAAGTGCAAAATTTATAAACGGTGTATTATCTTCAATAGTTAAAGGACAAAATTAAACTATGGAAACAATGACCGTATCACAATTAAATGGTTATATAAAAAACATATTTGATGCAGAGGAACTTCTCCACAACATACCCGTTGTTGGAGAAGTTTTTGGTGTGTCTACCTCACGTCAAATTACATATTTTTCTTTGAAAGATGAAAACGCTACTATATCCTGCGTTTGCTTTTATCCAGCCATTGCTTCACTCATTCAAGAGGGGAAAAGGGTAATTATAACAGGCTCGCCAAATTACTATGTTAAAGGTGGCAAACTCAGTTTTAATGTAACAAGAGTGGAAGAACTAGGGCAAGGCAAACTTTATGAAGAGTTTTTAAAACTTAAAGCAAAACTTGAAATGGAAGGATTGTTTGATAGCCTGCATAAAAAAACTATACCAAAATCTATTAAACGTATCGGCGTTATTACATCTAAGGACGGTGCTGTAATTCAAGATATTAAAAATGTTACATGGCGAAGAAATCCGAATGTTGATATAGTGCTTTATCCAGTAAAGGTACAGGGCATCAACGCTGAATATGATATTGCAAAGGCTATTGACAAAATGTCAAATTACGAAAATGTAGATGTTATCATAGTTGCTAGAGGTGGTGGCAGTTTAGAGGATTTATCAGCATATAACACAGAGGTGGTGGCACGAGCAACATACAACTGCGATAAACCTATTGTGTCGGCTGTCGGTCATGAAGTTGACTTCACAATCATTGATTTCGTCAGCGATTTGCGTGCTCCAACGCCATCAGCAGCAGCCGAAATTCTAACCTTTAATCTTTATGATAAGAGGCAAGAAATAACAGCCTTAACGCAAAGATTTGTCTTTAATGCAACAAACTATCTTCAAGATAATTTTGATTTGATTTATTCAATGTTATCGGTATCAACAAACGCATTAGAAAAGAAATATGCATATGCTATCGGACAGTTTAACTATCTAAAAACAAAACTCACATCCAGCATGGAAAGGTTTATAAATGACACTTCTTACACATTAGGCTTACAGGAGAATACCTTGCAAAAATTAAATCCACTTAATGTGTTAAAACAAGGCTATGCAAAAATAGAACAAAATGGTAAAAGCGTTAATGACAAAAAGTCGGTAAAACAAAATGATAAACTTGAAATTATATTTGTCGACGGCAGAGTGCAAGCAATGCCGATTAAGGAGGAAAAATGAATTACGAAGAAGCATCTAAAGAACTTGAACAAATTGTAAATAAACTTGAAAATGGCAACCTTCCTATGAGCGAAGCACTTGCTCTTTTTGAACGTGGAGAGGAACTTGCCAAAATCTGTTTTAAACACTTAGACACCGCCAAAGGTAAACTTACTATTGTCAAAGAAGAACTTGGCAAACTTGTAGAAACTGACGAATAAAGTTTCTTCTAAAATTTCAAAAATCTTAATATAATATCTCTATGAAGAGATATGGTAAGGTGGTAATTGAAGGAACAAAACGGGCAGGGCATGTTTGGGCAATACAAGTATTTTTTCTTTCAATCAGCCTGTCACTTGTATTCGGTTTCTTAACCCATACTGTGCTTTCGTCCATGGGTGCTATCATTGCAATAATCTCAATTTTAATATTTATTTTATTTGGGGTTGTATTTGACATGATAGGCATTGCAGTAGCAAGTGCTGATGAGGGGCAGTTTGAAATCTGGAACAGCCAAAACATCAAAGGTGCTAGGGCTGGATTAAAACTTTGTCGCAACTGTGAAAAGGTATGTTCATTCTGTGCTGATGTTGTTGGCGATATTTGTTCCACCTTGTGTGGGGCAGGTGGAGCATGTATTGTAGTTAGTCTTACATCTCATCTTACAAATTCAGCACTTATTATTCTCATTTCAGTATCAGTCAGTGCGCTTATTGCGGGCATAACAATCTTTTGCAAGGCTCTTATGAAAGAGCGGGCTTTAAAACATTCTAATAAGATTATTTTAAGACTAGGAATAATACTCGAAAAAACTATTTATTACAAAAAAAATGATAAAAATAGTGAAAAATAGTTGACAAGGCGTAGTCGTTATGGTAAAATCATAGGCATGAAAGTAGAAGTTTCCACTTCTCACCAGTCGAAAATTGATTTGACTTGGTAATAACTTAATTTAAATTTATTATTTGCCGTACTTGGCAGGTTAATAAGATAATTATGTTTGGTGGAAATTTTATGCTTCCACCAAATTTTTTGTAAAAGGGGATTACAACAATTTTTAAGGAATTATTAATCAACGAACAAATCAATGCAAGCGAAGTACGCCTTATAGGTGAAGATGGCGAACAACTTGGAATAGTGCCTTTCGCAGAGGCTCTCTCACGTGCCGAAAGTGAAGGTCTTGACCTTGTTATGATGTCAGGTGCATCAAAGCCACCAGTATGCAAAATCTTAGACTATGGCAAATATAAATATGATGCTATGAAGAAAGATAAAGAAATTCGCAAAGCACAAAAAATCGTAGAAACAAAGGAAGTTCGCCTTTCTATGACAATAGAGGAGTATGACATTGACTACCGCGTTAAGAATGCAATCAAGTTCTTACAAGGTGGAGATAAGGTTAAAGTGACTTTAAGAATGAAGGGGCGTCAACAAGCCTATTCAGCAAGAGCCATCGAAATCATTAAAGACTTTGTTTCAAGAGTAAGTGAGTACGGATTCACTGAAAAAGAACCTGAAATTGCAGGACGCAACATTTTTGTTGTAATAAACCCAAAGAAAAACTAAAAGGAGAAGAAAAATGCCAAAACAAAAAACACACAGTGGTGCAAAGAAGCGTTTCCGCGTAACAGCAAACGGAAAAGTAAAATTCGCAAGACCTGGTAAAGGTCATTTCCTTACAACTAAGAAACAAGGAAGAAAAAGAAAATTAAGAAAGGGTTCATACATTGCAGGAAAGAATGCAGAAAACATCAAGACCCTTTTGTGCAAATAAGGAGGAAAGATAGATGAGAATTAAAAGAGGAGTAAATGCAGTAAAAAAACGCCGTTCAATCCTTAAAAGTGCAAAAGGATATAGAGGAGCAAAATCAAAACTCTATAGAACAGCAAGAGAACAGGTAATGAAAAGCGGTCAATACGCTTATATCGGCCGTAAACAAAAGAAGAGAGATTTCAGAGCTCTTTGGATTACAAGAATCAATGCTGCTTGCAGACTTAACGGAATTTCTTATTCAAAATTCATTGCTGGACTTAAAAGCAAAGGGATTGACCTTAACAGAAAGGTACTTGCTGACATGGCAGTAAGAGAACCAGAAGCATTCGCAGCACTTGTAGGACAAGTTAAGTAAATGACAAACGCAAGTCAAAATTTAATTAAAGACTTGAAAAAACAAAAACGGGAGGATAAAAGCCTCCTATTTTTGGATAATATCAAAATTATAAACGATGCAATCAAAAAGGGATTAAACCCAAAGTATATCCTTGTTGAAAATGAGGAACTTAACACATTTGATAAATCCCTTCCAGTTTATAAAGTTGATAGAAAAACAATAGAACAACTTTCAGATTCTAAAACACCACAGGGTGTAGTATGTGTTGCAGAATACATACAAAATGTTGTAAAAAAGCCAACAAACAACTTTCTAGTATTAGACGCTATACAAGACCCTGGCAACGCAGGAAGCCTAATCAGAACTGCGTGTGCTTGTGGCTTTGACGCTGTGTTTATGCTTGATAGCGTAAGGGTAACAAATTCAAAACTTATTCGCAGTAGCGTAGGGACTATATTTGATATTAATATTTACGAAATAAGTAAAGCGGATTTTATTGAGAAAAATAAAAACTGGAACTTAAACCTTATCAAAGCGGATATGAACGGGGAAAATGTATTTGAAGCAAAATTCACTTCGCCTGTTGGCTTAGTTGTAGGTAATGAAGGGCAAGGGGTAAGTAAAGAGATTTCACAAATCTGTACCACTTGTGTTAAAATCCCTATGACAAACAAGGTAGAAAGCCTAAATGCAGCAATCAGCGGCTCAATAATCATGTACCAAATTGCAAAAGATTGCAAATTAATTTGACAAATAAAAACTGAAAATGCTAAATTAAAATATAAAATAAAAAGTGCGTAGCACAGGAGGAATAAGAACTATGTCAGGACATTCAAAATGGCACAATATTCAAGCAAAGAAAGGTAAAAGTGATGCAGCAAGAGGCAAAATCTTTACAAAAATAGGCAGAGAGATTGCTGTTGTTGTTAAAGCGGGTGGTTCTGACCCTAACTCTAACCCTAAACTTAGAGATGTTATTGCTAAGGCTAAACAAAACAATATGCCAAACGACTCTATTGAGCGTAGTATCAAAAAAGCAGCAGGCGAAATGTCTGGTGTAAACTATGAAAGTTGTACATACGAAGGTTATGGTGCTGGTGGAAGTGCCGTAATCGTAGATTGCCTTACAGACAACAAAAACAGAACAGCAGGTGATGTACGTCACGCTTTTGATAAGTTTGGTGGAAGTCTTGGTGCAACAGGTTGCGTATCTTACCTTTTCCAGCGTAAAGGTGTAATTGAAGTTTCTAAAGAAGGTGTGAATGCTGACGATGTTATGATGGAAGCTTTAGAGGCTGGTGCAAAGGATGTTGTTGAATATGATGATTCTTTAGAAATCCTTACTGAACCTAACGATTGCAATAGTGTAGCAGAAGCACTTAAAAATGCAGGTTATGAGGTTGGTTCTGCAGAGGTTACTATGGTGCCAGACAACTATGTTGACCTTACACCAGAAAAACTTGTTTCATTCAACCGAATGATCGACATGCTTGAAGATCTTGACGATGTTCAAGAGGTGTATCACAATGTAAATCTTCCAGATGAAGAATAAAGTTTCTCCCTATTGACAAAAATTCAAAAACATTATAAAATGATAATATACATAGGAGGAAATTATGGCAAGTAAAAGTTGGTATAATAACTGGGAAGAAGAAAATGAAGACCGCCGAGAAGATTTAGGTAAAATTTATGCAGACGCATATAGACAAAGAAACCTCGAACAAGAAAATAATAAAACTCTGTTTCAGGAAAATGAAAACGGTCAATTAGAATTTGTTTTACCTAAAAATAATACATCAGAAGAGGAAGCAGAATAATTATCGCCATGAGTAAATCTCATGGCTTTTTATTTGACAATATTTGCCTTTTTATTGTAAACTTAAAACATGGTAATACTTGGAATAGACCCTGGTTATGGTATTGTTGGTTATGGTATAATTGACACGAATAGATCTGATATGGTTTTAGACTATGGTGCAATCACAACACCAAAAGAAGATAGTTTTCCGGTTAGGCTTCAAGAGATTGAAGAAAGCCTTAAATTTTTATTTGATAAATATAAGCCAGAGGTAGTTGCCATTGAAGAACTCTTTTACTTTAAGAACCAAAAAACAGTAATCCAAGTGGCACAAGCAAGAGGGGTAATCGTGCTTGCATGTCAGAAATATTGTGGCAAAATTTATGAATACACACCGCTTCAAATTAAACAGGCGTTAACAGGTCAAGGTCGTGCTGAAAAAGCACAGGTGCAGTATATGGTTAAAGCAATCCTAGGGCTTAACTCAATACCAAAGCCAGATGACGCCGCTGACGCTCTTGCAGTGGCAATCTGCCATAGTCAAACAAGCAGTCAGTTAAATCAAAACCAAGCAAGATAAGGTGTGGCTTAGCCACTTTCTAAAAAAATCAATGGAGTAGAATATGATTTCATTTTTAAGAGGTATAATTGAAGAAAAAGAAGAGGGTAGACTTGTCGTAGATGTAAACGGCGTAGGCTATGAACTTTTTGTTTCAAACAACACTCTTTCAAGCCTTCCTTTGCAAGGGGAAACCGCTAAGGTGCTGACCTATATGGCAGTAAGAGAAGATGGAGTATTCCTCTTCGGTTTTTCAAGTAAAGAAGAAAGAGAGTTGTTTTTAAAACTTATCACAGTAAGTGGCGTTGGGCCTAAACTTGCAATTTCAATCTTATCTGGGCTTAATCTTTCAGACTTAACAGTAGCAATTAAAAAAGAAGATGTTAAACTTCTTTCGTCGATTAAGGGACTTGGCAAAAAGACCGCTGAAAGGGTATGCCTTGAACTTAAAGATAAGATTGATTTGGCAATTCAAAGCGAAGTTAATTTTGACACAAATTATAATGAAGATGCGGTTATGCTTGCGACAGATACTTTGGTTTCACTTGGTATCAGCAAGAATGAAGCCTATATGCTTGCAAGGGCAAATGCAGGCGATAACGCAACAGCAGAAGAGATTATTTCAAAATCATTAAGGGGGTATAGAGCATGATAGAAAGTAAAAAAGAATCAGCAAGCGACAACCGCTTTATTACAAGCACAAAAAACCTTACTGACGCTGAAATAGAGAACTCTCTTCGTCCTACCAGTTTTGACGAATATATCGGTCAAAATAAAGCGAAAGAGGCATTGTCTGTTTATATCAAAGCAGCCAAAACAAGAAAGGAAAGTCTAGACCATGTTCTTTTATATGGCCCTCCTGGACTTGGAAAAACAACACTTTCTCATATTATTGCAAACGAACTTGGCTCACAATTTAAAGTGACTTCTGGCCCAGTCATCGAACATGCAGCCGACCTTGCAGCAATCCTTACAAACCTAAATCAAAATGATGTACTTTTTATTGATGAAATCCACAGACTCAATAAAACCGTAGAAGAAATATTGTATCCTGCTATGGAGGACTTTGCTCTTGACTTTATTGTTGGTAAAGGTCCATCGGCTAGAAATATGCGACTCAAAATTAAGCCGTTCACTTTAATCGGTGCAACAACAAGGGCAGGTATGCTTACAAATCCGCTTCGTGATAGATTCGGAATTATCTGCCGTCTTGAACTTTATACTCCTGAAGAATTAAAGGTAATTATTGACCGCTCAGCAAAAATACTTGGCGTTGATATTGCACCAGAGGCAAGTATGGAAATTGCAAAACGCTCTCGTGGAACACCACGTATAGCAAATAGACTTTTAAAACGTGTACGTGATTACGCTGAAATACAAGGTACAGGAAAGGTTACATTAGAGATTGCTGAAAAGACCTTAAAGATAATGGAGATAGACGAACTTGGACTTGACCTTATTGATAGAAAGATTCTCCTTTCAATCATTGATAAATTTGGAGGAGGTCCAGTCGGACTTGATACACTTGCCGCTACAATCAGCGAAGATGCCACAACAATAGAGGACGTGTACGAGCCATACCTCCTTGGACTAGGCTTCATTTCAAGAACTCCACGTGGCCGTGTTGCCTTAGAGCCTGCCTACAAACATCTTGGCAAGGCATATGTAGGTGGCTAAGATGAAAATAGTAAAACTTGAAGACACCCAACAATTTAAAAATAGCGATTTATGCAACGCCACCGAATATGACTTTGGCGATAAAGATATAGATATTGCCACCGCTGAAATCAATGGCAAATATCCAGAAAAAGGATATTGTGTAAACACCGAAGTCAAAGAGATGATCTTTGTTATATCGGGGAGGGGTACAATCCATAAAGAAAACGGAATTGTCACTTTCAAAGCGGGTGATGCAATTTTGATTGATAAAGGAGAAAAATATTTCTGGGACGCACACTGCAAAGTGGCTATGGCTTGCAGTCCAGCATGGCGACCAGAACAACATAAAATTGTAAATTAATTATGACAGATAAAAACTTACTATTAAAAAGTTCCTACTATTATGACTTACCAGAGGAACTTATAGCACAAAGCCCAATCGAGCCAAGAGATAATTCTAGGCTTCTAGTTTATCATAAGCAAAATGGCAAAATCGAACACCGACATTTCTATGACATTACAGACTATCTAAGTAGTGGTGATGTCCTTGTTGTTAACAACACAAGGGTACTTCCTGCAAGGCTATTCGGATATAAAGATACAGGGGCTAAGATTGAAATCTTACTTCAAAAACGTATCAACCTTAAAACTTGGGAAGTAATCGCTAAACCTTTTAAAAGACTTAGTGAGGGTACAAAAGTAACTTTCAGTAAAGACCTTGCTTGCATAATCAAAGAAAAATATGATTATGGCAGTTGCTTGATTGAATTTGAGTTTGAGGGAGCATTTGAACATAGATTAAGTGAAGTAGGCACTGTACCACTTCCACCATATATTCATGAAAAACTTAAAAACAAAGAGCGTTATCAAACAGTATATTCTAAGGTGGAGGGTTCTTCTGCCGCTCCAACAGCGGGATTACATTTCACACCAGAACTTCTTAACAAACTTAAATCAAAAGGCGTGGAAATTATTGAGGTCTTACTTCATGTAGGACTTGGCACATTTAGACCTGTAAAAGAAGATAACATACTAGAGCATAAAATGCATAGTGAATATATCGAAATGAGCGAAGAGAACGCAAACCTTCTCAATAAGGCAAAAGCAGAGGGGCGTAGAATCATCGCTGTTGGCACTACATCAGTGAGAGTACTTGAAAGTTGTGTTGATGAAAAGGGGATAATCCGTCCGCAAAAAACAGAAACCAGCATATTCATTTATCCTGGATATAAATTTAAAGTGGTAGATGGACTTATTACCAACTTTCACTTACCAGAAAGTACACTAATTATGCTTGTATCTGCATTTGTAGGGTATGAGGAAACAATGAAAGTATATAATACTGCAGTAAAAGAAAAATATAGATTTTTCTCATTCGGAGATGCGAACTTGTATATATAATACAATATATTGCAAGTATTACGCACATACAAACCACAATATATTGATAAGGAAGAGTAATGGAAGATAATAAATATTTTAGTTATGAAGTTATAAAAGAGTGCCCACATACAGGGGCTAGAGCAGGTGTTTTACATACGCCTCATGGCGATATTGAAACTCCTATCTTTATGCCTGTTGGCACTCAAGCCACAGTAAAAGGACTTAGACCAGATGATTTACATGATATGGAGGCACAAATAATCCTTTCAAACACATACCATCTTTTTCTACGCCCAGGAGAGAAAATCGTCAAAAAAGCAGGTGGGCTTCACAAATTTATGAACTGGAATAAGCCAATTCTTACTGATTCTGGTGGTTTCCAAGTATTCTCACTTGCTGATATGCGTAAAGTAAGCGATGAGGGCGTTGAATTTAAGTCACACCTCAATGGAGAAAAAATATTTATAACCCCAGAAAAGGCTATTGAAATTGAAAATGCACTTGGTGCAGATATAATCATGGCTTTCGACCAATGTACTGACGCTAAAGAAGATGGTGGGGCAACATATAACGAGGCGTTGGAAGCAAGAAGAAAGACTAAAATATGGCTAGAACGTTGTGCTAAGGTACATAACAATCCAAAACAGATGCTTTTTCCTATAGTTCAAGGAAATATATATAAAGATATTCGTGCAATGTGCGTAGAGGATTGTCTTCCATATGCTAAATGCGGTATTGCAATAGGCGGGCTTTCTGTTGGCGAAGAAAAATCAATTATGTACGATATTCTAGATTTCTTAAACCCTATCTTACCACACGACCAACCACGTTATTTAATGGGGGTAGGCTCTCCAGACTGCCTTGTAGAAGGATACGCAAGAGGAATTGATATGATGGACTGCGTACTTCCAACCCGTATCGCAAGAAATGGAACTGCATTTACACGAAAAGGGAAAATTGCAATTAAAAATGCCACTTATAAAGAAGATTTCTCACCTATCGAAGAGGGGTGCGACTGCTACGCTTGCAAAAATTTTTCCCGTGCATATATTCGTCACTTAATCAATACTGATGAGATGTTAGGGGCAGAATTGTTATCAATTCATAACCTTAGATTCTTATTAAAACTAGCAAAAGATTGTCGAAATGCAATTCTTAATGACAATTTTAAAGAATTTCATGATGACTTTATTGCAAATTATAAAATTAAAAATAGATTTTAAGCGGATTATCCCACTTTGGTGCATTATGCACCTTTTTTGTATTTGTTATATTTATATATAATATATTTAAATTTATTTGACTTGATTTTTGGTATTAGTGTATAATTTAGGTAGTGGAAATAGTCCGCTAAATTAATTAAAAGGGGAAAAGTATGAGTAATATTAGCATATTATGCAATGTTGCTCCTGCTATTGCCGCTGTTATAGGTATTGTATGTGCTATGGTCGGTGTCGGCTTAGGCATATTATTATACAAGATAATTGCAACAAAGAAAATCGGTAAAAGCAAATCAAATGCTGTAAAGATTATTGAAGAGGCATATGCAGAAGCAAAGACTATTAAAAAAGAGTCAATATTAGAAGCCAAAGAAGAGGCACAAAAAATTAAAGATGAGGCTAATTCCGAGGCAAAAGAACGTAGAAACGAAATCCAAAAATCAGAGGAACGTCTTGACCAAAGAGAGGAATATGTTTCTAAGAAAGAAATTTCAATCGACACAAAATTAGAACAAATTGAAAAAGACAGGGCAAGCCTTGAAAATGAGCGTGCAAAGGTTGCCGCCCAAATTGAAGAACAAGCCAAAGTTAAAGAAGAAATGCTTGCTAAACTTGAAAAGATTTCAGGCATGAGTAAGAAAGAAGCCAAAGATGTTTTAATCGAATCAATTACAGAAGAGGCTAAAAAAGACGCAGGCGTTATTGTTAAACAAATAGAAGACGAAGCAAAAGAAAACGCTGAAACAAAAGCAAAAGAGATTATTGCTGGTGCAATTCAAAGATGTGCCACAGACCTTTCATCTGAAATGACTGTAACTACAGTTGCTCTCCCAAATGATGAAATGAAGGGCAGGATTATCGGACGTGAAGGAAGAAACATTCGTTCTATTGAAAGCGTAACTGGCGTAGAACTTATTGTTGATGATACACCAGAAGCAATCACAATTTCAAGTTTTGACCCTATCCGTCGTGAGATAGCAAGATTATCACTTGAAAAACTTATTGTTGATGGACGCATACATCCAACAAGAGTTGAAGAGGTTGTTGAAAAGGCAACTAAAGAAGTAGAAAAAACTATTAAAGAAGCGGGCGAAAATGCAACAAACGATGTTGGCATATATAACCTTCATCCAGAACTTGTTAAGGTGCTTGGTAGACTTAAGTATAGAACAAGTTATGGTCAAAACTGCTTAAAACACAGCGTTGAAACAGCCCTTCTTGCAGGCATGATTGCAGAAGAACTTGGTGCAAACGCTACCATTGCAAAACGTGGCGGACTTTTGCACGATATAGGTAAGGCTCTTGACCATGAGATTGAAGGTACACACGTTACTATCGGCGTTGACCTTACAAAGAAATATAAGGAAAATCCAGAAGTTATACATTGTATTGAAGCACATCATGGCAATGTTCCATTCCATAGTTTAGAGGCTATTATCGTACAAGTGGCAGATGCCATTTCAAGTTCAAGACCTGGTGCAAGAAGAGAAAGTTTTGAAAACTATATCAAACGTCTCGAGCAACTTGAAGAAATTTCAAATAGTTTTAAAGGCGTTGATAAATCTTATGCAATCCAAGCAGGAAGAGAAGTGCGTATTATAGTTAAACCAGAAGAAATCAATGATACTGACGCAATGTATCTTGCAAAAGATATTGCAAAACGTATCGAAGCAGAAATGCAATATCCAGGACAAATTAAAGTCAATGTTATCCGTGAAAGCAGATTCAGCGATGTTGCAAAATAAGTGTAATACATTTAACATAAATAGGAACTAACTATGAAAAATTATTTTATCATTCATGGCAGTTTTGGAAATAGCCAAGAAAACTGGTTTCCATGGCTTGAAAAGCAAATAATCGGGGGGGGGGAATAAGTGCTTCAACCTCGACTTTCCAATAGGGGAAAATAACCAAAACTATAAAAACTGGGAAATGGTGCTAAACTCTGTAAAAAGATTTATAAACAAAGATAGTGTATTCTTTTGCCACTCAATCTCTTGCATTTTCTTAGTAAAATATTGCATTAAAAACAATATTAAAATCGGAAAAGCAATCTTAGTTTCTGGCTTTAATCAATACTTAGGGCTTGATGAAGATTATGATGATGTAAATTGCACCATGTATACAAATCGCTGTAGCGAATTTAAAAACCTTTGCAAAGAAAGGGTATGCTATATGGCAAAAAATGACCCTTATGTTAAATGGGATAAACTTACCGAATTTGCAGAACTTATAGATGCAAAAAAGGTTGTTTATGACACTGCAGGACACTTCAACAAATCATCAGGCTATACTCAGTTTAAAGAATTATTACAATATGTAAAATAAGTGGAGGAATTATGAAAGATTACCAGAAATGGATAAAAAATTTTATGGATAGTTGGAAAAAGTTAGATGGGGGGGGACTTGCGAACTTTTCGCTAACAAACTAAACTATTATGAAAATCCAATTGACCCACCACTTACAACAAAAGAAGAAGTAAAGAAATTATGGGTAGTAGTTCCTCAAAATCAGAAAAATATTTCATATAAAGGAAAGATTGTTTTTGCTGATGAAAAACATTGTTTTTATCAATTCACTATGCAAAGAACAATGACTTCAAATAACAAAATTCAACTTATTGACGGTGTTATGGAAATTAAGTTAAACAATAAAAACCTTCTAACTTATTTTAAGCAATGGCGATTTACTAAAGAAATTTAAAGCAGACTAATTCAGCCTGCTTTTTTATTGTAATATATGCAGGGCTTGTCGAATAAAATAGTTACATGAATTTTATTGTTGAATTTGTTGCAAACAATTTCTCTTCATGTATTTGGCTGGCAGTAATACTGCTTGCCCTTATTCCCACCCTTGAAAGCAAAATTGCAATTCCTTTCGCAATGAATAGTGCAATGTGGGGAGAGGCTGCTCTTCAGCCATGGCAAGCCTTTTTATTTGCATTTATTGGCTCACTAATTCCAAGTTTTATCGCAATGCTTATTACTCGTAAAATCAAATCCAGAACCACAGGCTTTATTGCCAGTGCAGTAAGGTCAAAATACAACATAAAAACAACACTGCTTGAAAAAGAAAAATCCACATTTAAAAAGTACCTTATCTTAACCACATTTGTTGCACTTCCTCTGCCACTAACAGGGGTTTGGTCGGGCAGTTTTCTTGCAGGATTCTCCGATTTAAAACTTGGCAAATGCTTCATTGCTATTTGTGTTGGGGCATTTATATCCTGCCTTATAGTCACTCTACTTTGTGCAGTATTTGAAAATTCTATAGGGTATATTCTAATGTTCTCAATCGCTGTTGTAATTTTATATTTAATAGCTGAATTTTCAATAGACATACTTAAACCAATATTAAAAAAATACAGAAAATAAAAGAGAGAATAATTCTCTCTTTTTTATCTCCAATATTTTATGTACGCGAACCTTTTAACGTAATACCTAATAGGAAGCATAGCAATAAGAATCGCAATAGGGAAAAACAGTGTAGCACAATATTGAATTAAATTGTCTGCTTGCAAACCAAATATAAAATTCAATCCAACAATCGCACCAGAACTAAACAACAATAATAACCACATCTTCCATTGTGCCATAAGAGGCTTAGGCTCCCAACTTGTATATCTCATTGATGAAATTTTAGCAAACACATCAACTAAGAAAATACCTGGAAGAATTATATACAAGAAACTTGTGTTAGGGTTAGTTAAACCTTTTGTATAAAGCACCGCAAACATTACAGCAGAAATGATACACATCACAGCAAAAGTGAAAAGACTAACAAACATATTAATTTTATTAGTATTATGTTTTACTACAGGGCAATCATGCTCATAAGTTTTAAAAGCAATTCTTTGGCTTCTATAATAGTCAGATAAATCATCATAATCATAAAGGGCATGGGTATCATCAGCGAGTTCATTATCGCTACCTTTGCTCTTAGAATACAACTGTGAAATAATCTCTTTATGGGAAGGATCAATACTTGTATCACGTTTTGGTGCGGGCAGAGGATTATGTTCTGCCACAATTTTAAGTCTTGGAGGCTCAATCTTTCTTGACTTATGCTCCTCTTCTACTCTATGAGTTATAAACACTCCATCATCTTGTATTGGTTCTTCCTTTGCAACAACTACAGGTTCTTCTACTTTAACAACATGATTAGTTTTATTAAATTCATCTTCCGATAATCTATCAGAAAATTTACCACGATTTGAAAGTATAGCACTCTTAAAACTCTCTAAATTTTGTTGTTTTTTAACTTCAGAATCTTGAAGTGAAAGTGCATTTTCTGCCACCTCCATAGCCATTTGATCTTCTGCAAAACTACGTCTTTTACGATATTTATTAAAATCTTTTGTTATATCATAAATGCGTTTATTATATTCTGGGTCATTGAGATCTGTCTTAGGCAAAAATACTGCATCTGATTTTACAGGCTCTTCTACAATAGGGGCAGACTCTTCAACCTTTTCCTCAATAACAGGGGTCGATTGAACCATAGAAATTGGCTCTTGTGGCATCTGAGGATAATTTACTTCTATTCTGATTTCTGATGACTGTTCTGAAACAGGAGATTCTTCAACAACAGGTGTTTCAACTTGCTGAGGTTCTTCTGTAACAATAGCAACTGGCTCTGGTTGTTTTTCTTCAGGTACAGTTTCGGTAAGGAACTTTCCATCATCATCATTATCAGAATCTAAAGATGAAAAATCAAAGAAATCCTCTTGTTTCATCACACCAGTTTCTTCTGGCTCTTCTTCCTCTATAGGGATTGAAGGTAATTTTGGACCATAAGTCTTCACAGGCTCTTCCACCATATCAATCTCATTAAAATCTCTAAACACGTTGAAGTGGTTACGTTCAAACTCTTCTTTAAGATTTTGATATGTATTTCTTCCTTTTTCTGTAATGCTATAATAACGACGATTTGGGCCAACATCACTACTTCTCATATATGAAGAAACATGACCTTGCTTTTCCATACGAGTAAGATTAGAATAAACGCTTGGCTTTTTCAAATTTATTCTGCCATTAGAACGTTGACTAATTTCACTAATAATATCAAGACCATAAAAATCTCGCTCAAGCAAACAATTCAATATTAAAAAAGAAAGTTGACCTTTTGCGTAAATATCCATAAATTACCCCTCATTATTATTAATTTAAGTATAGAATAAATTGAAAGGGTAAGTCAAACAAAATTACCACTATTATGCAAAAAAATCGCACATATTGTAGGTTGTATGCGTTGCATACTAGTTTAGTATATAAAATAAATTTGTTTTAATTATATGGAAGTGATATAATATACTTATGGAATATAAATTAATAAGGCAAAAGCGTAAAACAATCGCTATAAGTATAAACGAAAAGGGGCAGATAATTGTAAAAGCTCCAATAAAAACTCCTATTAATAAAATAGAAGCCTTTATCCAAGAAAAACAGCATTGGATAGAAAAACATCTAAAAAAGGTTGAAGGTGTAAAATCATTTGAGGGGAATTTTGACTTCAAAAACAATGCCTATATATTAGGAAAAGAATATAAACTGCAAGAAATTGATATTTGTTTTCCAAAAGCAGAGGATAGGGGTTTCCAAAATAAACTTCACAACTTGTATTTAAGCCTTGCTGAACAAAAATTACCTAAAATGGTAGAAGAAATTAGCAGTGGACTAAAATATAACAGCATAAAACTATGTAATTCTAAAAGAATATGGGGGAGTTTCGACCGTAACTACAATATGAAACTAAATTGGAGGCTTATAATGCTTCCAGAAGAACTAGTAAATTATGTAATTATACATGAATTGTGTCATGGACTGGAACTAAATCATTCACAGGCTTTTTGGAAAGAGGTGAGTGTACACTGTCAAAACTACAAAACTATTAAAAAGCAACTAGAACTATATAGTTTTTTATTACAATTTAATATTTGATAAAAAGTGGAGCATTGACAGTCCCACTTTTTTATTGTTTTTTATAAATAGGGTATAAAAATGGGCTAGTATGCAACACCCATAATCTATGCGTAAAACACAAGTTTTACGCATATAAGCATGCATATTAGCCTTATTTTTACAACTAGTTTATTATTTTTTAATAACTATTTTATTTTTAACTTTTTAAATCTAACAACTTGCTAATAAATTTCTTAAAGCCTAATCCAGAATTTCCGCATAACACATCTGTAAAAATTGATTTATCTTGGTTTACATTTGATTTAAAATCTTTTATATCAGCCATAGACAAATAATTCACAATTTTGACAAAGGTATCATAAACCTCATCTGAAAATAATTCGTCTGGACAATTATAAAGCAAGCTTTCAATAAAAATTTGATTTGGCATTACTTTATTAAAATTATAAAACAATACATTAAAGATTTTTATCATATTTATATATGAATATCCGACACGTTCAACCTTTTCTTCCAGTAAACTAAGTCTGGCTTCATTATCAATATTGATAAATCCACGCTTTTTATCAAGATAGAATTTAAAAGAATGTCCGTTATATAATACTGGATAAATTACAATTCGTGTATTAGAGCCAAAATCATCTTTACCTAGTATGCGGATACGTTTACTATCTAAATACACAATAGATGTTGAACTTAAATTTAAAGCAACTGCTTGTTGTAAATCTTCAGCCACATTAAACAAGTTATAATTTGCAGGATTAAAGTCTTTTGGTTTTTCTTGCACTGGGGCTAAATCTTTGTTACGTCTTTTTTTCTTCTTTTTTGGATTACGATTTTTCCAAGCAAAAACAACCCTCTCTTTAAATTTTTTCCAGTTATCTTCCCCTCTAAGCGTGTTTAACTCTATTTGAGCATTATCTATACCTAAGAAATAAACTAATGTGGAGTTATCAGTAAAACCACCTGTAAGAAGTTCGTTTACCGGTTGCAGATAAGTATTATCAAAGTTAATGTAAGGAACACGAGCCGACAAATTTTCTATTGCAAGCGACAATAAAGTTTGAACTTTCTCTTCCGTTGCCTCAAGATATTCTGTATTTGAACTACGAACAATACCTTCAATAAGTTCACGATTTATATTTTCGCCCATCATCGGCTTTCCTCCTTATGTTATAAAAATCTTATTTTTTAGGTGTGATAACGCTTTTTCCGCCCATATAGCCTCTCAAGGCTTTTGGTATATTAACGCTTCCGTCTGCATTTATATTGTTTTCCAAAAATGCAATTAGCATACGTGGAGGTGCTACCACTGTATTATTTAAAGTATGTGCAAGCACGCTACCTTTGTCAGTTTTATATCTAATTCCAAGACGTCTAGCCTGTGCGTCGCCTAAATTAGAACAAGAACCAACCTCAAAATATTTCTTTTGTCTAGGACTCCAAGCCTCAACATCACAACTCTTTACCTTGAGGTCTGCAAGGTCACCACTGCAACATTCAAGCGTTCTAACAGGAATATCAAGGCTTCTGAAGAAGTCTACGGTAATCTTCCACATCTTGTTGTACCAATCCATTGACTCTTCTGGCTTACAAATTACAACCATTTCTTGCTTTTCAAACTGATGGATACGATAAACGCCACGTTCCTCAATACCATGAGCCCCAACTTCTTTTCTGAAACATGGAGAATAAGATGTTAAACATAATGGCAAACTATCTTCTTTAACAATAGTATCCTTATATCTACCAATCATAGAATGTTCACTTGTTCCAATAAGATATAAGTCTTCGCCTTCAATCTTATACATCATGTTTGCCATTTCTTCAAAACTCATAACGCCGTTTACAACGTCGCTTCTAATCATAAATGGAGGCACGCAATAAGTGAATCCTTTATCAATCATAAAATCTCTTGCATAAGACAAAATTGACGAATGTAATCTTGCAATATCGCCACAGAGGTAATAAAATCCTGTTCCGCTTGTTCTTCTAGCACTATCAAGGTCAAGCCCATTAAATCTTTCCATGATATCTGCATGGTAAGGTACTTCAAAATCTGGCACTTTTGCATCTCCAAAGTACTCATTTGGCACATTTTGAGAGTCATCTTTGCCAATAGGAACATCGTCAGCAATGATATTAGGAATTGCCATCATACGCTTTTTAAGTTCTTCAGACAATTTCCCTTCTTCGGCTTCAATTTCGACAATACGTTCATTATTTTTTACAACAGTTGCTTTAACTTCTTTTGCCTCTGCAATCTTTTTCTCACGCATTAACAGCCCGATTTTGCCACTTAATGCGTTTCTTGATGCACGAAGCTCATCGCCTTCTTGTTTTAAAGCACGAATTTTAGCGTCAAGAGCAATGACCTCATCAACATATGGAAGTTTTTGGTCTTGAAATTTTTTCTTAATATTTTCCTTTACTAAATTAGGATTAGTCCTTATCAAATTAATGTCTATCATGTTTTTCTCCTTATTATTTATAAGTATAGATTTTTAACTTTATATTAGTCAAGCAAATAAAAAACAAGTCAAACAAATTCTTGTGGCGATTGTGGCTATTATGTTAAACATACTACTATATATGGTATATTATTTACTTTACATTTTAAATCTAAAAGTATATAATGAAAATATGGATAAACTTTCATTTTATGAAAAACGAGATGTACAAAACCGCATTAAAACTGGAAAATATTTAGACACCCTTCCAGAGTTTTGTTATGATTTCTTTGTAGGTGTTGAAAATAATACATCTTCACTCACAAGATACAATTATGCTATGGACTTTGTTGTGTTTTTTGACTACCTATCTGAATTTGTTTTTAAAAAATCCCCTACAGAAATCACAACACAAGACTTAGATACTTTAAAAGCCCGCCATATAGAGCAGTTTTTATCTTATATAGCATTCTACGAAAAAGACGGAAAGACTTATAGAAACAGTGAAAAAGGAAAGGCACGCAAACTTGCTTCTATAAGAAGCCTATTTAAATACCTATTTAACCATGATATGATTACATCTAATATTGCAAGCAAGATTGAAACACCAAAACTCCATAATAAAGAGATTATAAGGCTAGAACAACAAGAAGTGTTTACCCTTATGGATAAAATTGAAAATCCTACTGAATTTACCAAGAAGCAAATAGCCTACAACAAAAATACATTTGAAAGAGATAACGCTATCATCACCCTATTTCTAGGCACTGGTATTCGTATTTCAGAACTTGTAGGGCTTGATGTCAACAGTTTCGATTTCAATCAAAACGCTTTTGTAGTTACACGAAAAGGTGGAAACCAAGCAGTATTATACTTTTCAAACGAAGTAGCCATGGCACTTAAAACTTGGCTTGAAAAACGTGCAAACTTAGAACTTGATAAGAATGAAAAGGCAATGTTTATCTCCCTTCAAAACAAACGTATCTCAATTAGAGCGGTTGAGAATATGGTGAAGAAATACGCCCAGCTTGCCACCCCTCTTAAAAAGATTTCCCCACACAAACTACGTAGCACATACGGCACAAACTTATATAGAGAAACAAAAGACATTTATATTGTTGCAGATGTCTTAGGACACAAAGATGTAAATACTACAAAGAAACACTACGCTGCAATAAATGAAGATATGAGAAAAGCAATCGCTGACAAAGTTAAACTAAGAAATGGAGAATAAATATGAAAAGAGAATCAGTTAAATTCACATCAATTTTAGCAAGTGACTTACATACACATAACAAAGATGAGAACGGCGTACGCCACCCTATCAAACTTGAGAACTCAAACAAACTGTTAGATAATATTAAAAGGCATTTACCACATAAAAACAGTTTTGTTTTTATTGCAAACGACCCGAATACTTTTGAACAAAACGACACATCTGCTGAAATCCGTTTTAAATCTTTTGCAATGTCAGGTTTTAAATTTAAAGAAATGGTCGTACTTGATAACAGAAACGCAAAAGACGCTAAATCCATCATTGAGAACGCTAGCATTATAATTCTTATGGGCGGAAAAATAATTCGCCAAATGAAATTCTTTAAACAAATCAAACTGAAAAAATTATTAAAAAATTACAAAGGCTTGATAATCGGACTTTCTGCTGGCACAATGAATCAATGCAAGCACGTATTAAACTTCCCTGAAGAACTTGCCGATTTAGGTCAACCTCTTGTTACAAAAGGTATGGGCTTCTTTGACGAATACATTATACCTCATTGCGATGGAAAGACATATCTTTATGAGTATGAAAGAATAAAGGTTTTAGAGGACTATGCACTGCCATTTAGTTTCAAACATGATATTCTTGCTATTCCAGACGGAAGTTATATCCTATTTAACAGGGGTGTGTATAAGATGCATGGAGATTGCTATTTACTAAGAAAAGGTGAAGTTTATAAAAAGTTATAAAACCATGCATATTATTTGCAAAACGGCACACCATAATAAATGTGAAGGAGATATGCTTCACATTTAACGAAAAAGAAGTTCTTTTATTATAAGACCTTCTTTTTTGTTTGTTCCTTAGTCACTCCCCTAGCCCTAATAAAAATAAATTTGAAAATATTGCAAAAATCAGTTGACAAGCAATAGTTATATAAGTATAATAAATCCTGTTAAAATAAAATTCTTGTCCATAGACAGCAAGTGTGAAAACGTAAACATTGCAAAATGTGCTTGCCGAGGAAGAAGGTTTAGATAAATATATTTTATCTCTATGCCCTTTTCCTATGGCATAGAGATTTTTGTTTTAATACACAAAATTCTTAAAAAAGGAGAAAAGGACATGAGTGCTAATTTAGAAGCAAAAAAGCAAATAGTTAGCGAAATTAAAGATAAACTCTCAAGAGCAAAATCTGTAACTTTCGTTGATTATCGCGGACTTACTGTTGAAGAAGACAATGCTATGCGTCGTGAGTTCAAAAAGAACGGTAGCGAATACAAAGTCTACAAAAACAGATTAATGCTCCTTGCACTTAACGAACTTGGTATCCAAGGTGCAGAAGAATATCTTCAAGGCACAAGTGCGGTTGCTTTTAGTTATGATGATGAAGTGGCTGGCGCAAAGATTGTTTGCGACACTGCTACAAAAACAAAGAAATTAACCGTTAAATTTGGTTTACTTAATGGAAGCTTCGTTGAAGGCAAGGAAATTGAAGAACTCGCAAAACTTCCAAGCAAAGAAGTGTTACTCGCCAAATTACTTGGTACTCTCAATGGGCCTGCTAGTGCTCTTTGCAGAGTTCTTAATGCCCCTACACAAGGGCTCGCTATCGCTTTAAATGCAATAGCAACAAAATAACAATTACGAGAAAGTGCTTGGCTCTGCACTTCTTGTAATAAGTGGCTTAGCCACAACCCTTCTTGAAATAGAAGAAAAACAAAAAGCGGATAATCCGCAAAGCGACTTAGTCGCATTCTGAGTACAAGATGTACTTAAAAAAATAAATCAAAAAGCGGTGAAACCGCAAAAAAATCGGAGGAGAATAAAAATGGCTGATATTACAAAAATCGTTGAAGAAATCGAAAAATTAACAATCGTTGAAGTGTCTGAACTTGTTAAGGCACTTGAAGACAAATTTGGTGTTAGCGCTGCTGCCCCAGTTGCAGTTGCTGCTGCTCCAGCTGGTGCTGCTGCTCCAGCCGCTGAAGAAAAGAGCGAATTCACAGTTGAACTTGCTGAAATCGGCGCAAACAAAATCGCAGTTATCAAGGCTGTAAGAGAAATCACTGGACTTGGACTTAGCGAAGCTAAAGCTCTTGTTGAAGCCGCTCCAAGCAAAATCAAAGAAAACGTTCCAACTGCTGAAGCTAAAGAAATCGAAGCTAAACTTAAAGAAGCTGGCGCAACCGTTAAACTTAAATAAATCAATAAAAATTAAAGAATTTTGTGTTAAAAAAGACATCGCTTACCGCGACGTCTTTTTTTATTTAATTCCTAATTCAATCAAGATATTATATATCTCCTCAGATGTTTGTGAAACTACATTTCCAAGCAGTACTAAACTTTTAGGGATTGGGTAGCCCTCATTAACTCCATATAAAGATACAAAATCTCCCCATGAAGCATAATTTCCTCGCATAGTATTTTTAGTTTGTATATTTCCAGAATATATAATCAATACATTTGTTGCATAGCAAGAAGTAACTATTGCCCCGTTCCAAGATCTATCAACAACTTCATTTCTATTCTCAACTCCACCATTAATTGTAGAATTCATAATTACACAGTTTTTAACAATTCCATTATTGTTAGCAGATACAATCCCAGAACAACTATGACACCTCTGAGTAACTATATTTATATTTCTAACAATACAATTTTGAACTCTTCCAGCATTAACACCAATAATTCCAGCAATAGAACCAAAATAAGCATCATTTTCTTGTAAAAGACTGCTAAAATTAACATTTTCTATAATACAATTTTCAACTAAAGAATTACTGCTTACTACTTTTCCAGCAATACTACCACCATCACCAGCCAAGTATATTATACTGCTTGATAATATAAGATTTTTAACAACACCCCCTTCCAATACACTAAACAACCCTACAGAAGGCGAGATTCCATCAAACACAGTCATACCACTAATAGTATAATTTCTCCCATCAAATACTCCGCCAAAGTTAAATTTGTTGTTACCAATCGGATTCCAAAGCATTCCTGACAAATTAATTGATGCACCAAGTGCGTAATACTTTCCTCTTAGAGTACTAGAACTGCATTCTAATGCAAGATATGCCAGTTGTTCTGCAGATTTAATAATATATGGATCGCTCTCACTTCCATTTCCACTTTCATAAGAAGAGGCAGCCTTATCTTCCCAAGTTGTAAAAGCATTACTTAATTTAAAAGTATAAGGCTTTCCATCTTCAACATATCCAAAATTGAAAAATATGTAAACATTAGTTCTATTACCTGAATTAAAATTAAATGATAGAGTGCCATAAGATTTTTGTGCAGGGAATACCGCATATCCTAAATCCCCCAAAACATCTCCACTTGGCTGATATGAACTTGCTCCTACAACCAATCCAGTAACAGAAGTATTAGTAAGAGGATAAGTTGGCATAGCATAATTAAAACTTACTTTATAAGAAGTGTTTCGTTTAACTGATACTGATAAACCAAGGATCTCCCAACCACTAACGCCTTGTATAGTTATTTCATTAGTATATGATTTTGAATTATAAGAAATAGATAAAAAGCCATTTGGCTCAGAGTATTTGTTCCATTTATTCATATCGCTAGGAATCGCCAATTCCGTATCCCCTGACGGCAACACCGTCGTTTCACTCGCATCTATATTGCTTTCAACTTTTTTATTTGGAACAGAGTCAAAAATCCCCCCCCCGATAAGGCTACTAGTGTTACGCCGCTCAGGAGGGAAATTAGGGATATTATGACTCCGAATACTTTCGCTATTCGTTTCATAATATTACCTTCCTTTATTATTTATTCAATTATATTATACCTCACTATATTTCTTTTAGCAAATAAATTTATATTGAAACAATAAAAAAATTAAAGCAAGGTTTGCTTTAATTTTTATCATTATTACTCTTAGGCCAAATACGAATTACACCCTTGTTGATAATGGCTGAAATAATAAGCCATAATGCAGCAAGAAGAACTATAATATAAATAATAATTGAGCCAACATTAAACCCACCAAAGATTGCTTCAACTAAGTTCCAGTTAAAGATACCAACAATTCCCCAGTTAAGCCCTCCGATTAAAAGTATAATGTATGCTATTAAATTTATAATCGCCATAACCCCTCCTTTAACTTTAGAATGTGTTATAAAACAAATTTTATTACATATATTCTAATTTTTCATCCAATCTGTATACACCCCATAGCCCTTTGTTGGATCAGATAAAAACACATGCGTAACAGCACCAATAATCTTTCCGTTTTGCATGATAGGAGAACCGCTCATTCCTTGAACAATTCCGCCAGTAAGGTCAAGAAGTCTTTTATCCTTCACCCTAAATACAATACTTTTGTCATTAGATTTCTTTTGATAGTTTGCTTTTATAATCTCAATTTCATATTCTTCTCTAATTCCGCTTACACTTGAAACAATCGTTGCTTTACCAGGCACAACCCCAAGTCTACCACCAACTTTAGCAGTCAAATTGCTATCAACAATATTTTCAATATCATCAAGATGCCCGAAAATTCCAAATTGCGTATTTTTTTCTATATTCCCCTTTTCATCAGTCTGGACAAAAAGGCAACGCAGTTCGCCAGGGTTATTTCGCTCCCCCTTATCAATCCCAAGCAAAGAGCATTCATATATTTTTCCATCTGCAATAGGAATAATGTTTCCCCCACTACTATCAGTAACTGCATGCCCCAGAGCAGCATAATTATGAGTGTTTTTATCCACATAAGTAAGTGTACCTATACCAGAAACGTCATCTCTCACCCAAAGCCCTAACTTATACTTTCCGTTTTCATCTTTAAGCAGTTTAACATCAGCAACCTTGTTTTGATTTTTACGTAAATATTCTATTTTAACCTTATCACTATTCACATTTGACAAAGCTTCACTTATATCTGAAATTTTATTTATTTCTTTGCTGTTTATCTTTTTAATAATATCACCAGCCTTAAATTCCGAACTCTTATAAGTTTCAACCTTTCCTTGAGTTGTATCAACAAAGGTGTCACTAACAACCATCGCTCCACTTGTGTTAAGACTCATACCTATTGGATTTCCACCTACATAAACCTCTTCTTCCGGCAAAATACGCACATTTACTTTCCTAATAGGAATTAAATTAAAAAGTTTAAATATGATTACTCCTTCGTCATCATGTTGACTATCCACGCTCGTCTGATTCTTCTCAATAGACGCCCTAATAAATCCCCCAAGAAGCGAATTATCATTAACATTATCAATATCACTATAACTTGCAACAAAGCCATCTGGAAGAGAAAACACTCCCTTAAAATCAACATTGCTAACTATGGCAATTGAAAGAAAAACAACGATATATACAATCGGAACAATTCTTTTCAAAAACTTCATACAAACTCCAATAAAAAAGACTAAGTGTAAAAAGGTTTTCAACAACCCCTTTCTAGCCACTTAGTCTATTCAATTTTCTTTAAATTATGCTTTGCCAGCCCTCTTTCTCATTTCCTTTATATGAGCGATTGCAACCTCTGTTACACTATCTCCACCAAGCATACGTGCAAGTTCGTAAATAATGTCATTATCTTTTAAGTCTTTCACAGAGGTATATGTATTAGTTGCATCACTAGTTTTAGAAACAAAGTAGAAAGCATCCCCTTGACTTGCCACTTGAGGCAAGTGTGTCACACACAACACCTGTGCTGATTTTGCAAGGGTTGAGACCTTCTCACCAACCACATAGCCAATCTCTCCGCTAATTCCCGCATCAACCTCATCAAATATAAGGGTTTCCGCAAGTCCCGCACGGGCAAAAATGGTCTTAAATGCAAGCATAACCCGACTCATCTCACCCCCAGATGCCGTCTTGGCAAGTGCCTTAACCTCTTGTCCCTTGTTTGCAGAGAAAGTAAATTCCACCTCATCAAACCCATTATCTGTAAAGTCAGGCATACGACCAAACTTAACAACAAAACTTGTAGATTTCATACCAAGTTCTCTGAGTTCATTTACAATTTTTTCTTCAACATCTTTGGCAATAGCCTTACGCATATCGCTAAGTCTTTCACAAATTTGGTTGATAATCTTCTCCTGCTTTGTTTTCTCGTTTTCAAGTTTAACAAGCAGTTCCTCACTTTGATTCAGTTCATCAAGACGAACCCTTGCTTCTTCCAAAAACTTCAAAACATTTTCTTCACTTCCACCATATTTTTTGCAAAGGAGTTTTATAAGGTCCTTTCGTCTATCCAATCTATCAAGTTCGCCTTCATCAAACGCCGTATTATCACGAATATCTTTCAGCGTCTGTGAAATATCTTGAAGTTCATATCTAACATTATTAAGCCTTTCTCTAGCACTATCAATCGCTTCAATTTTTGAAAGCGGAGCAAGTAAATTAACAGATTCATGAACGCTACCAATCGCACTCATACTTGAATTTTCAAGCAGATTCTCACATTCATTTACAGCTTCAAAAATTTTTTCACTGCTGGAAAGGAGGTCTATTCGCTCTTTAACTTCTTCCGCTTCGCCAATATAAAGTTCCGCCTCTTCAATCTCTTTAATCTGATAAGAAAGAAGGTCCTTTGTACGTTCACGCTCAAACTCATTGCCACCGAGGCTTTTAATCTTTTTTACAATCTCTTGATATTTTTCATACTCAGTAGTTAAACTATCTTTTATATTTTTAATTGTATCACTACCAAGCCTGTCAAGCATAATAAGATGATTTTTACTTTTAAGAAGTTCCAATGCTTCATGCTGTGAATAACTGTCAACTAAAACACTTCCCACATTTTTAAGAATAAGTGCGGTGGCAGGACTTCCATTAATTCGAATAACACTTTTACCATCACTGTCAAGGCTACGAGATAAAACTATTTCATTGCCCTCGTCTATCACACCAAGTTCTTGCAAAGCACTTACCGCTAGTGGATTAAGGTCAGAAAATAACGCCTCCACCTTCATCACATTTTCGCCACTTCTAAGAAGGGTTTTGTCCGCCTTCGCACCAAGAGCAAAGTTAAGTGCATCAAAAATAATGCTCTTGCCCGCACCAGTTTCGCCAAGCAGAACATTAAAACCTTTATTGAAATTGATTTCTAAATCTTTAATTAATGCTACGTTTTTTATCTTTAAGGTTTGAAGCATTTCTCACTCCTTAGGCAAGGATATCAGATAAGGTGGCAACCACTTCACTGGCAAGAGTTGTGGTAGGGAAAATAAGCATAACAGTATCATCTCCGCTGACTGCCCCCATAAGGTCGGTAAGGTTAAGTTTATCAACAAAACTTGCAACACCTGCACCCATACCTTTGATTGTTTTTACAACAACAAGATTAAGTGCAGACTTAACAGAAATAACAGCTTCTTTAAAAATAGTTATGTACTTATTAGAAATGACTTGTTCGTCAGAACCAACAAAACAATACTTATATTTACCAGAACTAGACAAAATTTTGGTAAGACCAAGTTCCTTAATATCTCTTGATATTGTGGCTTGTGTAATATCAAAATTTGCATTTTTAAGTTCTCTAGCCAGTTCATCTTGGGTCTCAATCTCCTTTGTAGAGATGAGTTCTAAGATTTTAGACTGCCTTGCACTTCTTGCCATAGCCTTTCTCCTTAAATCGCTACATCCCTTTAATTTAGGGGCTTGTAGCCATTATGCATAATTATAAATTTATGAATATTCATGCATTTTTGATTATTATACAACATTTTTTATAATTATGCAAGTGATTTTTGCATAAATATTCACGCATTTTTTATATAAATTTAACTTTATGCAAATTTATAAAAACAAAATTTATAAATATAGATGAGCATGCATAAGTCGCTAATATGTCTTAAAACAAAATTCTATCTTGACAAACTCTATTCATCTATGGTAGAATAGAAGCATAAAGGAGTAAACTATGGAGAACAAAGAAACAAAAGCAGTATTTATTTCAGCAGATAAACAACCTGCTCTCGATATGATTAAAGGACTAAAATGGAAAAATATTGAAAGCGATTGGAGTAGCTACGCCGGACGCTATCTTATAAATGTGAATAAAGAAGATTATCACAAGGCACTCACCAATGGGGCTGAAATATGTAAAAATTACGGAATAACCCGAGATATTTGTTGGGTTAATCATCACAATGAAGTTGTTGATAACGTAACAGTATGGCCTGTGGCATATTGTCTACTAGACTTAACAAGGCACGGATTAGACGATAAAAAATCATTATCACCCAGCCTTTGGATGACCGAAAATGAAGGCCGTATCACTAGCGAGAATCTCATCAATGGAACTCCAGCTGAAATAAAAAAAATTTATAAAGACATAAAAGACATCACAAAACATGGAGTGTTAACTCATTGGAATTTTGCAGATCAAGCACTTGAATTTAGAGCAATTTGCAATCTTGATGAGCTTAATGAAATCAGACAACAATACCTAGACTATTTCAAAAAAATTAAATTCTTTGACAAAATTATTCCACTTGAATTTGATGGACTATTAGATAAAGAAAACATGGTGGTTTTAGGATACAAGACAAATGAAGGTGAAGGCGAACAATAAAAAAAGAGAACTTTGAAAGTTCTCTTTTTTATTCTACAACTATAATCTCTTCCCCCGCAAGACACTCCTCAATCAAGGCGTTTAGGTCAAGATGAGATTCTTCCTTTTCTGCTTTTTCAATAGTAGGTTTAATTACAGGATATTTTGGAAGGAACACCGTGCAACAATCTTCGTAAGGAAGAATTGATGTTTCATAGGTATCAATTTTATTAGCAATATTCATAATCTCAGTTTTATCCATAGCGATACATGGTCTAAACACTGGAACACGTTCTATCACGCCACCTGTCACAGTCATACTTTGCATAGTCTGACTTGCCACCTGCCCAAGACTTTCTCCTGTCACAATCGCACCAAGTTCATTTTTCTCACAAATCTTCTCTGCAATCCTCATCATAATCCTACGCATAATCGTAATCATATATTCAGGAACACATTTCTTATGTATCTCTTCCTGCACCTTTGTGAAAGACACAACATGAAGTTTAATCTTACCAGTATATCCAGTAAGTTTTCGGGCAAGCTCAATCACCTTTTCCTTTGCACGCTCACTTGTATAAGGATAAGAATGAAAATGTAACGCTTCAATTTCAAGTCCACGTTTTGCCATTAAATATCCCGCTACAGGACTATCAATTCCACCAGATAACAGCAAGAGTGCCTTACCTGCCGTGCCAAGAGGAAGCCCGCCTTGACATATAATATTTTCAAAATAAATATAAGCCTTCTTGTTCTCACGAACATCAACATTTATAACAACCTGCGGATTATATAAGTCAACCTTACATTTATTATTGTCAAGCACAACTCCACCAAGTTCTGCCGCTAACTCCATAGAACGCATAGGAAAGGTTTTATCAGCACGTTTAGCAACAACCTTAAAAGTTTTATTATCAACCCTTATCTTCTTAACCTCTTCTTTAATTACATCTATGCTCGCATCTACCTCAACCGCCTTACTAAGGCTATGCAAGCCAAACACCATTTGAAGTTTATTTATGATAATATCCTCACGCTCTGCATTATAGCCACTTATTATATAACGGCCAAACGTATAGTCAAAAGAAAACACCTCTCCTTTCAACTTCTTCTTTATATTATCAATCAGTTTCTTCTCAAAGATGTTGCGATTTTTACCCTTAAGATACAATTCTCCAAATCGCAAAAGTATAACATTTTTCATCTTACCTTCTCCAGTATCTTTTCATAAGTTTGTGCTATATATTCGCCCGCTTTCATCACTTCAAGTTCATCAAGACCACCATCAAAACTAACACGGATACTTGACTTTATCCGCTGTGGCGAAAGTTTCATTTCGCTTAGCACACGATTTCCAGCATGCTTGCTAGAACAAGCACTCCCTGTACTTACAACAACCTTATCTTCAAGGGCACGCATAAGAGTTTCTCCATTAACCCCTTTAAAACTAATACTTAGAATATAAGGATTATCGGTATCGATATACTCAACACCATCTTGCAACAGCCCCGTAAGAAAACCTTTTTTGCAACGCTCAACCTTTATATAATTATTTTTTATATCTATTTGTTCTAAAGCATACTGCATAGCCTTGATACCAGCAACATTCTCAGTGCCAGAACGGTAGCCTCCTTCTTGTCCTCCACCATATACAATATTTTTTAGAGAACTTTTATTTTTAACATAAAGAGCACCAACCCCTTTTGCCCCATGAAACTTATGTGCGGATATTGAGTACAAATCAGCCCCCAATTCATCAAGTCTAAAAGGAATCTTACAGAACGCCTGCACCCCATCACAATGCAAAAGTGCCTTTGGAGAATATTTATTACGCAATTTATTAACACGGGCAATATCATTAATAGCACCCGTTTCATTGCTTACATGAATAACAGAAATGAGTCTTGTTTTTTCATTTAATACACCTTCAAGTGCATCATAATCCACCTGTCCGTTTGTCTGTAATGGCACAAAATGCACAACAAAGCCAAGTTCTTTCAAATGCATAGCAGTGTTATAAACACTAGGATGTTCGCCAGCAGAAAAAACATATTCCCACCTGCCATTTCTAGCACTTCCCATAATTGCAAGGTTATTGCTTTCAGTCGCTCCACCCGTGAATATCACATCACCCTTACTTGCACCAAGTTTATTAAGAAGCGACTTCCTAGCATCATCCAACTCTTTTGAAACAGATATTGCAGAAACATAACCCGCAGAAGGATTATAAAAATCCTCACACGCATATCTCTTAATTATATCCGTGCATTCTTCAAACATTTTAGTTGTTGCAGCATTATCTAAATAAACCATTTTATCCTTCTATATAGTATTATGTCTAACATAATATCCACAAAATATTGTTTTATCTCAATTTCGCACCAAGTTTGCTTTCCACATCACTGATTATCTTATTAAACACAGCCATAACCTCTTCTTCAAGAAGTGTTTTTGTTGTATCCTTAAACGTCAATGAATAAGCAATAGATTTTTTACCTGGTTCAACATTGTTATAAACATCAAACTCTTTGCAAGAATCCAAAAGTTTTCCACCAGAACGCTTAATTTGAGTTCTTACCACCTCACTTTCCAGCGTATTATCAACAACAAAAGCGACATCTTTCACCATTTCTGGATATTTATTTGCCTCTTTAAATTTAAGAGGTTTAATTTGTTTGTTATAAAGTTTTGTTAAAGAAAGTTCTGCCACATAGATATCATCTTTCTTATAACTTGGATGTACCCTTCCAATTACACCAACCATATCCCTATCGAGCAAAACTTTCGCACAAATTCCAGGATGAAGAGTATCTATTTCCGCTTTAACAAAACTATATCTGTTTTTAAAGCCAAGATAATTGAGTAAGTTCTCAAGTATACCCTTTAAGCAATAGAAATCAACTTTAACATTCACTCCCTGCCATTCATTTCCAAGATAGCATCCCTTCATCAAAACGCCAACCTTGATATCTTCTACATAATCGACATCATAAGTCTTAGAAATTTCATAGAGCATAACATCTTTAACATTACGTGCCTTGTTATACTCATACACACTTATAAGTGATGGAAGCACACTTGTTCTTACCACCGACTTATCTATAGTCATAGGATTAGAAAGTTTTATCTGCTTCTTACCCTCATAATTAAATGTCTTAGCCATATCTTCACTTGTAAGAGTATAAGTTTTACTTTCATTCAAGCCAAGACTTCTAAGCCTTTTAGAAACCTCTTTTCTTATTTTTACATCACCAACATAAACACCACGCTTAGTAGTGACACAAGGTAAACTTGACTGCAAGTTATGATAGCCATACAAACGTCCAATTTCCTCAGCTATATCATTTACATTTTCATCAATATCAAGCCTTCTGTTTGGAATTGTAACAATAAACTCTCCACAATTATACTGATAAGGAAAATCAAGCCTACTAAGCTCCGACTTAACATCATCATCGGTAAGACTAAGTCCCAGCATAGTAGATACTGTTGCAGTTTTAAACTTAACCACTTTTACCTTTTTACCCAATTTATCATGTTTTATAATACCTTTCAAAACTTTAGCACCAGCATATTTTTCAAGCAAATAGCAAGCACGCTCTATTGCCTCTAAGGTATACTCATAGTTAAGCCCCTTTCCATATCTAATTGAAGCCTCACTTCTTAAATCCAAATTAGAGGCGGTATAACGAATACTAACAGCATCAAAGATAGCACTTTCAATAAGTATATCTTTCGTGTTGTTATCAACCTCAGTATTTTCGCCACCCATTACGCCTGCAATACAAATAGGTTTTTCGCCATCAGTAATAACAATGTCTGACGCTTTCAAAGTTCTCTTATTGCCGTCTAAGGTAACAATCTCCTCCCCCTCTTTAGCATCACGAACTAAAATTCTATTTCCAACTTTATCCTTGTCAAAGAAATGAAGTGGTTGACCGTATTCAAGCATAACATAATTTGAAATGTCAACCACATTATTTATTGGACGCATACCAGCCGCAACAAGTCTTTTCTTGATAAACTCTGGCGACTGGGCAATCCCAACACCCTTAACCATCTTTGCAAGGTAGAAAGGACATTTATCTGTTTTCACTTCAACTGTTGCATATTTGTTAACATCATCATTTATAGGCATATAGTTTGATACTGGCAACTTAACCTTTCTATTAAGTATTGAAGCAATCTCATACGCAAAACCGATATGATAATAACAATCATTATTTCTATGCTTGTAAACATCAAGTTCATACATGGTGTCATCTGTACCAAGATAAATATTTGCGTCAGCACCTGCCTCTAACTCTGTATCAATTTCAGCAATTCCCTTTGCATAGGTTTCTTCTGTCTTTTTTTCAAGACCAAGTTCGTATAAGGCACAAATCATACCATTTGATTCCTGCCCCCTAATCCTTCCTGCCTTAATCTCAAAATCACCGGGAAGCACACAACCAGGAAGTGCCACAAGCACTTTAAGCCCCGCCCTCACATTAGGAGCGCCACATACTATTTGAGTCACCTTGTTTCCAACATCCACCTGACATATGTGCAAGTGGTCACTATCTGGGTGCATAACGCACTCTAACACCTTTCCGATTACTAAATTGTCAATACGGCTCTTTACAACATTTTCAATATTAACACCAGCCTTAGTAATCTTAACGGCAAGTTCACTTGGCTCTTGATCGCTAATATCAATATAATCTTTAACCCAATTTAAACTTATCATCTTAGTTCTCCTTTCTATCAAACACAGCCGACTCTCTTAGGTCTGTCTGATAAAATTTTCTAATATCACTTATACCATACTTAAGCATTGCAAGACGTTCAGCACCAAAGCCAAAAGCAAATCCAGTCCAAACATCAGGGTCATAACCACAATTACGAAGCACATTTGGGTGAACCATACCTGCTCCACTTACAGTAATCCAGCCAGTATTCTTGCAAAGCGGACAACCCTTACCCTTACAAACAAAACAAGGGATATCTGTTTCAACAGATGGCTCTGTAAACCGATAATAACTTGGTCTAAATCTAGTTTCTACATTATCACCAAACAGTTTTTTAGCAATCACATCAAATGTACCTTTAAGGTTTGAAAGGCTTATATTCTTGTCAACAAGCAATCCCTCAATCTGCATGAATTGATGCGAATGTGTTGCATCGTCAGCATCTCTACGATAGGTCTTGCCAGGGCAAATCATTCTGATAGGTTTATCCCCGCCTGCAGCAAGCATAGTTCTTGCTTGCACTGGAGAAGTTTGACTTCTAAGAAGCACCTTCTCATCTTCAATATAGAATGTATCCTGAGCATCTCTTGCTGGGTGTCCCTTTGGAATATTCAAAAGTTCAAAGTTAAATTTATCCTCTTCAATTTCAGGGCCATCAACCACATCATAACCCATTGACATAAACACTTCTTCAACCTCTTCAATAACATGCTCTAAGATGTTAGGTGCTCCTGTTTTAATCTCAATACTTGGAAGAGTTATATCAATCTGTTCACTTCTTAATTTTTCTTCCAATAAAGTTTTTGAGATTGCCTCCTCCTTAGCCTTCAATGCAGCCTCAATAGCATCTCTCACCTCATTAACCAATGCGCCAATCACAGGTCTATCTTCTGGTGCAACATCACGCATACCACGAAGAATCGCTGTAAGAGCCCCCTGCTTTCCTAGATATTTCACCCTTAAATCATTCACATCTTTAAGTGATGTTACCTTTGCAATTTCTCCTAACGCCTCATTCTTAATACTTTGCAACTGTTCTTTCATAACTTTCAAACTCCTTTTATAAAAAAAGATTTCTCTTGCCCCTTTAGGGCGAAAGAAACCTTCCGCTGTACCACCTAAATTCAGCCTTTAAATTATTAAAAGCCCTTATTAACCTCTGTTACGGCAAGGCAACCGACACAAACTACTTAAAATAAATTTGTTCCCTTGTGCAACTCCGAAAGTGAATTCACTCTACACCCTTTATCCACCTTCCAGCAAATGGCGGACTCTCTGCAAAAGGGTTAAACAAAGTTACTAATCTTTCATCATCGTTTTTAATGATTAAAATATATCAAATTCACCTCTTTTTTGTCAACTGATTTTAAGTATTTGTTTTGCTTACATCAACTTTTATGCTAAAATGTCAATATGCAATATCAGAAGTTCATAATTGATAAAAACTACAAAAATATATACTATTTTCTAAAAACAAACGGCTTTTCAGAAAGGTATATGTCTTTTCTACGCAAAGAATTAGGATACATTAAGAAAAATGGAACACCAGTCACCATTAAAGCCGATTTAAAACCAGAGGACACGCTTGAAGTTGTTGCAGATACTACTACAAAATCAAGTATTATGCAATGCATACTACCACTAGATATAGTTTTTGAAGATGATTATTATTTAATAGTAAACAAGACAAGTGGGCTAGCCAGTATCCCTACCAAATCACACTATACAGAAAATTTATCTGGTGCGGTTGCACATTATCTTTCTTCCACCCTATCAAACTTCACCTTGCGTGTTATTAATAGGCTTGATAAAGACACTGCTGGCATTGTTATATTTGCAAAGAGCCTATTTGCTTCAAATCAACTTAAAAATGTAGAAAAGACATATTACGCAATATGCGAAGGTATAATCGACACACCTATCACAATAAACAAACCTATTGAAACAATAAATGAAAATGGTATAAACCAGCGAAAACGTGTAATTTCAGAAAATGGTAAAGAAGCAATAACCTATGTTACACCTATTAAAACATTTAAAAACTATTCACTAGTAAAACTTAACCTTGTACATGGCAGAACACACCAAATACGAGTACATCTTTCCAGCATAGAACACCCGCTTCTCGGCGATAGCCTATACGGAAAAGCAAGCGAATTAATTTCGCATACCGCCCTTCTTTGCAAAAAGATAACATTTTTTCATCCTGTAGAAAAGAAAAAAATAGAACTTGAAGTAGATTTTCCAGAAGATTTCAAAAAGTTACTAAAAAACATGTAATTTTTCTTGACAATAAATATTTATTTATGTATACTTACAAAGTACACTTAAATAGGTATGCGGGCGTGGCGGAATGCGGGGTTCCCCGAAAACAGCGTTTTTGGGGTGCAAGTGGCAGACCGCACGTTTAAGAAAAACGTGCGCATAATAAAAAAAGTGTTCTAATAGCAAAATTGCGGGCGTGGCGGAATGGCAGACGCGCACGTTTAAGGGGCGTGTTCGAAAGAGTGTGGGTTCAAGTCCCACCGCCCGCACCAAAAAATCTTAATCCCAACTTTTCTAAGTTGGGATTATATATTAGGAAATAAAATATGAATAAATATATATTCTTTATTGATGCTGACAACACTCTAGTTAAAAGAAACGGAAATAAAATAGACGACAAAACACTTTGCCAAATGCAAAAAATGAAAAAAAGTGGGCATATTTTTGTGCTAGCTACTGGAAGAGCCCTTCCATCTATTAACAGAATTAAAGGCGTTACCGTGTTTGATTTTTATGCTGCTTTATTTGGAAGTTTGATAATAGATTCTAAAAGTAAAGCCATTGTTTATAGAGGCAGAACCTTTGATAAAAATTCAATTTCTTCACTTGTTGATTATCTTCAAACCAATAAAATAGAATGGGAATACAAATGTGAAGACGGACAAAAAACAATCTCACAAAATGAGGACTATTTAAATAAAACTGTTGCAACTAAAGTGTCATGGCAAGAACTTGAAAATGATATAAAAGAAAACAAAATATTTCAACTACTAGTTAATGGACGTATTGATAATAAGGTTACTAATAACAAAAATTTTAATTTCTTCTATATGCCAGAAGATTACTCTGATGTTTCTCTAAAAGGGGTTGATAAATCACAAATACTTTTATATTTTAGAAAAATTTATCCTAACTATAAATTTGTTGCTATTGGCGACTCTGAAAATGACCTTCCAATGTTTAAAGTCGCAGACATGTCTATCGCAATGGGAAATGCAATCGAAAAAGTAAAAAAACAAGCAACCTTCATTACAAAACCATTTGATAAAGATGGACTTCTTTACGCATTTAAAGAAATCTTAGAAATTTAAAAATAAAATGCTATTGCTTTATATGAAAACTTATGGTATAATACATTCGTAGGAGTTAAAAAAATGTATTCACAAAAAAGAACAGAACGAATGATTAAAAAGAATAATCAAAGAAAAGAAAAAGCGATTCTTAAACTTAACAAAAAATTAAAAATCACAAGCAAAACTTCACAAGAAGAAATAAATGCAAAATACTTGGAATATGTTAAAACCGCCCCTTATGTTGGCGATGTGTTTTTAACAGACGTACAATATAACGACCCAGACTTTATGCTTGCTTTTTATAAAGCAAACACACAAAGTCTATTATACAAAACCCCAACCGACACTCTTCAACAAAACCAAGATTTTATGATTGAATACTACAAATTAAGATATCAACAAGAATTTGAACGTGAACAACATTTTGGAGGAACAGTAGAACTGTCTAGTATTATCAACCGTTATCAACCACTATTAAGAAAAACTGAATTTATAGAGAAACTTGCAACAGTTTTTCCTGAATATAACACTTTGGAAGAAGTGTATAAAGCAATGTGTTCTATCATAATCGGAAGGCATATGGCTGAAAAAGACTACTTAAACCTAGTATCAAACCTCCCAACAGAATTTCTTTCTTCCCAAGCCGAAAAATTTGGCGGATATGCATTAGCTTATATCCCTAAAAATCATCCTAAATTTGACGATTTTGTTAAAGCAGGCATTGAATGCGACAATTTTGAATCATTAGTTCAATTAGATATAAACAAGGTACTTGATAATAAAGACCTTATCATAAAAGCCTATGAAAATAGTGGTGATGTTAGAAGGTTAACAAAATATCTTACACATGATTTAGATCCTAATCGCGTTCATGTTGATACAGAACCATACTATCACGAACATATTATCTTTGATGAGGATTATGAAAAAGTACAACTTACATTATTGCAAGATGAGGATCTTCTTAATATAATCAACAATGCAACATCTGAAGATACTAAAAAGCAACCAACTAACAATGAGGCTGAATAAAAAAAGTAGGGACTACCCTACTTTTTTATTTTCATTTTCAATTTTAATAATTTCTGGCTGACTATCTTCTATTTCAATAAACTTGTCAGTAACCACAATCTTTGATATATCTTTTTGGCTTGGCACATCATACATAAGCCTGTTCATCTTAGTTTCAAGAATGGTACGAAGCCCCCTTGCACCCGTCTTTAAATCCATAGCCCGTTTCGCCACAGCCTTGATTGCCTCTTCTGAAAATTCAATATCAATACCATCAATCTTAAACATAAGTTTATATTGTTTTATAATTGAATTCTTTGGCTCAACTAATATCTTAGATAGTGCTTTTTCATCAAGGTCATCAAGCCCAACAACAACAGGAAGTCTGCCGATAAACTCTGGAATAAGACCAAACTTAATAAGGTCGTTTGGTTGCACGCCCTTTACCATATCAGCACTTATCTTCTCATTTTCACCTGTTACATTAGCATTAAATCCAAGAGAAGAAGTATCATTTAAACGTTTTTCGATAATCTTATCAAGCCCAACAAAAGCTCCACCACAAATAAACAAAATGTTTGTAGTGTCAATTTGAAGCATCTCTTGATGTGGATGTTTACGTCCACCTTGAGGTGGAACATTTGCCACAGTACTTTCCATAATTTTAAGAAGTGCTTGTTGCACACCTTCGCCAGCAACATCACGTGTTATAGAAACATTCTGAGTTTTCTTAGCAATCTTATCAATCTCATCAATATAAATAATGCCACGTTGTGCCTTACCTATATCGTAATCAGCATTCTGAATAAGTTTTAATAAAATATTTTCAACATCGTCACCAACATATCCAGCCTCTGTTAAGGTTGTAGCGTCAGCAGACGCAAAAGGTACTTGCAAAATCTTAGCAAGAGTTTTTGCAAGCAACGTCTTACCAGAACCAGTTGGCCCAACCATTAAAATGTTGCTTTTTTCAAGTTCAACATCTTTATTTTCGTTACCATTTGAAAAATTATAATTAATACGCTTATAATGGTTATAAACGGCAACAGCAAGCACGCGCTTTGCCTCGTCCTGTCCGATAATATAGTCGTCAAGTCTGCTTTTAATCTCCGCAGGGGTTGGAAGTTCAATCTTCTCAAAGGTAGAGTTCTTTTCTTCTTCGCTTAAAATATCACGACAAATGTTTATACACTCATCACAAATAAACGCCTCACCACCAGGACTAGCCACCAACTTTTTAGCATTCTTTTGTGATTTTCCGCAGAACGAACAACTGCAAGATTCGTCATCAATCATAACCCCTCCTTACTGTTTCTTCTTACGTGATACAAATATTTCATCAATAAGACCGTACGCCTTTGCCTCCTCAGCAGTCATATAGTTATCCCTATCAGTATCCTTTTCAACAATTTCAATAGGTTTTCCAGTGTTTTCGCTAAGCATATCGTTAATCTTTTTCTTAATCTTTGCAATTTGATTTGCTTGAATCATAATATCACTTGCCTGTCCTTGAGCACCACCAAGAGGTTGATGAATCATAATTTCGCTGTTTGGAAGAGCAAACCTTTTACCTTTTGTTCCGCCAGCAAGCAAGAATGCACCCATTGATGCTGCAAGTCCTACACAAATCGTAGAAACATCACACTTGATATATCTCATTGTGTCATAGATAGCAAGCCCTGCACTTACGCTTCCACCAGGGCTATTGATATAGATATAAATATCTTTATCGGGATTCTTACCCTCTAAATAGATAAGTTGAGCGATAACATTATTTGCAAGATTATCATCAACCTCTCCATTTAAAAAGATGATACGGTCTTCAAGAAGTCTTGAATAAATATCATAAGACCTCTCTCCGCCATTTGTTTGGTCAACAACCATAGGAATTAACATAATTATATCCTCCCTAATTAGTTTACTTTTATTCTCATAATTTCATTAGCAAAAACCATGCGAAAAAAGTCGGTTAATTACTTACTTTGTTTACTCTTTAAGAAAGCGATTACCTTTTCCATTAAAATTTCATTTTCAAAGTATGCAACATCATCCTGTGAAACATTTTTCTTAAGTTCTTCTTCACTCATGCCATATTGAGAAGCATAAACCTTATATTTTTCTTCAAGGTCAGCGTCGCTTACCTCAATCTTGTTTTCAGAAATTAACTTTTGAAGTACCAATCTTGTTTTAACAGTCTTTTCTGCATCTTTTTCCATTTTTTCATGGAAAGCATCAAAGGTAGAGCCTGTGTATTGAAGATAAGTTTCCAAAGTCATATTCTGATGAGAGAGTCTATGCTCAAAATTATGAATCATATGATGAGCCTCATCATGAATCATAGAATGTGGAATGTCTACTGTTGCACCAGCAACCACCTCTTCAATAAGAGCATTTTCAAAATCAAAGTCAGCCTTTCTTTCAGCGTCTTGTAAAAGTTTTTCCTTAATACTCTTTTTATATTCATCAAGAGTCTCAAATTCTGTACAATCAGAAACAAACTTGTCATCAACATCTGGCACTTGTTTTTCTTCAACCTTTTTAACTGTTACAGCAAAAACAGCAGGTTTTCCTTTAAGACTTGCTTCATGATATTCTTTAGGGAATGTTACATTAACATCTTTACTTTCCCCTTTCTTCATACCAACTAATTGTTCTTCAAATCCTTCAATGAAAGTGTGAGAGCCAAGTTCAAGACGATAATTTTCAGCAGTACCGCCCTCAAACTTCTTGCCGTTTACAGAACCAGAGAAATCGATACAAACTATATCACCGTTTTTTGCTTCTCTATCGGCTTCAACAAATCTGGCATGAGCACTTCTCATTCTTTCAATTTCAACTTCAACAGCCTTATCATCTACCTTAGCCTTAGTCTTTTTTGCTTTTAATGCAGAAAGAGAGCCAAGAGTTACCTCTGGCATAAGGTCAAAAGTTAATGTTGCCTCAATACCTTTATCAGCAGTAAAACTATCCATATTTACATCTGGCATTGATGCAGGATGAACGTCTTTATTTTCTCTTAAAAACTTAGCAAATTCTTGTGATATAACATCATTAAATGCGTCATCAAAAAATACAGTATCACCATAATTTTGTTCAATTACTCTTCTAGGCACTTTACCTTGGCGGAATCCTTGAACCTTGTATTTACCTTTATTTTTTTCATAGGCTTTTTCAAGAGCAGCCTCCCAATCCTTTGAATTGATTGTAACCTTTAATTTACCTTGTTTTTCTTGTCTATCGTACTTATACATAATTTTCTCCTTTTTCTAGTTTAATTAGACTGTGATAATTATATCATACTCCCACAATTTTCGCAACTAAAAACGCCATTAAAATATTGTTGTATTTAATTCTAGCCATAAATAAAAAAGCGAATAATCTCGCTTTTTATATAGTAAAAAATAGAACAAAACATGCAATAAAAATACCTAAACAAAACCCAATTTTAATCAAAGCTTCACATTTTTGAGTCCACTGTGATTTTTTAAATTTTTTAAGATAATAGGCTTTATTGTTTTCTATATCTGTAATATTAAGGTTGGTTTTATTAACCAATGTTGCAACATAAAAATTAAAATCTTCATCTATATTTTTTCTATATTTATTTATATATTTTATAATCAGCATTATAGCCCAATATAGTGTTATAAAACAAGAAAAAACTAGGGCAAAATATACAAATCCTGCCCATACGTTTTTTAATAAACCAGATGTTAAAATGCATATTATTGAAATAAGCGTTACTATAAAATTAATCATTTTGCCATTATACTAAAGTTACGATATACATTACAATAATAATAACTACAAAAACTATATAGCAAATCAACCATGCAATATGACGTTTTCTCTTTACCCAGAATGCAGCAAGAATCATTGCAAGTACATAAGCAATCGCATTACCAACGGTAGAGAACGCTTTAAATAAATCGCCATTTCCTTTAAAGATTACACTTAAAATAAGTGCAATAGCGATACATGCAGTACCAAAATATGCAAAGCAATCAAGTATCTTTTGGAAACTCCACCTTGCAGTTGATTTTGTTGTTGTAGTTGTTGATTTTTGTTTTTCTTTCTTAGCCATAATATCCTCCTTTTATATATTTACTTGCAGATATGCACGGCAAGGTCAACAGTTTTGTTTGAATAACCCCACTCATTATCATACCACGCTACAAGTTTAACGAATGTTGGTGAAAGCATAATTCCTGCCTTTACATCAAAGATACAAGTACGACTATCACCGATAAAGTCGCTGGAAACGACATCTTCTTCCGTCACGCCTAACACCCCAGCAAGTTCATTTTGAGAAGCCTTTTTAAGTTCCTTTACTATCTTTTCATATGTGGTTGGTTTTTCAAGTGTGCATGTAAGGTCAACCACTGACACATCAAGGGTTGGCACACGGAAACTCATTCCTGTAAGTTTTCCTTTAAGGGAAGGAATAACCTCTCCCACCGCTTTGGCAGCACCTGTTGAAGATGGGATAATGTTATAAGAAGCCGCTCTGCCTGCACGCCAATCTTTCTTAGTAGAACCATCTACTGTAAGTTGGGTTGCAGTTGCAGAATGGACAGTAGTCATAAGCCCCTCTTTAATTCCAAACTTATCATGAATTACTTTAGCAAGCGGAGCAAGACAGTTTGTTGTACAAGAAGCGTTTGAAACTACAAGCATATCTTTCTGATATTCATTTTCATTCACGCCCATAACAAACATAGGCACACCATTTTTACCAGGTGCAGATATAATAACCTTTTTTGCACCTGCCTGAATGTGAAGTTGTGCATCTTCAAGTTTAGTGAACTTTCCAGTAGCCTCAATCACAACGTCAACATCATATTCTTTCCAAGGAATATTTTTAGGGTCTTTTTCTTCAAAGAAAACAATAGGTTTACGATTTACAACCAGTTTGCCATCTTTCACCTTACAAGACCCTTTGAAACTGCCATGAATAGTATCATGATTAAATTGATACTCAGCATATTCAAGGTCGATGAATGGGTCGTTCACAGCAACGACAACAACATCATCACGATCAGCACATACCCTTGCAACAAGTCTACCGATTCTACCAAACCCATTAATACCAATTCTTACTTTTTTCATAACTCACCCCTTTTTAGCCACTTCAATGGCTTTTTTAATATCTTTTTTCCCTATTTTCAGATTGAATAGATAGGTTATCATAAGTAATGCACTTGTAGATAAGCAGATAATATCAAGACAAGCAATAAGAAGACCAATGACAACATTGACTTTAACGAACACACTGATTAATGCAGTTGCCACAACGCCTATCATTAAAGACAATATTGCAAACAAAAGAAGCCTTACTCCCGTTCCCTTATCACAATTTACTTTGGCTTTTGGTGAAGATGATTTGACCGTATCCTGAGTAACCCCCTTCCATCTATCCACCCTAGTACAATAAGATAGATTACTTACATTTGTCAAAACATTTCCAAGCCCCGCATTGAAATATACAAGAGAGGTATCACCATGGAAAAACTTTACACCAAAAATAGCCCTTACAATCTTTCTCCAAAGATTATTAAATAAACTTGACACTGGGTTCATTTTCTTATCTTCACATATGACAATCTGTGCCTCTTTATTTATAAACTGATAAAACTCTTCTCTAGTAAAAGGCTTACGTGCAATAAACACCGCTTCGCCAAGTAGAAGTGGTTGAAGAGCATTTATAATTTCCTCTCTGCCACTACCATCATCATAAACCTTAACAATCGCATTAGGGATATTAAAGTCATAAACATTTGCTATCGTTTTAGTAACTCCAATTACAAGTTGAAGATTAATGTCATCACAAATCTCACGTGCTGACTTTAAAAATTGTTCTGGTTTGTCAACAACAGGGATAAGAACATTTATCATACTCCCTCCTATAATTTTTTAAGGCGTCTTGCATGACGTCCACCCTCAAAATCGGTGGTAAGAAAGACTTTAACAATCTTAATAGCCTTTTTAGGTTTCATAAAACGACCAGGTAAAACCAATACATTAGCGTCATTATGCCCCCTTGCAAGAGAGGCAACAGGAACGCTTGTGCAAAGAGCCGCCCGTATTTTAGGATTTCTATTAGCGGCAATCACCATACCGTTACCAGTACCACAAATATAAATACCTACATTGCGAGGGTCTTCAAGCACCTTAGCATTGCCTGCCTTTGCAAAGTCAGGATAATCATCCCCACCCTCTCTGCTATAACAGCCAACATCAATAGCAATAATGTTTTCCTTATTGAAAAACTTTTTAATCTCCTCTTTAAGTAGATACCCTGCATGATCGCTTGCTAAAATAATCATTTTTGCTCCCTCATTTTATTTAATAGAATTTTTACAGCCTGATAGATTTCTTGTGCCGTCTTGAAATAGATTTCTTCATTTTGACCATAAGGATCTTGTATATCCTTGCCAATCAAACTACCAAGACTTATCACCTTTCCTTGCCCGAGCACATTCTTTTGTGACTGCGTCATGGTGACATATAAGGTGTTGCTGTCTAGTTTACCAAGTTTAACAGACTTCCTGTTAGCACCACTTGCACCAAATCTTTTCAGCACAGATTTTGCATTGACAGCAATATTTTCGCCAGTAGCATTAATTCCTCTTGATGACACCTTGATATTTTTAACACCAAGTTTTTTAAGTTCCATCTTAGTAAGCCTTTCTGCCATAACTGAGCGACAAGTATTCCCCGTGCAAACATAGCAAAGTTTTATCAACTGCTACCTCCAGACAAATTAATATTACCATAATAATAAAAAAAAACAAAGTAAATACACTTTATTTTTTTGATTTTTTAGGTGATATAACCACTTTTGCACTCTGCCACATTTTATCCAAATTATATTTTTCCCTTTTATCCTGTGTAAAACTATGAATCACCGTGTCGCCAAAGTCAAAAATAATCCACTCACCCCTATTATACCCCTCTGGAAAATCAGAGATATTAAACTTTGCCATCAAAAGGTCTGCAAATTTCTTATTTTCAATAACGGTGTTAAAATGCTGAATAATTATACTGCTTGCAAACTTCATTTCTTCCTGCATTTGATAAAAAGCCACATTTTTGCCTTTTTCAGTTAAAATAAAATTTAAATATTTATTACTCACAAACCCTCCTAATTTGAATTAATTATAAAATATTAAAAAAAAATTGTCAAATTAATTAAATAATAAATTCGGTGTTTATTTTGCCGATTTTTTGGCAATTATTTAAACATGAAAAAATTATTATTTATATTACAAAATGTGCTAAAAATATTTATTATTTTTTTAATAATTTTTGTGTGGTCACGCTACTTTATTCGCTCCATTTGGTGGTCGCTTTTAGTTACCGCAATCGCCACACTTATAATTGATTTTACAACAAGAATTATTGCTAATAAAAAATATAATAAATCCAGCCTAAAAATTAAAGAAAAAGAAGAGGCGGAGAATATGTTTTTATCGCTTGCCACCACCCCAAACCCTATGGAATTTTTCTATAAGTTGGTTAAAAGTAAATATCCTTCCATTGCTAAAAAAGAAAAGTATATCTTAATTAATCACAGTGAAAAAGTAAAAAGCGTGCTATATCCATTTATGCAATTTTCAAAACTAAATATTGACAATTTAACAAACATCCTTTCTAATCTAAAAGAAACGGAAATAAAAAAAGTGGTTATCACCTGTAATGAAGCAGATAAAACCACCCTTGCATTTGCCAAAAACTTTGATTATGAGATAGTTATTTTAGACAAATTTGAAACCTATAAACATCTTTACAAGGTATATGAAATATATCCTGAAATTTCAATGCACTATAAAAAGGCTCAAAAATTGTCTATAAAAGACCTTATCGCCTACTCATTTAACCGTTCAAGAACAAAAGGATACCTATTTTCCGCTGTAATACTCTTGCTTTCAAGCATGTTTGTCAGGGCAAACCTCTATTATGCAATTATATCTTCTACCCTTCTAATTTTTGCCCTAATTTCCTACGCAAACCCATTCTATAATAATATATGTGAAGAAGAAATCCTTTAAAAAAGACCTTAAATTAGGTCTATGTGTTTAAAATCTTTCTTGTTTGATTTTCTATAAATAATAAAATTAGAACCAATAACCTGCACAGGATCAGCATTTAAGGTTTTACAAACCTCATCACACACCTCTCTTGCACGCAGTTCACAATTTTTAAGTACCTTTATTTTAATAAGTTCTCTTGCCTCAAGTAAGGCTGAAATTGCCTCAAGTGAGTTTTGAGAGAGTCCCTCTTTGCCTATCTGCATAACAGGGTCAAGTGCATTTCCTAAACCACGCAGTTGTGCCCTTTGTTTTGTTGTAATCATAAATTCTCCTTTACAAAATTTGCAATATTTGACTAGTATGCATACATACAACCTACAATATATTGTTGCTAGTCTACATATTCAAACACTATATCTTTTATTCTAACACTATCTCCGTTTTTAAGACCTCTTTCTTTAAGCATATCAATAATCCCCATTTCTTGAAGCCTTGTTTGGAAATATGCAAATGAACGTGTATCAGACAGTACTACCCCTCTAATAAAACTATCAATCTTACCACCGCTTACAACAAACGTGCCATCATCTGCCCTTTCAATCTTAATTGAAGTATTGTCCTTTTGGTCAAAATCATACTCTTCAATTTCAATAGGCGCTTTCTTAGGAAGAGTAGAAAGTTTTTCAAGCACTTTAAGTTTTAATTCTTCAATACCCTTATATGTCGCACCAGAGATTTCAAGATAAGGCAATTTAACTTCCTTTTCAAATCTGTTTTTCTTTTTAATAAGTTCCTCATCACTTAAAAGGTCAACCTTATTTAAAACAACAATTTGAGGTGTTTTAGCAAGTTCTTTGCTATATCTATTTAACTCATTGTTGATTTTCTTATAATCATCAATAAAATCACGCCCTTCACTTTCAGAAATGTCAAGAAGGTGCAGTATAAGTCTTACTCTTTCAACATGCTTTAAGAAATAGTGGCCGAGCCCCTGCCCCTCGCTTGCCCCCTCAATAAGACCAGGAATATCCGCAACAACAAAAGTTTGCCCCTTAACCTCACATACGCCAAGATTTGGATAGAGGGTGGTAAAAGGATAGTTTGCAATTTTAGGGTTTGCATTTGAAATGCAAGAAAGCAAGGTGGACTTGCCAACATTAGGAAAACCAACAAGACCAACATCAGCAATAGTTTTAAGTTCCAAAATTACTTCACGCTGAACAGTAACCTCTCCCGTTTGAGAATAATGAGGGGCTTGCTTAATAGAAGATTTGTAATAAGCATTTCCATGCCCTCCATTGCCACCCTTCAAAGCAACAAACCTCACCCCATCTTCATGAAGGTCAGCAATAATCTTATCTGTTTTCGCATCAATAATCACAGTGCCACATGGTACAAAAATAAACTCATCTTTGCCACTTGCACCAGTCTTTAATTTTTTGTCACCCTTCTCACCATCACAAGCAACAAACTTTTTCTTAAACCTAAAATTATAAAGAGTATTCATATTTCTAGTTGCAACAAAAACAATGTTGCCACCCTTTCCGCCTTCACCACCATCAGGTCCACCATTAGCCACCAGTTTGGTGCGAAGAAAAGAGGTAGCACCATCGCCACCATTTCCCGCTTTAATTGTAATCTTAACTCTATCTAAAAACATTATCTTCCTTTATCTTTTATAAGTGCAAATATCTACAAACGGACAGCCTTCACATTCAGGCTTTTGAGCCTTACATTTATATCTTCCAAAATGAACCAGTTGAAGATGCAATTCACTCCAATCTTTGGCTGGAAAGAATTTCATAAGCGCCTGTTCCACTTTATACGGGTCATCAGAGTTTGCTAAATTCAACCTATTTGACACACGCAACACATGAGTATCAACAGCAATAGCATCACCTTTAAACGCCTCTGAATAAACCACGTTTGCAGTCTTTCGACCAACCCCCGCTAAAGTTTGAAGCTGCTCAAGATTGTTTGGCACTTGTCCATTATATTTTTCCACAAGCGCCTTACTCATATTCAAAATATTTTTCGCTTTATTGTGATAAAATCCACATGAACGAATTAAACTTTCCAATTCTTCTTGATTCAATTTAACCATTTCATAAGGCGTGCCTGCATGCTTAAACAACTCTTTAGTAACAACATTCACACGCTTATCAGTACACTGTGCCGAAAGTATTACCGCAACCAAAAGTTCGTATGGAGATTTATATTCCAGTTCACACTTAGGCGAAGGGAACATTTCATTCAAACGACCTTTAATTTCTTTTGCTTGCATTATTTTCTACCTCATGATAGGGAAAAGAATTGAGTCACGAATGTTTGGAAGGTCATACATAAGCATAATAAATCTATCAACACCAAATCCAAGGCCTGAAATCGGAGGCATACCATGTTCCATTGCAAGAAGGAAATCTTCATCAAGATCCATCGCCTCTTCATCACCAGCATTTTTATCACGAAGTTGCTCTTCAAGTGTTTTTCTTTGCATAAGCGGATCAACAAGTTCTGAATATGCATTACAGATTTCTGCACCATAAACAACCACTTGGAACGCATCAGTAATTCTATCAGTTTTATCATTACGACGTGCAAGCGTTTTAAGCACTGCTGGATAGTTATAAAGAATTGTAGGATTAACAATACCCTCTCTAATCTTCTTCTTATATATAAAGTCAATCACTGCACGTACAGACTTATATTCTTCAAGTTCACCCTTCTTAAATAGTCCTGACGCGATAACCTTATCTTTAAGGACATTCACATCATCAATTTCAAGAAAATCAAAACCAAGAATCTCTCTCATACGTTCCACATAGTTAATTCTATCCCACTCTTTTCCAAACTCAATAACATGACCTTGATAATTTAGTGTGGTTGTACCTAAGCATTCCATAAGAAGAGTCTTTAAAAACTCTTGGAAGAATTTAATATTATCTTCAAAGTCCCAGTATGATGCATACCATTCCACTTGCGTAAACTCTTGCAGATGTGTCGCATCCATACCCTCATTACGGAAATCTTTACCAAGTTCAAACACCCTGTCAAAGCCACCAGCAATACATTGCTTAAGCCAAGTTTCAGTTGCGATACGAAGATTACATTCAAGGTCAAGTGCGTTATGTTTTGTAAAGAATGGTTTTGCACTTGCCCCAGAAACATTTGTTTGAATAATAGGAGTTTCAACCTCTAAGAAACCATGATTTTCAAGATATCTACGAATGAAAGAAACCATCTTACTTCTGCCAAGAAATACCCTTCTTGCCTCTTCATTTGATACGAGGTCAAGATAACGTTGACGATATTTACTTTCAGTGTCAACAAGTCCATGAAACTTTTCAGGAAGCGGACGCATTGCTTTTGAAAGAAGAGTCACCTTTTCTGCCTTAACGGTAACCTCACCAGTTTGGGTGGTATACACTTCACCTTCTACACCAACGAAATCTGCAATATCAACAAATTTCTTATAGAATGTATAAGCCTCTTCATCAAGTTCGTTGCGACCAACCGAAATCTGAATCTTATCTTCAATATCGCGAATTTGCATAAACCCAAACTTACCCATTACACGCTTAAAAATAACACGTCCGCAAATTCTAACATGTTGTCCAAGTTGCTCTCTAGCCTCTTTAATTGTACAGGTGCGTTCAAACTTAGCCTTGTAAGGAATTTCACCCATTTCACGCAAATCTAATATTTTTTGTTTTCTTACATCAACCTCAGTTGATAAATTTTGTACTTCTGCCATAAAATTACCTCTTAGTGAAACATTATCACAAAGAGGCATCATTTGTCAAACTAATTATTTGTATTTGTTTTTATAATGGCGAAGATTTTTATTTATTTTAACGATATAATTTCTTGTTTCTTCAAAAGGAATATCATCTAACACCTTTCCGTCGCTACTATATTTTTTATCCGCCAGCCAAGCCCTCACATTGCCAAGTCCTGCATTGTACGCACAAAGAGCATTTTCCTCATCATTAAAATAACTTAAAAGATATGCCAAATAATACCCACCGATTCTCAAGTTATATTCCGGCTCAACCAACCTTTCTTCACTATACTCAATTCCAATACGCTCACACATCCATTTGGCTGTCGACGGCATCAACTGCATAATTCCTATTGCACCTTTATTTGAAATACAGTTTGTATTATATCCGCTTTCAACATTTGCAACAGACGCCATAAGCGACGGAGAAACCTCACACTCCTCAGCAATAGACTTAATTTCTGTGACATATTTCATAGGATAAAAATAGCCATAAAAACACCCTATTAAAACAGAGAGAAAGACTGCTACAAAAAATAAAATTGCCACACTATAAAAGGCTTTCATAATAGTAGTTTATGAAAACCTTTTAATTCTATGTAAAAATTAATATTACATAGAATAAATATCAGATTCGACTTGCATCCTGTCGTCCATTTCGGAGTATGATAGAATAAAATCCTACAAAGGATTTAAAGTTTTGCTCGGATAAAATTTGACGCGCCTGCGACAAATTGTTTGGCATAAGTTTCACAGATATACCGCAGGTCTGTCCCGCCTGCCTTGGAGTATTAACCACACCAACAAGAAGCCCCCTGCTTTTAAGTAAATTTGCGAAATACAAAGTTTCGCTTCGAGATTTAAACACCGCAAGAATATAGTACATATTCGTTTCTCCTGACGCACATTTTGCCCTCAATTTCACTATATTGTAGTATATAGAATTATGTTAATAAAAGGACAAAAGAAATGATTTATCTTGACAATAGTGCATCCACATTTACAAAACCCAAAGAGGTTATCAAAGCCGTCAACGACGCCCTTCTCCACTATGGGGCAAATCCTGGACGAAGCGGACATAAAGCAAGTATTGCCGCAGCAATGGCAGTAGAAAACACCCGAATAAAACTTGCCGAATTTTTAGGATGTCCATCAAGCGAAAATGTTATATTCACCCATAACTGCACCGAGGCATTAAACCTTGCAATCCTTGGAAGTGCAAAACAAGGCGGACACGTAATATGCACCGAAAACGAACACAACTCTGTACTACGCCCCCTTGAACATCTAAAAAAAGAAGGGATTATCGACTACTCAATCGCCTTTCAAAAGGACAATAAAGGCATTAAAGCAAGTGACATTATCCCACTTATTCAAAACAATACCTATCTCATAATTTGCAACCACATATCAAATGTAAATGGCGACAAAGCGGATATAGACGCTATCGGCTCACTTTGCAAAGAGAAAGAAATACTTTTCCTCGTTGACGGGGCTCAAAGTGCAGGACATGAAGATATCGACATGCAAAAAAGCAACATCAATATGCTTGCATTTGCAGGCCACAAAGGCTTCTATGCACCACAAAGTATAGGCGGACTTCTTATTAATGGCAACATCAAATTAAAACCTATTCACTTTGGAGGCACTGGCACAAACTCACTTGACTTATTCCAACCAGAAGAAAGCCCCGAGCGTTATGAAAGCGGAACAATTTCCACCCCTTTAATACTCGGTTTAAGCGGAGGAATAGACTTTGTTAAAGCAAACTACCAAGAAATACGAAATCGCCTTGATGACCTAACTACCTATTTAAACTATGAACTTTCAAAACTTCCTATAACTTGTTATACGCACCCCGAAAACTCTCATGGCGTTCTCGCATTCAACATAGGTGATATTCACTCTGGCGAAATAGCAAACTATTTAGACGAAAAGTGGAATATTTGCGTGCGTGGAGGTTATCAATGTGCCCCCATAAAACACAAAGCACTTGGCACAATCAACCAAGGCGTTGTACGAGTATCCATTTCTTATTTCAACAACTTTTCAGAAATACAAAAACTTATCTTTGCTATTAAAAATTATATAAAAAAATACAGAAATGGATAAATCTCATTTCTGTATTTTTGCAATATATTGTATGTATTATGTGTAAACAACCTACAATATACGGTATATTAATCCTCTGAATAATAGATAATCCTTCTGCAATGCTCACAGGAAAGAATGCCATTCGCTCTAAGCTTTGCAACCTCTGCAGCAGGAAGTTCCATATGACATCCACCACAAGAACGTCCACCTTTAAGAGGCACTAAAACAGGGAACAAATTATCACCTCTACGTTTCTTATACTTTTCCATAAGATCCGCATCAATACCCTTTTCAAGTTTAAGAAGCCCTTTTTCAAATTCCACCTTCTTTGGCTCTACGGCTTCAACATCTTTATCATAAGCAGCTTTGCTCTGGGTAAATTTCTCCTTAGCAAGATTATAGGTTTTAATAGTCTTGTTAAAATCTGCAAGCACTGCATTAACATTTTCAGCAAGTTTTGTAAGGTTCTTATCTAAAATATTAAGATTTTGAAAAAGTTTATCTTTAAGTGAAAGCATAAGTTCCACCTCTTCCTTACTCATAGCATCAACGTTCTTTGCCATAACCTGAGCCATTTTATCTGTTTGAATTTGAAATTGCTTTTTGATAGTATCAACTTCCGCTAAAAGTTCTCCCGCTTTCTTTTCAAGCCCCACCGAACGTTGTTGTGCAACTTTCGCGTTATTAGACATTTCAGACGCAGTCTTTTTATTAGGATTATCTCTAAGAGCCTTCTCAAGTTTAAAAAGTTCACTATCAAGTTTTTGATATTCAAGTATCTTTGTAATATCCATAATTTTCTCCTTTTTGTTTAATCCACAAAGTCAACAAGTTTCTTGCTTCTATTTGGATGTTTAAGTTTACGAAGTGCTTTCGCTTCAATTTGACGAATACGCTCACGTGTAACGCTAAACTCTTTACCAACCTCTTCCAAAGTTTTAGCCTTTCCATCCATAAGCCCATAGCGCTCACGAATCACCTGTTGCTCACGAGGTGTAAGAGTGTCTATTACCGCAAGAAGTTGCTCACGAAGAAGATTTTGTGAAGCCACTTCCATAGGACTTCTCGCACTTTCATCTTCAATAAAGTCCGCCATTTTGCTATCTTCTTCCTCTCCGACAGGAGTTTCAAGTGATACAGGATCTTGTGCTGACTTTTGAATTTCAACCACTTTAGCCTCAGTAATTCCCATAGCCTCAGCAATTTCTTCAAGGGTTGGGTCACGTGAAAGTTTCTGAGTTAAAGAGCGTACAGTTCTACCATATCTATTTATGGTTTCAACCATATGCACTGGAAGACGAATAGTCCTTGATTGATCAGCAATCGCCCTTGTAATAGCCTGTTTAATCCACCAAGTAGCATAAGTAGAGAATCTAAAACCTTTGGTGTAATCAAACTTTTCAACTGCTTTCAAAAGCCCCATATTTCCTTCCTGAATAAGGTCAAGGAAAGAAAGCGAATTTGTTGAAGCCCATTTTTTTGCTATACTGACAACAAGACGAAGGTTTGCTTGTGTAAGCCTTGCCTTTGCCTCTTCATCACCCTCAATGATACGTTTAGCAAGTTCAATTTCCTCTTCAGGAGAAAGAAGTGGCACTTTCCCGATATCTTTAAGATACATTTTAACTGGGTCATCAACGCTTGAAAATCCACTTATAACCTCGCTAATATCAGCAGGCTCGTCCCCTGAAGCAGGCTTAATAATTTTAATCTTTCTTGCTTCAAGTTTCTTTAAAAACTTTTGAATATCCTCTGCCGATACCTCATATTTAAGAAGTCTAAAATAAACATCCTCTTCATTGATTGATCCTTTTTTCTGTGCAACATCTGCAAGACGTTTCATCTCCATATCAATCTTGTTATCTAACATAAAATTCCTCCAAACTCTTTTCTCTTAATTGCTTCGACACCGCACTTAATTTTATCATTATATTTTTACGTTCTTCAATCGAAGTGCAGTTTTTAAACTCTTCAGTAATTTCTTGCTGCCTCGCCTTTAACACTGTATCCGCAAGCGTCCATAAACATTCTTCAAAATACCGCTCTGCCGTATGGTTATATTCTTCAAAATTGAATACTAGACATTCTGCAAGGACAGGCATATTATCAATATCAAACAAATCATAATAAGAAGAGATTTTTATACCCTCTATAGCCTTTTCAATCACATCCTTATATAATGGCAAAAGTTTAGTATAATCAATCTTTTTATTCACATATTCTTTGTTATGAATCAACGATGAAAGCACAAACTTTACTGCTCTAATATTGCCATTTTCACGTGATATTAAAACAGATTCAACTTCCTTTTTTTCAAGTTTAACAGCCTTATTATCCTTGCTTGCCCCTCGTACCAAATCACGTCTTAACACATCAATAGGTATTGCGGTCAAATCACGCAATTTTTCTAAATATGGTTCTTGCTCCGCAGGGCTATCCAGTTTACGCAGATGCACTAACACTGCACTTGCAAACTTACCCTTTTCGTCGGCAAGCGACAAATCATATTTTTGTTTTTCAACTTCAATAAGATAATCCATTACAGGCATAGCATTTTCAATCAAACCAGCAAGATATTCCTTACCTTTGTTCTTAAGCAACTCATCAGGATCTTGCCCGTCAGGAAGTGCAACAATACGAATATTAAATTCATCTTTGTCTAAAACCTGCAAACTATGTAAAGTAGCCTTTTGCCCAGCACCATCTCCATCAAAACATAACACAATATTTTTTGAGATTTTTTTAAGTATATTTGCGTTATCCACTGTTAACGCTGAACCCATAACAGCCACTGTATTTTTAAAGCCAGCACGATGCATTGCAATAACATCAATCTGCCCTTCAACTATAATAATTTTATCAAGAAGCCCTGCCTGCTTTTGTGCCTTTAAAAGGTTGATTCCAAATACCACCTTACTCTTTTGAAACACAGGTGTTTCTGCTGTATTTTTGTATTTAGCAAAATCGGTTTTTTCAAGCACCCTAGCACTAAAACCAACACACTCATTGAATGAGTTAAAAATAGGAAAAATCAACCTTTGAGCCATAACATCATAACAACGCCCATCTTTTCGTTGAGCGACATTCGCATCAACCATTTCCTGTTCTGTAAACCCCTTACCCTTTAAGTAATCAAGCATCTCAGTCCAGTTAAGGCTATAACCCAATTTAAAATCATCAAGTTCACGCTTTGTAAACCCTCGTAATTTTATGTACTCCTGTGCAGGCTTCGCTTCGCTTTTATACAAATTCTCTTGATAATGACGCCAAGTAGCATCTAAAAGCAATAGGAGCCTTTCACGTTGCTTTGCCCGTTTGTGAGTATCTTCATCCCCTTGAAATTGAGGAACTTCCATATGTGCCTGTTCTGCTAAAATTTTTACAGCATCCATAAACTCACAAGATTCAATTTTTTGAACAAACGAAATCACATCTCCATGTTCTTTACAGCCAAAACAATAGAACACGCCATCCTCTTGCATAACAGCAAAAGAAGGAGTCTTTTCATTATGAAACGGACAACACCCCCAATAGCGTGATCCTTTTTTATCTAATCGTACATAACGAGAAACAACAGAAACAATGTCGTTTTTTTGTTTAAGTTGTTCTAGCCACTGTGTAGGATACCCTTTATTTTGCAAACCTTCTCTCCAAATATTATATTACAATCTATATATACAATAAAAAAATTAATATCCCTCTTTTTATTTTGAAAAATTTTAACTTTTAGTAATAAAAATAGAACTTTTAGTTTTATTCTATCCTCCTATACCTCATACAATTCCTTATATTAAATAAAAAACACTGCTACTTTGCAGTATTTTTTAAATAATTTGCCCTTGCAGATAAACATCTGGCACTTTGCCAACAATCACACTTTCACAAATTTCCACCTGCAGTTCGGTCAATAAATTTTTTGTCATACTTGGAAGTATCATGCCAACATTAATGCTAATTGTGAAATACAATCTATGCAATGTTTGATTTATTCCAGCAGAGGTAAACGAGGAAGCAAACGCAGTATTAACAGTACCCACTGGCACTAATTTTACCGATACCATAGGCCCTAAGCCATATAGAAATGGAATGCCAGTAAATGTACCTAACGCAATATCCACTCCTTCCGCCCCCAAAGTATCCATCCTATTCTGGACAAGGTAAGTCACCTTTCTTACAAACAAGTTTACCTCAACAGAGTTTGTGCTTATAAGCGAAATCTCTCGATTCGAATTGTATTCAATTTTAACCAAATCTTCATAAGTAATCGCCTCTTCTCGTAGCACCTCTTCAACAGAAGCACTAACCACCTGCGTAGAAAGAGAACGCACCTTTTCCTCACTTAAACTTACAACAATCGGTGCAATTACAAGAAAATAATAAACACAAAGTAGCACTACAACAACCAAAATTGAAAATAAAAAAACTCTTGCCTTTGCACGCTTTGACAATCGTTTTTTCTTTTTAGGGTATACATAAGGTTTCATACATATTATATATGATTCCATTTTAAGTTTATTGACAAGATTTTATATGTTTATAGGGTTGTATGCGTTGCATAATACTATATATTGTATTTGTTTACACATACATCCTACTTTTTAGTCCTTGCCTTAAATAGAAGCCCGAATAAAAATGCAAAACCCACCGCTGCCGCAATACCTGCTGCAGTTGCCTCAAATCCACCCGTAAAAGCACCAATAAGCCCTCGTGCTTTAACAGCACCTATCGCCCCTTTTGCAAGCGATGCCCCAAAACCTATAATAGGAGTATTAATCCCCGCCCTAGCAAAATCTGAAATAGGGTCAAATATACCAAATGCCTCAAGTACCACCCCGATTAATACAAAAAGCACAAGAATACGTGCTGAGGTAATATTTGTTTTAATAATCAAAAGCTCACCAAAGGCACAAATCAACCCGCCTATTAAAAACACCCAAAGATAATACATACCATCTTCTCCTTTACTTCTTTTTCTCCTGTTTTACACCCTCAATAACTATTGCATGACAGACCCCTGGTATTGTTTCCCCCTGCTGTGTAGCAGTAGTTGAAAGTAAAGCACCAGTTGGGGCAAATAATACCTTTTTATAAGAACCGTCTAACAACTTTTTCATAATAAATGAATTAAGCACGGTGGCACTACATCCACAGCCACTACCACCACATAATGTTGCTTGATTACGAGTATAGTACATTTGCCCACAATCATTGTAATTAAGCCCTAACTTTATCCCTTGATCTTCCATAAGGTCAATCAATATTTCACTTCCAAGCTTACCAAGGTCACCCGTCACAATAAGGTCATAATCATCAGGTGTGGTTTTAGAATCTCTAAAATGAGCCATAAGCGTATCCATTGCTGCAGGTGCCATTGCTGCCCCCATATCATTCACATCGTTAATCCCATAGTCAACCACACGTCCAAACGTTGCCATAGTAATCTTTGGACCTTTTCCTTTTAGGGCAAGCACACATGCCCCTGCACCAGTAATCGTCCACTGCGAAGTGGGCGGACGTTGATTTCCAAGTTCAAGAGGAAATCTAAACTGCCTTTCTGCGGTTGAAAAGTGAGAGGCGGTGGAACAAACTACATGATCAAACTGACCGCCATCTATCAAAGACGCCCCTATAGCCAAACTTTCTGCCATAGTGGAACATGCACCAAACAATCCAAGGTATGGAAAACTAAAATCTCTCGCCGCATAAGAAGAACTAATTATCTGGTTTAACAAATCCCCCGCAAGAAGCAGTTCAACATCTGTAGGTTTTATTTTTGCCTTCTCAATCGCACCTACTATGGCATGTTGAATCATTTTACGTTCCGCCTTTTCATAGGTTTTCTCTCCAAAGCTATCACTTTTCATAACATAATCAAAATACTCACCAAAATTGCCAGCACCCTCCTTAGGCCCAACAATTGAATAACTACCGATTATCACTGGCTGATTCTTAAATACAACCGTCTGACTTTTTGCCATACTTTCCTCCACAAACTAAATAAATAGGTATATAAGCCCTACAATAATACTTGATATAATTCCAACCACAATCACTGGCCCTGCAATAGTAAACATCTTAACGCACATACCATAAATGATACCTTCATTCTTAAACTCTAATGCAGGACTTGTAATAGAGTTTGAAAAGCCTGTAATTGGAACAATTGAACCGCCACCAGCAAACTTACCTATCCTATCATATACACCAAGCCCCGTAAGGAATGATGCCAAAAAGATAAGCACCACAAGCGTATAAGTCCACGCTGTTTGCTCTGCCATATTAGGAAACCATAACATAATAAGGTCATTTATCCCCTGCCCCAGCACACATATCAGCCCGCCAACCCAAAAAGAATTAAACAGGCTTGGCCATGGTTTTGTTTTGGGTATTTTCGCTTTCACATAGTTATTATACGCTTCATTTCGTTTTTTTTCATCCATACTATTTTAACCTCTACCCTAATTTTTGCCACTTTTTCTGGCAGTTAAACATATATGAATAAAAAGCCTCCTTCTACACAAACTATGGTTAAAACGGAGGTCTTTATGAAAAAAATAATTTTAAGTTCTATTTGCGGACTGCTTGCTTTAACAAGTTTAACTATGGTTGGTTGCGGTAACTCAGCACAAGATGCGGCTGTTAAAAACCTGTCAAAACAACTTGATAGAGCCACCAACACTGTAAGTAGCATGACAACCACGCAATTTGCCGAACTCTCTCCAACATCATATATGACAAACCAAGGGCAATATAGCGAAAATTATAAACAATATCGCCCTCTCAATCGCGTGGGATACCGCTCAAACGATTATGTCGCTTCACAAATATCCAAAATGGAAGCAAGCACTTACGAGCAAGAAAATCTCAAACAAAACATCCTAAATCAAACCGCTATGCTTAAAAATTATTTAGGCAAAGATTTAAAACTTAATAAGAATCAAATAAAGGCATTAAATAATCTTACAAATACTATGTGTAAATACACCACTAGCCTTAATTCAACAAAAACAGATATAAATAGTTCAATCAAAAACATAAAGAAAAATAATGGCGTAAAAAACTATAATGCCGAACAAACAGGCTCATATTACCAAAGTCTTAACAATCATCTTGACGCCAGACTTTGCTATTTCAGAAACCTGATAAACACAATGGATCAAATCGAATCAATACTAAATTGTGAAAACTGTAACGATAGCCAAAATAATCAAACACCTAATAATGAAGTTTACTATCAACAACAAGGAGATGCGGTAAGCAGAAAGAATGTTGACACCTATGTAACTCCAAACAACGAAGTAGCACCTATTTCGCAAAATGGAAATTATAATAATGGCTACAATGTCAATTATAACAACGGCTATTATAATAATGGTTACAACAATGGATACAACTACAACAATGGTTATGTAAGAAACGAAGCCTTCAATCCAAACCGTAATACCGATACTTATGCACCACGCATAAGAAATATTGATACTTATAGAATCAATCCAAACAGTGTTAATTACAATAATATAAACAACAACGTAACAGTACCAGCAAATACAACAATGGATAATAATGAAACTCAACAACAAGAAGACTCAACCAAACAAGAAAGCACTATTGTAAAAAGCAGTATTGAAAGAAAAACTCACACCACAGAAAAGCAACCTGTAAAAACACAAGAGGTAAGGCATTTCACCCCTGCAAAATCAGGGCAACCCTCAAATAAAACTTTAAACATGTTTGATATAGACCATACCCAAACAAACAAAAAGATTGAACGCCTTATTAAGGGCTAAAATATCATAAGCGAAAGAACAAATCTTTCGCTTTTTTATTTATTTTAATTTGTTTGACACTCTCACAACTAATATGATAACATTTTTATAAAGAGGTTAAATATGAAAAAAGAAAAAGTTTACTGGCTAATAAACGGCATTTTACTTACACTGCTTGCTGTGGCAGACGTGTTATACATTATCCCACTTAAATGCTCGGCATACATTACCAAAACCATTGCAAGTGCACTGTTTGTGATTATTGCACTATTCAACTTTATTGTTGTACTTTGCACCAAACGCAAGACCATTAAGCCATATATATATCTAATGTTAATCGGCACTATATTTGCTTTTGGTGGAGATGTATTTCTTATCGACCATTTCATTATTGGTGCAATTCTGTTTGCAATCGGACACATATTCTATTTTATTAGTTTCTGCTTCATTAAAAAATTCCGCCTTATAGACCTTGCATATTTTGTAGGTATATTTGGGTTTGCACTTCTTGTAATCTTCCTATATCCAGGTTTTGATTTTGATGGAATGCTTCCACTTGTAATCGCTTACGCATGCATTATTTCACTAATGCTTGGCAAAGCAATAAGCAACGCCTTTGCAAAAAGCGAATATAAATCTGCAAACATACTAATTGCAATCGGTGCGTTTTTATTCTTCATTTCAGACATGTTTTTAATGTTTAATGTATTTGCAAACCTTCCTAGAATTTTTGATATTCTTTGCCTTGCAACCTACTATCCAGCACAAGGCCTACTTGCATCAAGCATACTCTATCTTCAAAAAGACGAAGGCATGAATATCTTTAAAAAAGCCTATTGCAGAATATATCAAATTTGCTTCCGTGCCATCCTTCCACTTCTTCCTTATCGTAAACCTAAGGTATTAAACAATAATGAAGAAGTTGTTGAAACTTTAAAAAGTCAAAACAAAAATATCGTTCTTTTTGTAACAGATAAAACAATAAGAGGCTTAGGACTTACCAAAAGTTTAGAAAGCACCCTTGCAAAAAATAATATAAAAGTTGTTGTATTTGATGAGGTACTTCCAAACCCAACAATCAGCCTTGTTGAACAAGGAAGAGATGTTTATTTAAAAGAGAATTGTGACTGCATTATTGCACTTGGCGGTGGCTCTGTGATTGACTGTGCTAAGACCATAGGTGCAAGAATTGTTAAGCCTAAAAAGAGTGTACGCAAAATGAAAGGCTTACTTAAAATTCGCAAAAAACTCCCCCTTTTAATTGCCATTCCAACCACCGCAGGAACAGGCAGCGAAACCACCCTTGCAGCAGTTATCACTGACGATGAGAACCATTTTAAATATGCTATCAACGATTTTTCACTTATCCCTCATTATGCCCTTCTTGATGAAAATCTTACATTAGGACTCAATCAAAAAATAACCTCAACAACAGGTATGGATGCACTCACCCACGCTGTTGAAGCATACATCGGACGCTCTACAACAAAGCATACCCGTAAGGCAGCACTAGATGCAATTATGTTAATAAAAGAAAACCTTGTTAAAGCATACGATAATGGAAAAGATAAAACTGCAAGAGCAAACATGCTTCACGCAAGTTATCTTGCTGGCGTCGCTTTTACACAAAGTTATGTTGGTTATGTTCATGCAATCGCACATTCACTTGGCGGACAATATGGAGTGCCTCATGGACTTGCAAACGCAATTATACTCCCTGTTATGCTTAGGCAGTATGGTAAATCCGCATATAAAAAACTTGCAAAAATTGCAAAGGCAATAGGGCTTGCAGAGGCGACAGAAAACAATGAAAGTTCTGCCGAAAAATTCATAAGTTGGATTGAAGATTTAAACAAACATTTCGGCATTCCAAAGTTTGTAGAAAACATTAAAGAAGAGGACATCTCCCTTATGGCAAAACATGCAGATAAAGAAGGAAATCCGCTCTATCCAGTACCAAAACTTATGGACGCAAAAAACCTTGAAGAAGTTTATAAAAAACTAAATAGAGCATAAAACAAATAAAAAAGCCGAAAAAAGCGGCTTTTTTATTTGTTTTACACCATTTTCATTCTTAAATTTTCAAGAATCTTATTTTCTAGCCTTGATACTTGCACCTGCGAAATATGAAGTTCGTTCGCGATTTCACTTTGCGTTTTATCATAAAAATAACGCAGTAAAATAATTTTCCTATCCCTTTCATCAAGGCGTTTTATCATGTCTTTTAATGCGATATTTTCAAGAAGGTCTGACTTGTCGCTTTGTTCCATTTCCACCCTGTCGATTACACTTAATGTGCTATCATCCTCTTCAATCGGAGCATATAACGACACTGGCATTTTCGCAGAATCCATAGCCATGATAACCTCTTGTTCGTCCACTTTAAAATGTTTTGCAAGATGCTCAATGCTAGGCTTCTGTTGATGCTTTCCAGTGTACTCATCAATATATCTATTGATTTGCATATTAAGGGTTTTTAATGCTCTTGACACCTTAACCGCACCATCATCACGCATAAACCTTTTAATCTCACCAATAACCATAGGCACAACATAGGTAGAAAATTTAACATCAAACTCAGGCTTGAAATTTTTAATCGCTTTCAAAAAACCAATACATCCTATTTGATATAAATCATCATACTCAATCCCTTTGTCACGAAAACGTTTAATCACACTTTTAATAAGCGGCGAGTTTTCTTGAATCAGAATAGTTTTTGCTTCTTGATTTCCCTCTTGAGCCAGTGCCACATACTGCAATGTTTTTTCTAAGTCAAGCATTATTCACCTTCCGCTTGACTAACTTGCAAAGCAATATCTTTATACAAAGTTACAGTAATTCCTTTGTCTTTGTTTTTTTCAACCTCCACTTTATCCATAAACCCTTCCATCACTGTAAAGCCCATACCACTACGCTCCTCTCTTGGCTTTGTGGTATAAAAAGGCTGGCGTGCCTCATTAATATCTTTGATACCGATACCTTTATCTGACACTTGAATTTTTATTCTTCTATCTTCAATTTCACAACGTAAACAGATAATCCCTTTTTGATGAGGATAAGCATGCACAACACAGTTTGTTACCGCTTCAGATACTACCGTTTTAATATCTGCTATTTCATCTAATGTAGGATTTAACTGTAAACAAAATGCAGCCACACAGGTACGGGCAAACCCTTCATTTTTTGACTCTGCATTAAAAGTAACTTCCATAAAATTCTTATTTTCCATTCTTAACCTCTCCCTTAAACTATCTTTGGCATTATGTCATATAGTCCAGTCATCTTAAAAATTTTTTCCGCATGTGTGGAAGGATTTGCAATATAAATCGGAATGTTCTTTTCCTTCATTTTTTTATATCTTCCTATCAGCACACCTATTCCTGTGCTATCCATAAAATCAAGTTCTGAAAGGTCAATAATCACCTGCTTAAACCCACGCCCAGCAAAGGTTTCATCTAAGGTGAGCCTTGTGTGAGTTGCCGAATATTCATCAAGTTCGCCACACAACATAACATAAAGCGTGCCGTTATATGTTTTACTTTTTATATGCATCTTTCCCTCCGTTTACACTGTCAAGGTTACCATATTACAAAGTGCAAAAAATTAGGGCTTTGCACGAAAAAACGCAAACCCTGCACTTTTATGAGGATATAAAAAAAGCAAAGACTTACTCTTTGCTCTTAATAAAAATCATTCAACTTTGTTCTGCATTTTTAATAGTGTTTTTCACAAATTTAGCCGCAAGTTCTTTTGCCTGTTTAATTTCATATGCCATATCATCACTTGCTTCAACAATCATACTTAATATTTCCTGTTCCCCTATCGTAAGCAGACTTATATCACCCCTTGCAAGAGTTCTCTTAGCCCAAACTAGTGCAACGGTCTTTATAAACTGTTCTTCATAAACATATTCCATCTTTTTACCAGTATACACTTTAACAAGTTTCTCAAGCCCTGCTTGGTGTTCTTTCCACTCATCAAGCACCTTATCATAATCATAAATATTTCTACGACATCCTTGATTAATGTCAGGAATTAATCCCGCACCAAGTGAAGGTCTATCAGCAAGAGAATAAGAACAACCTTTAGGTGTCCACATTTTACATTGTGTACTTGCAGATACAAGGTCAACAATTCCCTTGTCAATACTTCTTGCTTTTAAAACCAAAATCTTCTCAGTTTTAAGCCTGCCACCTACAAGCCCTTTTCTTAATATAGCACTTATTGAGATGTTCCCCTCATCAAGAAGTGCTTTAAGGTCAACAAACTTAAACGATTTAATATCTTTAACGATATATCCACAACCACTCTTTTGGCAACATAACCCGCCACACTTTGCACACATACTTGAGTTTTCTACTTTATTTTCTTCCATACTTAAAATGTAACACAGATTCCCTCTCATGTCAATAGCAAAAAAATAAAGACCTAACATTAGGTCTTTATAAAGCATCACAAATGATTAGTTATAATGGTGGGCAGGGATGGATTCGAACCATCGAAGACGAAAGTCGACGGAGTTACAGTCCGTTGCATTTGGCCGCTCTGCAACCTACCCATAAAATAAAATGGAGCTGGTGAAAGGAATCGAACCTTCAACCTGCTGATTACAAGTCAGCTGCTCTACCATTGAGCCACACCAGCA
>CAOJXO010000003.1 GCA_948465545.1 uncultured Bacillota bacterium
CGTCAAGCGTTTTTGCTTTAAATCTACTCATTAATTGGGTAATCGCAAATTTACCACTCCTTCATTTATATAAATAAAAAAAAGCCCGCTTTCCAGCGAGGGTAAAACCACGCTTATTTAGCAAGCCTTTACAAAAAGTACATAACATCTTTTATTTTCCACTTCTTTGATAATAAAACAAATATTGTTGGGCATATCCCGAAAGTCCACCAAACTGCGAAACTAGATTATCTCGAATTTGATTTCTATTTTCAATAGGAGGATAATAGGTATTATACATTTGGTGAATCCATGTATCCACAGGAAAGACATCCCCTCTGCCATAGCCAAACAACAAAATACAATCAGCCACTTTTGGTCCAACACCATATAGCGATAACAATTTTTCTCGCAGTAGGTTTGTTTCTAATTTATTCCATTCAACTAGGTCATTAGGGGTAATCTGTCTAAGCACCTTGTATAAATAATCCGCTCTATACCCCGCACCAACCTCTTTAAAAAATTCCACCGACTGACATTTTAAAGCCTCATAACTTGGAAATGACTTTACACTGCCTTTCCCTGTACCAAGGTTATCCCTTAATCGCCCTAAAATTAATTGTATACGTTTGATATTATTGTTTGCAGATATTATAAAAGATATTAAGGTTTCAAACAAATCCTGTTTTAATATACGAATACCATATCCAAACTCTAATGGCTTTTTCAAAATATCAAACTTTGCAAGTTTCCTTTTAATATACCCATAGTCAGTATTTAAATCAAAATACCCTTCAAAGAATTCTGGCGAAGTTGTAACTATATCATACCCTTCCTTTGTTTCAACTATCTCTGCATATTTGTCAGCAGGAAAAACTTTATATATACCTTCACCTTTTGAATAAGAAAAAACCTGACCGCACTCTAAAATGTGTTCTGGATTAAAATCAGTTTTATCAAAAATCTTTATTCTATCTTTTTCTATAGTATATTTCATATTAGAATTGTAACACAAACACAAAAAAAATAAAAATAAAAAAATGGCATACCCGCCATTTTAATTATTCTGTTACAACGCTAACAATTTTCTTTGCGTTCTTTGTTCCAAACTTAACAGTACCATCACAAAGAGCAAAGAGTGTATAATCCTTTCCCATGCTAACATTTTCGCCAGGATATACTTCGCTTCCACGTTGTCTAATGATGATTGAGCCTGCAGTAACTTTTTCGCCTGCATAAGCCTTAACGCCTAAGCGTTGACCTTGTGAATCACGGCCGTTCTTTGTGCTACCGCCACCCTTGTGGTGAGCAAAAAGTTGAGCATTAAACTTAAACATTTTTTACCTCCAATTTTGCAAATTTTTCTTCATCTTGGATTATTGATTTAAAAGATTTATAACAAGTGTCAAATATAAACTTCATGCTATTATCCTCGGCATCCCTTTGGCTTAAACTAATTTTAAGATAGCCATCAGCAATCTCAACAAAAGCATTCTTCTTAGCCACCTCTTGCACTGCAACCACTGCAAGTTGTGCCACTGTGGAAATCTGACAACACAGCAAATCCTTGCCATAATCGTCCTTTCCTGTATGCCCCTCTACCTCAAATCCAGTGAAAATATTCTCTTTTTTATAAAAAGTTATTTTAGTCATATTCTTATTTCTTTATTGATAATATTTTAAGTTGTGTGAATGGTTGTCTATGACCTTGTTTCTTTCTTTCATTCTTCTTAGCTTTATATTTGAAAACAACGATCTTATCGCCTTTGCCATGTGAAAGAACTTCAGCAACACATTCTGCACCTTTAACAAGTGGATTTCCAGCAACAACTTTACCATTATCGCAAACAAGCATAACATCAAGTTTAACTTTTTCGCCTTCGGCAATATCTAATTTTTCAACTGAGATAACGTCGTTTTCGCTAACTTTATATTGCTTTCCACCAGTTTGAACTATTGCAAACATAATTTTACCTCCTCTAACCAAACTCGCTGTTCTACGGGTGCTAATAGATCAATTAGACTTTATGAACCCTTTACATGCGGATACTTGGATATTCTATCATAAATCAATCTACAAGTCAAGAAAAAATGTATAAATTTGTTAATAAAAAAGACTTTCATAAAGAAAGCCTTTTTTAATTTTTATTTTCTTTTCTTGTTCTCTTTGTCGTTTTTAACTTTTGAGTAAACAAAGTAAACAATTACACCTGCTAAGATAAGAACAGAAACTACAATGAGTACTGTACCTACAACTTGATATGTTGCCACTGGGTTTGTGCTTGCAGAAGCAACAGTGATGTTGATAGTTTCAGTAGTAGTCCAACCAGCTTCATCTTTTACTGTGATAGTAAGAGTATAGTTACCAGCAGTTTTAAGATCGAAACTATAAGAATAGATATCTTCGTTTGGTTTTACTTCACCATTATTCTTGATTTCAGTTTTTGTATCTGTGTTTTCAAGTTTAATGTCAATAGTTTTCCAAAGTTCTTTTGCTTCTGTTCCACCAACATCTTCAAGAATTAACTTGCTTGTGTTAAGAATTAAAGTGTCGTTGAGAGCATACTCATCAACCTTCTTATTTAAGAAGCCATCTTGTACTTCAATAGTCGGTTTAGTGTTATCACCATTTGCGATTGTCTTAGTAAGTTCGCTTGAGTTGTTTGAATAATCAACTACATAATATCTGATAGTATAAGTTCCATTGCTTTCAAGTTTGATTGCAAGTTCATCTTTAACAAGGTTGTTATAATAAGATGATTCTTCCCATTTATCCATGTCAGCAGAAATAACTGTAGTAGTTCCGCTTGCTCTTGAAATAGAGATTGAAACATAAGATTTAGAAGTGTTAATACCTTCAGCACTTACATCTGTAGCAGAAATTCTAGGGATAGTAATTACTGAACCAAGTTCTGTGTAAGATGGATTAATGTGGCTTAAGTCAACATTGATAACAGGTTTGCCAGTATCTTTAACATTGATAATTTGTTCTGGACTTGTAAGAGTATAAAGTTTTACTCCAGCAGGAACAGTACCAGCAGTACCAGTACCATTAAGTTTAGAGTTTACTGCAAGGGTTGGATTGCCCTTCTCATCAAGAGTTTCCATATCAACATAGATATATTTATTATCAGTTGTTGTCAACTTACCATCAACAAGTTTGATTGTACTATTAAGTGCAGATTGTTGATATTGAATAAGATAAACATTGTACTGAATTGTATACTTACCTTTGCTTAATGCTCTGAAATAATACTTGTCAAGAGTGAAGTTTGATGATTCAGCAGTTAATGCTTTTACTGAATAATAAGATGCCGTTTTAGCACTATCATTTGCGTCAAATCCGATATATCCATAATCATTTGAATCTGCAATAGAGATTGTTGGAGATGGAAGATATCTTTGCTCTCCTACTTCCAAAGAGATTGTTTCAGTTGTAATATTGCTGATAACAGGGTCTTCAATTACAGTGTTTGAAGCAACAGTGTATTCAAAGAATGTTGCAACACTATGATTTGCAGCGTCTTTTGCAACAATGGCTACTTGATAATCTCCATCGTAAGAAGCCACAAAAGATCCTGCATTCACAACAAAGATTTCACGATAAGAGTCTGCGTAAGGACTCATGTCAGAACTTGAAAGAAGAGTTCTCTTTCCATCTTTAATATTGTAAACAAGCACTTGTGCTGACATGTAATCTACATAGTCATCTTCAATATATACAGTAGGAAGGTTGATTGTATCACCTTGTTTAAATGTTTTCTTTACGCCTGAAGTTGTGTTAGGGTCAACAACTTTGTAAATGTTAGGCACTTTAACATCGTTGCTTTGAGCGATAGTCATAACCTTGCTCCATAAGCCAACGTTGCCATGGTCGTCAATAGTATAGATTAAAAGTTCAACATAGTGAGCGTCTGCTACATAACTATCAAGTCTTGGATTTGTGATTTTACTTAAATCAATAGTATAGTTTGATTTACCCTCTTCAAGAGTAAGGTTGAACCAACCAATTGAAGAGTTTGCTGGTTTCCAAAGCTTGTCTGTCGCTGTGATAGAGTTAGGTTCAAAGTCAAGAGCAGTGCTACCAGTAGCATTGATTACATTTTGGCTTGAATTTAAGAATCTGTAAGATTTAACAATTTGCATATAGTTATCTTCGCTATCATTTGCAGATGGCTCTGCGAATGTAATCTTATCAGTAGGAAGATAAGCATTTTGTAAATCTCTAGGTCCAGTGATTGTAGGAGCAGAATTGTCTTCTGAGTCAGAAGCAGTCTTAACTCTCATTTCATAGATAACTTGAGCTCTGTCACCCTTTTCAATTGCATAAGCATCTCTTGCTTCATAAACCACTCTGTAAGTTTGAGAAGTAAAGGTGTAGTCATAATCAATGTAAGCATAACCTTTAGCAAGAAGTTCGTCTTTAATTGCTTGTAAGTTGAAATTAGCGTCAGTAGTATCAGTTATTGTTGTAGAGTCAACTAAGTCTTTATAGTTGTTAGTTACTTTTCTATAATTATTTTTTAATAACCATGCTTCGATTGCAGCATCATCAGAAAGGTCAACACCATCTTTTAACATATCGCGTCTAACAGCAAAGTTATTTGTTTGAAATTCTTGAGCGTTTGAATAGTTAAAAATAAGGTTATAACCATTATATTCGCTTGTTTCAATTCTAACGGTAGAACCAGCATCTCTGATGATTCTAGTAAGACGTATATCTTCAAGTTTTGCAGCATTGTCAGTAGCACCAATAGCGTAGATAACAATATTTTTAGAACCTGTAGTTGATTTTAATTTTTCTCTAGCGGTGATATAGTTGCCTTCTGCGTCGAAATCATAATCAGGATTTGCATCATAAGCATATACGGTAGGAAGTTGTTGGTCTTTAACACCAGTAACAAAGAAAGAAGTTGTTTCAGTTTTAGCAACATGTCCATAGAAATCAGTAACGGTATAAGTAATCTTGTAATCACCGTCAGCATATGGAACAAAGAAATATTTGTCATCTTCTAAAACAAGGCAAGCCTTTCTATCTTCAGTAGCATTTGTTACATCAACATAGTTGTTTTCAATTTTGTGTTCGATTTTGATTGTGTATGACACTGGAACTGATTCACTTGCTGGCTTATCAGTAGCAGAAGTAGTACCCTCAACAACAGGAAGTTCTTTCTTTACGCCTGTAACAGCACTAGTGAATGGAGTTGTCTTGAATGAAGCGTTAAGAGTATAGTCAGCCTTGTCATCTTTGTTTGTGTAATGTTTGTTCTTTACTTCAAAAGTCTTTGTTGTTGAAGTAATAAATTGTCTAGTTTGATAGTAAGAATAAGTTACTGTGTAGTTACCTGCACCAGTAGTGTTCTTAATTAAATCACCATCAATGAAATATTTACCTTCGTTTTCATCAATCTTGATTCCGCTTGTAGTTCCGCCAGATACTTGGATGGTAACATAGTTTTGTTTACCAGCGTTAATAGCGTTCTCACCAGCAGAAGTCAATTTGTTGTCAGTATCATAAGTATCAATATAGTAAGAAAGTTTTTCACCATCATCAGTGGCAACTTCATTGTTCTCATCATAAACAACAGGAAGAGGAAGAACGATATCGGTATACTCACCCTTACCCTCTAAAAGACCGAGGTCATACACTGTAGGAATAACACCTTCATCAAAAGCGTTAAACTTGAAAGTAGCGTCTGATACTTCACATTCAATTTCATAATCATAAGTGTATTCAGCACCTGCCGCATCAGTAACAGCATATGAAATTATATAAGTACCAGTTCTTGAAGGGGTGAACTGTCCGTAAACACCTTGAGATTCATTGTAAACAGTAGTATCAATAACCTCTGTATCAGAAGTATTTTTGTAAGTTACTGTAACAGAAGACTTTGCAAAGTTAGTATCGCTAGTTGTGTTTTTCTCACCTACTACATAAGTCTTTCCAGCGGTTTTATACTTAGCAATAGCAACAGTGTATTTACCACCTTTCATAACTGTTTTTTCAGGACTGGTTTCAACAGTAATAACATGAAGATTGTCAGTATTATCGATTGTATCAGCAAGAGCTGAAAATGCGTTAACAGGAACAAAAGAAGCACACATTAACACAGCAAGACCAAACACAACACCCTTGTAAAGCCCTTTAGATTTTTTTCTGAATAATTTAGTCATAGATTTAAACCTCACACTTGTAATAATTTGTTTTATTCGCAATAGCAATATTCTAGCGTATTTTGCGTCTAATGTCAACCGTTTTCAGGTATTAGAAACAAAAATATTTTGCGAGTAAGTGAAAGATTTATTCTAAGGTAAAATGTCTAGTTTTGTCGAATAGAAAAAGGTTAAAAAATATTTTTTTCAAATTCACGCACAAAAAGTAAAGTCAAACAATAGTATGTTAATGTGAAAGCGGAAAAACGCTCTCAACACTACATACGAACTTTTTAGGAGGAACAAATGAACTTTTTTAATAACGGCTGTGGTAACAACAGCGGTTGTGGTTTCGATTGCTGCACATTAGTTACACTTATCATCTTATTACAATGCTTATGTGGATGTGGTAACAACGGCGGTATCGATTGCTGCACATTAATCTTATTATTACTTTTATGTGGATGCGGCAACAGCGGTTGTGGCTCTAGATGCTAAGCAAATAATAAAAGAAAAAGGACGAAAAAGTCCTTTTTTTTGTTAAAACCCTTTACTTTTTTATTACAATAGGTTAAAATAGGAAATAAAAAGTAATTCGGAGGAAAATATGAGATTTGAAAAGGGTGCAGAAATAGTTTGGCACGATAGAAAAAGACGTTTTGGCTTACCACTATCATTTTATAGATATTATATTGTTAAAAAAGAAGGCGAATGGGTAAAGATTTTCAGACATAAAGGTTTCTTAACATCAATTATTGACGAAATTAACGCTTATCGTTGCCTTGATATTGCCCTAATCCAAACACTTGGGGATAAAATTTTCAGAACAGGAACAATTGAAGTTATCAGTAATGATGAACGTGCACCAATCTTCCATTTCAGACACATCAAAAACCCACACGAAGTAAGAGATATGCTTTCAAACATTATTGAAGTTGAAAGAAGAAAACGTCACGTTGGAATTACTGAAATTCAACACTAAAATCTGGGGAGGCACCAACCTCATAACGCGGACACGCATACCAAAGCATGCTAACTCGCTATTCAGTTGGTTCCCCGTCCCAAGCTCCCTCCAATAAGGGGCAAAAACCCAAATGTTTTTGCAATAAAAACACGGCTTAGTTTTGCCGTGTTTTTTATTGCTCTTTAAGTTTAGTTAGGTAATTCTCAAAGTACTCTGGAAGTGGGATTTCAAAATGAAGTTCTTTATTTGTACGTGGGTGGATAAAGGTGAGAAAGTAGGAATGAAGCAGTTGTCCGTTAAGCCCTTTGACCGCCTTTCCGTAGACGTCGTCCCCTACAACAGGGTGACTTAATTGTTTTGCATGCACCCTTATTTGATGAGTTCTACCCGTCTTGAGTGCAAACTCAACAAGGCAAGCCGTAGTAAAACGCTTGATTACTTTATAATGCGTTACCGCATATTTCCCCTTATCAGATACCGCCATTTTCTTGCGGTCGGACTTAGAGCGGTCAATATACCCCTCAATATCCCCTTCGTCATTTTTGAGGTTGCCGTCAAGAAGTGCAAGATATTTTCTGGCACAGGTTTTGTTTTTTATCTGTTCTGCAAGGCTAACGTGGGCGAAATCGTTTTTCGCAACAACCATAAGCCCAGATGTATTTTTATCCAGTCTATGTACGATACCAGGGCGAAGCACGCCATTGATTCCGCTTAAATCTTTTATGCGGTACAAAAGCCCATTGACAAGTGTGCCATTTTTAGTGGAAGAGCATGGATGCACCACAAGCCCCTGCGGTTTATTGATAACAATAAGGTCGTCGTCCTCATAGACGATTTCAAAGTCAACATCTTCGGCAGTGGCGTCAAGCGGCTTAACCTCATCAAGTTCGTATGTTACCTTTTGCCCTGCTTTGACAACCTCCCCAGCCTTAACCTGTTTATCGTTTAAGAGGATTTTCCCCTCTTCAATAAGTTTTTTGATATGAGCCCGTGAAAAAGAAGGCTCTCTTGCATTAAAAACAAGGTCAAGCCTTTTTTTATGTTCGCTTTCATCAATCAAAAACTCTCTCATTCGTTATCCTTTTTTTCAGGTTTTTCTTTCTTGCCTTCCCTTGAATATATAAAGATAAAGTAAACACAAAGCACAACAATACCAACACATAATGCAGTGTCAGCAATATTGAAAACAGGAAAGTTCATAAACTCAAAGTTTAAAAAGTCACGCACATAGCCAAAGACAAGGCGGTCATAAAGGTTGCCGAAACAGCCACCTGCAATAAGACCCACTGCAACACCTAAGGTTACTGACACTGGCTTTGTCGACTTTATCGATTTTACAATATAGAATGCAAGGAAGATTGCAATAAGTATGAATGTCAGCACAATAAGCATAACCTGTTTACCAGCAAAAGAGCCCCATGCCGCACCATTGTTATGCACCACAATGATATTCATAAAGCCTGGCAAGAAAGAGGCAACTTCTCCCTCCATCATGCTTGCTTCAATAAGATATTTTGATAATAGGTCGCCAGCAAGCACCACCACGCCTATGACAATAGCAAGAATTGCCGACAAACCGAATTTTTTATTCTTCAACTTCCAAACCCTCTGGTAATAATAGATATAGTCTATCTTCGTCAAGTGTGATAAATTTTGCATTCATACCAAAGGTAACACCTCTGAAATAGTCAAGAATACGCACATAATCGCCCTTATCACAACTTTCTAGACTTATTATAACCGCTTTTTTATCTTTTAAGAACTGGCCGTATTCCTTTGCTTGGTTAAAAGTGACAGGATAGTAAACAGGGATACCGTCGATATGTTCCACCCTGCTTGTATTTTTGCCGTCTTTAAATTTGTATGTGGCTTTTGTTTTAACTGTCGGCTGTTTTGTTTTTGTCTTTTGCTCACTACTCTCAAAACCAAGAGCCTTAAACACATAACCCATAAAACTCATAATTCTACCTCTTAACAAAGAATAGCATAAAGAAAAAGAAAATGCAAATAAAAAAGTGGTATCTCTACCACTCTAAAAATCTTTCAATCCCAACAAATAATCTGTTGAAACTTCTAATACTATTGCAATTTTTGCAAGCATAGACAAACCAGGCTCTAATTCTCCAAGTTCCCATTTTGCAATAGTTGACTGATAAGTATCAAGCATTTGACACAATTGACGTTGCGTTAGTTGTCTTTCAACTCTTAAATCTTTAATTCTTTGAGCAAATTTAATATCCATGCTTATATATTATTCTAAAATTGAATATTAAAAACGCTTGATATAAAAATTCTATCAAGGCATTTTAATCCACTAATCCTAAAATATAATCTGTTGGCACTTCAAAAAATAATGCTATATCCACTAATGTTTCTAAACTAGGTTGCTGATCCCCCTGCTCCCAATGATATACAGTTGTACGAGAAACATGAAAAATATTACCAAGTTGTGTCTTAGTCAATCCTTTCTCTTCCCTTAGTTCTTTTAATTTGTTTGCAAATGAAGTTTTCATATTTATTATATTGTAAATTTTATTTTATTAAAATACTTGACACGGGCGATTTTCGTCCTATATAATGTTGATATTCAATTATTGAATATAACAGGGAGAGAAACAAAATGAGAGTAATAGTAAACAATGAAAGAATCAGGCTATATATGTTAAACACAAAGCAAGATAAGTTTGACCTTGCACGTCTGTGTCATATAAGCGTATCGCAGGTAAACAATCTTTTATGGCAAAAGAATCGAAGTATGCGTGATGAAACAATAATCAGATTCTGCCAAGGTACTGGCTTAAGATTCAACGATATTTTCACTTTAGAAGATGTTGAAGCAGAAAACGAAAAGTTTTTCACTGCAACAATGGTTGACTATTTAGAAGAATATCGCAAAGCAGTTATCAGTTACTATAAAAGCCAAACAAAGGCAACAAAAAAAGACATGAATTAATCATGTCTTTTCTTTGTTTAATATCAATTTAATTTAATTATTCAACGATTGCAGTAACAACGCCTGAACCTACAGTTCTGCCACCTTCACGGATAGCGAAACGAAGTCCTTGTTCGATAGCAACTGGGTTGATAAGAGTTGCTGTCATGTTAACGTGGTCACCAGGCATAACCATTTCTACGCCCTTTTCAAGTTCGATAACACCAGTGATATCGCAGGTACGGAAGAAGAATTGTGGTCTGTAACCATTGAAGAATGGAGTGTGACGTCCGCCTTCTTCTTTCTTAAGAACGTATACTTCAGCAACGAACTTAGTGTGAGGTTTAATTGAACCAGGTTTGCAAAGAACTTGACCTTTTTCGATTTCGTTTCTTTGAACGCCACGAAGAAGGAGTCCAGCGTTATCACCTGCGATTGCAGCGTCAAGTGATTTGTGGAACATTTCAACGCCTGTTACAACTGTAGTCTTAGAAGAACCAAGACCAACAAGTTCTACAGTGTCGTTCACCTTAACTTGTCCTCTTTCTACTCTACCAGTAGCAACAGTACCACGACCAGTGATTGTGAATACGTCTTCAACAGGCATTAAGAAAGGTTTATCAGTTTCTCTTTGAGGCTCTGGAATGAATGAATCAAGAGCGTCAAGAAGTTCTTGAATTGGTTTGCAAGCAGCGTCTTGTGCGTTGCCAGCTTTTGCTGCTTCAAGTGCTTGAAGAGCAGAACCTTTGATAATAGGAGTTGTATCTCCTGGGAATCCATATTCAGAAAGAAGGTCACGGATTTCCATTTCAACAAGTTCAAGAAGTTCTGGGTCATCAACTTGATCAGTTTTGTTCATAAATACAAGAATGTAAGGAACGCCTACTTGTCTTGCAAGAAGGATATGCTCTCTAGTTTGAGGCATAGGTCCGTCTGTTGCAGCAACAACAAGGATTGCTCCGTCCATTTGTGCAGCACCAGTAATCATGTTTTTGATGTAGTCAGCGTGTCCTGGGCAGTCTACGTGTGCGTAGTGACGTGCTGCTGTTTCATACTCAACGTGTGCTGTGTTGATTGTGATACCTCTTGCCTTTTCTTCTGGGGCTTTATCGATATCTGCGTAGTCCATTTTTTGTGCGTTACCAATGAGAGCGCTGTACATAGTGATTGCAGCGGTCAAGGTAGTTTTACCGTGGTCAACGTGTCCGATAGTACCAACGTTAACGTGTGGTTTGCTTCTAACATATGCTCCTGTAGCCATATTATAAAATCTCCTTTTTATTTTTTTTACTTAGTCATTTTAACATATTATTATTTTTTTTCAAAACGTTTTTACATAGTTTTTAAGAAATTTTAGTTCTTTTTTGCTCTTTGACCGATAATGGTTTCAGCGATTGAGCGTGGAACTTCTTGATATTTCTCAAATTCCATTGTGAATGTTCCACGGCCTTGTGTTTGTGAACGAAGGTCGGTTGCATAACCGAACATATTTGCAAGTGGAACTTCAGCGTTAATTACTTGAACGCCTGGTTTTGTTTCGTTTCCAGTAAGCATTCCCCTACGTGATGTAAGGTTACCCATTACTGTACCAAGATAGTCATCTGGCACTTCAACTTGTACCTTCATAATAGGTTCAAGAAGAACTGGGTCTGCCTTCTTAGCAGCGTCTTGGAAAGCCATAGAACCAGCAATCTTGAACGCCATTTCAGAAGAGTCGACATCATGGTAAGAACCGTCAACAACTGTAACACGGAAGTCAACAGTTTCATATCCAGCAACAACACCATTGTGGCTTGCTTCTTGGATACCATTATTAACAGGTTGGATATATTCTTTTGGAATAGAACCGCCGACAGTTTTATCAACAAATTCATATCCAGTACCTGCAGGAAGTGGTTCCATTTCAATTACGCAGTGTCCGTATTGACCTTTACCACCGCTCTGACGGATGAATTTACCCTCAGCCTTAACCGCTTTTCTGATTGTTTCACGGTAAGATACTTGTGGGTCACCGATATTAGCCTCAACCTTAAATTCACGAAGAAGACGGTCAACGATAATTTCAAGGTGAAGTTCGCCCATACCAGCGATAAGAGTTTGTCCTGTTTCTTGGCTTGTTGTTACTCTGAAAGAAGGGTCTTCTCTCATAAGTTTAGCAAGGGCAAGTGCCATTTTTTCTTGCATATCTTTTGTTTTAGGTTCGATAGCAAGTTGGATAACTGGGTTAGGGAATTCCATACTTTCAAGTCTGATTGGGTGTTTTTCATCACAAAGAGTATGTCCTGTGATTGTATCTTTTAAACCAACGATAGCGGCGATATCACCTGCACCAACCTCACTAATTTCTTGACGTGTGTTTGAGTGCATACGGATAAGACGACCAACACGTTCTTGTTTACCAGTATTTGAGTTATAAACATAGCTTCCAGCTGTAAGTTTACCAGAGTAAACACGGAAGAATGTAAGACCACCAACATATGGGTCGGTCATAATCTTGAATGCAAGTCCTGCAAATGGGGCATTTTCACTAGCTTCTCTTGATTCCTCTTCATCAGTATCAGGGTTGATACCTTTAATGCTTTCAATGTCAAGTGGAGATGGAAGATACTCAACCATAGCATCAAGAAGCATTTGAACACCTTTATTCTTATAAGATGAACCGCAAAGAATAGGAACAAGTGTTTTTGCGATTGTTGCATTACGGATTGCTTTTTTAAGTTCGTCAAGGCTGATTTCTTCGCCCTCAAAGTATCTTTCAAGAAGAGCGTCATCAGTTTCAACGATTTTTTCAACCATTTCGGCATGAAGTTTTTCAGCTTCTGCTTTAAGTTCGGCTGGAATTTCGGTAACTTCGATTTCTTTACCCATGTCATCTTTATAGATTTCAGCTTTCATGGTAAGAAGGTCGATAATTCCTTTGAAGTTATCCTCTGCCCCAATAGGCATTTGGATTGGAAGAGGATTTGTTTTGAGTCTTGCTCTGATAGAGTCAACACAACCGAAGAAATCGGCAGCATCTCTATCCATTTTGTTTACGTAGATGATAGTTGGTACTTTATATCTTGTTGCTTGACGCCATACAGTTTCAGTTTGAGGCTGAACCTTATCACGTGCAGAAAGAACAAGAACCGCTCCATCAAGCACTTTCAAAGAACGCTCAACTTCGATTGTGAAGTCAACGTGTCCTGGTGTATCAATAATATTGATTTTATGACCCTTCCATTGGCAGGTTGTACAAGCAGATGTGATTGTAATACCACGCTCTTGCTCTTGTTCCATCCAGTCCATGGTAGCAGCACCATCATGCACCTCACCGATTTTGTGGCTCTTTCCTGTATAGAAAAGAATACGCTCTGTTGTGGTAGTTTTACCAGCATCGATGTGAGCCATGATACCAACGTTTCTGGTCATGTGTAAATCATTAGCCATAATAATTTATTCCTTTTATAAGATTTATAACCTTTTTTAGTGAGTTATAAGCACTATCTTAGTTTTTAACGCTTAGAAACAAGTTAGGCAAGGCTCGCAAATGTTTTCAAAAGGGAGCTTAGTAAAACCTAAGTGACCGCATTGAAAATATTTGCAGAAACGCAGCATAACGAAGTTTATAAGTGTTAAAATTACCACTTGAAGTGTGCGAAAGCCTTGTTAGCTTCTGCCATTCTATGCATTTCATCACGACGTTTGATTGATGCACCTGTATTGTTGTAAGCGTCTAAGATTTCACCTGCAAGACGAGCATCCATACCTCTTTCTCCGCTTCTCTTTCTTGCGAATGCTACAATCCAACGGATTGCAAGAGTTTGACGTCTTTCTGGTCTGATTTCCATAGGCACTTGATAGTTTGCACCACCAACTCTTCTTGCTTTTGTTTCAAGCACTGGCTTAACATTTTCGATTGCTTGATTGAAAACATCAAGAGGCTCAGCACCAGTTTTTTCTTTAATAATATCGAAAGCCCCATAAACGATTCTTTGTGCAAGACCCTTTTTTCCGCTTTCCATAACTTGGTTTACAAGTTTGGTTACAACTTTGTTATTATATATAGGGTCTGGAAGAACGTCTTTCTTTACGGCACTATTTCTTCTTGGCATAATTTCCTCCTTATAAATTTTTAAGTATTAGTTTGTCCTGATTACTTTGTTTTCTTAGGACGTTTAGCACCGTATTTAGAACGGCCTTGTTTTCTGTGAACAACCCCTGCTGTATCAAGAGTACCACGGATAATGTGATATCTTACACCAGGAAGGTCCTTAACTCTTCCGCCACGGATAAGTACAACGCTATGTTCCTGAAGGTTGTGTCCAACACCAGGGATATAGCAAGTACCTTCTTGTCCGTTTGAAAGTTTAACTCTGGCAATCTTACGAAGAGCTGAGTTAGGCTTCTTAGGGGTTGCTGTTCTTACAGATAAGCAAACACCTCTCTTTTGAGGGCACTCTTCAAGAAGAGGAGCCTTTGATTTTTTCTCAAAAGTTTTACGACCTTTCTTAACAAGTTGGTTTATTGTAGGCATACTGTTTCCTCCTTTTTAAATTTGTCAAAAAATTCACGGCAAGGTTGCCGTGAATTTGAAAAACCATAAATTAGCGTATCAAACATGAATAGCACGATTGCAACTATATAATAAGTGCAACTCTATGGAAGATCCACAGATCAGCGATTAACATCACTTGCCATTTGTTTATGCTTTTTAGGGCATCGCTTCCGACAACGAAGCATACGTGTGTTATTATAACGCAAGAGTACCCCATTGTCAACTAAAATTTACAAATATTTTATTAAATTTCACACTCGTCTTCAAGGTGTGCAATTTTAAGAAATCTTTTTATTTTTCTTCTTGTTTCCTCATCTTCAACAAGCGGGTCATGAAGGGCTTTCATCTCCCTTTTAAGTTGTGGCATGTTTAAAGCAGATTCCTCAAAAACATCTGTTATTTCTATATTGTTTACCCTCATAAAACCTTCAGTATATGTTGGGATATATCTAAGTGTCTGCCATCTAAAAAGATTGTTTATCTGCTGGTTGTCAAACTTATTTGCTCTTCTAAACTTATGTACAACCTTGCAAATAAATGGTATAGCGGCAAGCTCAAATCCCCCTCCTGCAATCAGAGCCCAAATAGGGTGGTCTGGCACTGCGATTTGCAAACCCAGCCCAACACCTAAACACACCCCCGCCACCGCTGTAAAGGTTAAGCATGGTTTTACAAAACCAAACCTATTTTTTTCATAATTTTTCATAAATGGATTAACAATATCTTTATCTATAATATCGGAAATAACGGCGATTTTACCAATTTTTTCCTCATATTTATTATAACCTTCGGTATTTTGAATATATAGTTTTCTTTTAAATGTACCATGTGCAAGCAAAATGGCTTCCATATTATTATACTCTTTTTCACATTCCGCCTGTACTTTCTTTTGAGATTTAAAAAGCATCACTATTCTCCCCTTTCTTGATTTTTTAACTCTAAAAATTTCTTAGTAGCCATAATAATCATTTCATCACAAGAAGCACGCTCTTCAGTGGTAACTTTAAGATCTTCATCACAACATCTTTGAATATAAACATCATCAACAACTTCAACAAAAGGGCTATCTTTAACTATAATGTTATTAAGTTTACAAAAATCTTCTATATAATTTGGCACATTTCTTAATTCATTCCATTCCTTATCAATCTTAGCAACATGCTTTGCAAGTTTTTTTGCTTTTACACTTTTTACAATCCCCTCAATAAAATTAACAACTGAAACAAGTGAAAAAGATAATACAGTACATGCATCTAAAAATGACTGATTGCCCTTTGATAGAACTGCAGTAAAAACAGTAAATCCCGTTAACACACCACTAAACAACAATGCTCTTGCACCTTCACCGCTAATCCTCTTAACCTTTTTATCAGTTTTGATTATATAATCATCAAGAATTTCCGTTTCAATAAGATGGGATATTGTTTGATAACGGTTATACTTTTTTATATATCTATCATAATTAGTCCAGTTTCTCTCACCATTACTCATAACAGGATAAAGCTTGTTGACATTATCACACTCTTCATCAACATACTTTTCAATCATAACATCTTGAACTGTTTGCTTCTTTTTTGTTGAATTTTTCATGTAAAAAGTTTAGCACTGGAAAGTAACAATGTCAATACCAAATTTTACAAATAAAAAACGCGGAAGTTTCCGCATTTTTTAACCTTTGTTTACAATCTTGACAAACTCATCTTCACTTAAAATTTTCACTCCAAGAGATAGAGCCTTGTCATATTTAGAGCCTGCATCTTTTCCAACCAGCACATAATCTGTTTTCTTTGAAACAGAAGACGATGTTCTTCCACCAAGACTTTCGATAATCTCTTCAGCATCAGAGCGGGCAAAATTTTCAAGAGTGCCAGTAAGCACCACTGTCTTATCAAGGAAAGGAAGATAATCCCCTGCGACTTGTACTGGATTTATTATGTCAACCCCGTGAGATAAAAGTTTATCAATTTCTGATAGGTTTTCATTACTATCAAAAAACTCCCGAATCTTAACTGCAATTATTTCACCAACATCACGGATTGCTGATAATTCTTCAACACTTGCACGCATTAAGTTTTCTAAACAACCAAAATGTGACGCTAAATCCTTTGCTGTTTTACTGCCAACCTCACTGATTCCAAGTGCATATAAAAACCTGTTTAATTCAATTTTTTTGCTGTTTTTTATCGAATTTATTGTGTTTTTAGCCTTTTTTTCTTTAAATTTATCAAGTTTTAATAAATCTTCATATTTCACATCAAAAATATCAGACAGCGTTCTAACACCAAGAGCGTCATAAAATAGCCCTGCTGTTTTCTCAGAAAGCCCTTCAATATTAAAGGCATTTCGGCTCGCAAAATGTGATAGTCTATCTACTACCTGATCCTTACAACCATAGTGATTTACGCAGTAGATAAGTGGGCCAACCTTCTCAAGTGGATGATGACAACAAGGGCAAAGTTCTGGCTCATTAATAACCTCAGAACCATCAAGTTTTTCAGCAAGCCCCATAACTTCTGGAATTACCTCATTACTTCGTCTTACAAACACTCGTGATTTTTTATACACATCTTTTCTGCGAATATCCTCAATGTTGTTTAAGGTAGCACGCTTAACAGTAGCCCCCGCAAGTTCAACAGGCTCTAAAAGTGCAATAGGCGTCACACGTCCACTACGCCCCACCTGCCAAACAACATCTTCGATAACAGTGGTGACTTCTTGTGCTTCAAACTTATACGCAATCGCCCATTTTGGAAATTTGTTTGTGAAGCCAATTTTTTCACGTGGTGCAACCTTATTTATTTTTATAACCATCCCGTCAATCAAGATATCCGACTTCGCTTTAATTTTGTCAATTTTTTCAATCTCTTTAATCGCTTCCTCAGCCGTTTTTACAACTTCAAAATACACCCCTGTAACAAACCCATTATCCTTTAAAAACTCATGCATTTCCACCTGAGTATCAAACTTTTTGTCTTCGCAGTGTAAAATTGAATAGCAAAAATAGTTTAGGTTACGTTTTGCAGTTTCTTTAGGGTCAAGATTACGTATAGCACCAGCCACACCATTACGTGCGTTTTTAAGTTTAACTTCTGCCGTTTTGTTATACTTTGCAAGGGCGGACTGAAGCATCATGCCTTCGCCTTGAACTATAAGCCTTCCTTTAAACTTAATGGTAAGTGGCACAGATTTTATTGTCTTTACCTGAAGGGTTACATCTTCCCCTTCGCTTCCAGTCCCACGTGTAGTCGCAGTTTGAAACTTCCCATTGTTGTATTCCAAAACAAGTTGAAGCCCGTCAAATTTATATTCCAAAACAAAGTCGGTGTCGTCAGCCTGTGCTTTCATATCAGCCATCCAAGATTTAAGGTCATCATAATCCCTTACCTTATTAAGGCTATAAAGTGGCACATCATGTTTCCTCTTTACAAACCCCTCAAGCACGCGGTCGCCCACACGTTGTGTTGGAGAGTTTGATAGTGTTACCCCTGTTTCTTTTTCAATGTCAACAAGACGATAGTAAAGTTTATCATATTCAGCATCCGAAATCGTTGGATTATCATAGACATAATAGTTGATATTATGTTTTTCAATTTCGCTGATAAGCGATTGCATTTCCTGTATTTTATCCATGTTAGCCCTCCAAGATTTCAAGTTTGGCAAGTTCAAGCATTAAACTTTTTTTGCCAAAATCCTCAAAAATTATATCTCCAACAAGACCGTCTGTTGAAATTTCTACAATTCTTCCTTCCCCAAACTTTTTATGGCTGACCTTTTGTCCCACCTTATATATTGAAACATCAATAGTTGGCTCTTCTTTCTTTTCCTCCCGCTTCATAAACGATTTGTGGTCGAAAAATGATGAGGTGCTATGAGGTTCAACGCTGTCAAAATCTGACAGGTTTTGTCGGAAGTTAGAGTACACTGGCTTAGAATATCCATCATCATTCCGCCTTGAAACAGGTCTTTCAAGAGATAAAAGCCCAAGTTCACGAACAAATCTTGATGGCACTTGATATTGACTTTCATGATAAAGATAACGCTTAGCACAATGCGTCATGTAAAGTATTTCCTCAGCACGGGTAAGTGCAACATATAAAAGTCTACGTTCCTCTTCAATCTCAGATTGAGTAACGCATCTTGAAATAGGAAAGATATTTTCTTCAAGTCCGATAACAAACACGGCTTTAAATTCAAGCCCTTTAACAGCATGCACTGTCGCAATCGTTACTGCTCCACTTTCGCCAATCTCATCGCTATCCGCCTTTAATGTGACACTTTCAAGAAAGTCTGATAGGCTGGCTTCTGGGTTTAAGGATTCATATTCCTTTATAGACTTGATTAAACTTTCAATATTTAAAATTCTGTTTAAATCTTCTTCATCTTTAGAGTTGTAAGCCTCAACAATTTTAAAGCCTTTCACAACGCCATTTGCAAGTTCAGAGAGTTTTAATCCCTTTTTATCCATTAAATTGCGATATGTAGAAATAAAACCTTCCAACTTCTTGTATATTGCAGGCTCATTTAAGATATCACTACTAAGCAGTGTTTCAAGCATAGACCTATCGCCAGCAAGGGCTTTTATCTTTGAAATTGCGACCTCGCCAATACTACGCTTAGGGAAATTGATTATTCGCTCTAAAGACACATCATCTTTATGGTTAACAAAAAGGCGAAGATAGGCAAGTACATTTCGTATCTCCACACGCTCATAAAATTTAAATCCACCAAAAATTCTATGCGGAATATTGTATGACAAAAACGCCTCTTCTAGGTTACGTGAAAGTGCGTTAAGACGCATAAGTACTGCAATATCCTTATATTCATACCCTTGAGAAATAAGCCTTTCTATATTCTTAGCAACATAAAGGGCTTCATCACGCTCATCATATGCATTATAAAGCACAGGCTTTTCGCCCTCTGGCTTATCCGTCCACATATTTTTATCAAGGCGAGAAGTGTTATTTTTAATCACATTGTTAGCAATCGTAAGTATGCCAGCAGTAGAACGATAATTCCTTTCAAGTTTAAACACTTTAACATCTTTATAATCTTTCTTAAAATTAAAGATATTTTGGAAGTTTGCCCCTCTCCAACTATAAATACACTGGTCTTCATCACCAACAACAAACACATTGCCATGCACCCTTGTCAACATTTTAACAAGTTCATACTGCACACTATTAGTATCTTGAAACTCATCAACAAGCACATATCTAAACCTGTTTGCATAGTAAGCCAAAACTTCGGGAACGCTGGCAAACAGTTCATAGGTTTTTCTAAGCAAATCATCAAAATCTAAGGCGTTATTTTTTCTTAACTTGTCTTCATAACTAAGAATACAAGAGTATATCTTTCGGATATCCTCTTCCTCTTCATACATTTTTATATACTCGGCTATCCCAAGTGTACCATTTTTAAAGTTTGAAATGTGAAACTGTAAACGTTTCTTAAACTTATCGTCGCTAATTCCACGCTCCTCAAGTACATCTTTTATAACCTTATCAATATCCGTATCAGAGTAGATAGTAAAATCCTTAGTGTAACCACCCAGCAAAGAGATGTCACGGCGTAGCATACGGGCACACATAGAGTGAAATGTGGAAATCCAAATGCTGTCTGCACCGACAATCATTTCTGCAATACGACTTTTCATCTCGCCTGCTGCCTTATTTGTGAAAGTAATAGCAAGGATATTAAAAGGATTTACCCCTAATTCTTCAATTAAATATGCCACCCTATGCGTAAGCAGACGGGTTTTGCCACTGCCTGCACCAGCAGTAACAAGCACAGCCCCCTCTGTCTGTTTTAAGGCAAGAATTTGCTCCTGATTAAGTGAGTTTATGTCGTACTTTTCCATACTCTATATCATAGCCGAAAGCCTGAAAAAATCAAAACAAATTCACCTAGTTTTCAGAAAAACCGTCACACACTTTCACTTAGTGCTCGTTCACTTTCAATCATTTTTCTGAATTTGTGATATTTTTCAACAGTGTCAAGCAAATACTTTTCTCTACCCCGCGGATCTAACCTCATCATTAAATTTTCATCCATAAGTTGCTTGATAGGATTCATAATATCTTGATCGTCTTCTAAGAGAGATCGTACCTTACTATAGAACAAATCATCACTACTGCTGATGATTTTAATATGCAAATCATTTCCCTCTAAGCCTAAACCAAAATTATCATTTTGTGATTTATGTATCATTCTGTTCTTTGCTTTTAATGCAAGACTTTTTAACACCTCTCTCTTCATATCAACCTCTCCTTTATTTTTATTTTTTTTGCAAAATGCAAGAGCAAGTATATCAGCATGTTAAAAAATTACCAAAGAGAATGAGTGTCGGTTTATCGCGTAATACGTCGATTTTTAGGAAAAAGGCTCACTTGAATAGTGGTGCATATTTTCATATTTACACCCGTCTAAAATAGTAAGCCTTTTTATTTATTTTTTATATATAAGCAATCGAAAATACAAGATAATATAGTGCGGTTAAGGATAACATTTGCCCGCTTTTGATTTTATAATCGACCTCTTCAAGCAGAGAGTAAATCTTTTTAAGTTGCATTTTTGAGAAGTTGCCAACCTGCTCTCTCTGCTTTAAAATTGCATATTCTTTAACGCCTAAAAGTGAAGCAAGTTCGCCATTTGACATATCCGCAGATATTGCAATAAAGAAAAGTCTTCTAAAATGATTTGTGATAAGCCCCAATGTGCTTGGGTCTTTTTCCATTTGTGAAAGCAAGTTTAATGCCTTGTCTAGATTTCGTTTACCAAGAGCCTCAGTAAGTTCAAACACTGCAAACTCAACATTCTTATTGACAACCGTTTCAACAGTCTTTTTAGTAACTAAACTTTCGTGCATATCATAGAAAACAAGCTTGTCAATTTCGTTCATAACATTTGTAAGATATCCATTACAGTAATCAAGCAAAACTTCCACTGCTTCCGCACTTATCTGCTTGCCACGCTTTGCAAGGTCATTTACAACAATGCTTCTTGCAATGGACTTATCCATACGTTTTGCATCCACAAATTCGCAAAGTTTTTGAATAGAAGCAAACTTATTATTAAAATCTAAAATCAACAACACCGTGCTCTTACAGGGGTTTTTTAAGTAATTTTCAAGCAAATTCTTGTCATTTTCATTAATTTTTGTGATATTTTTCACAATTACAAGCCTTTTGTTACTTCCCATCGGCAAAATCTCACAGGCATTAAGCACCGTTTGCATAGCAAAATTATCATCATCAAATACCGACTTGTTAAAGTCTTCAAGTTGAAGATCCATCGCTTTTGTAATCATAGACAAAGCCTTGTCAAAAAGATAGTAATCGTCACCGCTTACAAGATAACAAGGTTCAATTCTAGATTTTAAACGCGTCTTTAATGTTTTCAATCAATCCTCCAAACTCGGCAACCATTCTCCCCAAAAGTGAGTTTGATGTTACCATCACTTATATATGTAAGTTCCTCTATACGACCGCCCGATTTATAGTTTGTATACCCGTTCATATAGACAATATCAAAATCCTTGTAATAAAGATACTGGTTTAATTTGTCAATATCATTATAACTCACAAACGAGAAACTAGCAACGAAAATTTGCCTTTGGTTAAAATTAATTTCAAATCCTAAAAACACATTTTCAACTTCAACATAATTAACCGTAAAATCACCTGCTTGAAGATAGGTGTTGGTTGTGACATTATAAATTAGACTTGTCCCCTCTTCGCTTAAAGCAAGTACACGCTTAACATTATATGTGTTTAAAAATTCAAGATCATATTCGCTAGGCAAGTCTTTCAAAAATAGATAGTCTATATTGCCAATCTTATTGTTGTAGAAAAAATCCTCCAAAGTATCCGTGTCAATTTCGTTATATAAAAGTGCCTTCTGCCCCGAGTCGGTTGAAAGCATAACCACCTCCATATTATAATCATTAATAGTGGTAACTGCCGCCTCGTTTTTAGGCGGAACAACATTGATAATAACTGAAACAATTAAAAGCAAACTCATAACACTTGCAGATACAAATTTTAGCGGACGCTTCATCATCACAAATCTACTTATCAAGAATATAATAAGGAAAAAGAAAATAATAAAAACAATATCATAAGCATAAAGCGAAATCTGTGAAGCAGAAGAAGAAAAGAAGCGTGCAACAGCGGTGGTAAAGTCAAAAACCAAATCAAACATCAAAAGCACCTTACCTATTGTAGGAATAAGTAGAAGTATTAAAATGGTAACCATAAGAAGCGGATACACTATTGAGAATATCGGTACTATAATTAAGTTGGCAAAAAACGATAATAGATTAAAACTATTTAAAAACATCGCCGTAAATGGCAATATCCCAATCTGTGCCGAAAAGGTAAGTGCAAGGTAGCCCGCAATCTTATCTGGCATCACCTTTTTAAACACCTTCAAAAGTGGTTGATTTAACATAAAAATTGTTGCCACACATGCAAAACTCATCAAAAATCCAATGTCAAACGCATAAAGCGGCTTGATTAAAATAATAATGAACCCTGCAAGCCCAAGTGCATTTAATGGGTCATATTCCCTTCCACTAAGTTTCGCCAGCATCATGACTATTGCCATAAGACTGGCTCGCATAACTGATGGTGCAAAACCACACAGGATATTAAAAAGAAGCAATACAATAGAAGTAATAATTGTTGTGCTAATTCGCCCCAGTTTCAATTTTCGCAAAACAAAATAAATAAGTGCAATCAAAAATCCCACATGCAATCCAGAAACAGTAAGCACATGAATGATACCTGAATTTTGATAATCCTCTTTTATTTCTTTATCAATCCCCGACTTGTCGCCAAACAGTACAGCGTAACATATCCCAGCATTATCCTCTGACATATTCTCACTAAGCATTTCTTTTACTTTAAGCCTAAATGCTTCGTCAAATTTTAGGTGGTTGTCAATCACTTGCACATTGCTTGTAGATGTGCTTGCTGTATAGCCAATGTTATTGCGAATATAGTAGGAATTAAATGAACCCAAATTGAAAATTTTAGTATTTTCTAAAACTGTGGTAAATGTAAGTTTATCGCCAGGATTAATTTCACTTTTGTCATCAATTTTGATGCTAAGACGAATATTTTTTGCACTTTCACCATTAATATAAACATCTTCAAGGGTAAGTGTATAACTATTATTGTAATAACTGGTAATATCGTCAGTTACTCTGCCGATAACAAAATTTTGGCCTTCATAATATTTAGCCGAAACTTGTAAGTTGCCTAAAAAATAGAACCCATTACCTATCAAAAAGAACACAAGCACAATAATAAAACTTTTATAACGCTTGCAAGCAAATAAGGTTATTCCATATATTGCAAAAAGACTTACAACAATAACTATTGATAAAATATCGCCAGCAAAAAGTTTTCTTGCCATAACAATCCCAAAAAGCAGGGCAAGAAAGGAATAAAATATGTATCTGAAATGAAAAAACTTCTTTTGCATGGTAATATAAAACTTTCTGCATATAGTTTAATTGAAAAGCCCACGAAAAACAAAGAATTTTCGCGAATTAATTATTTTAAATTAAAAAAAAAATATTTTACCAAAAAACTATTGCAAAACAAGGTAATTTATGATAATATAAATATATACATTGGAGGGAACTATGAGCAAAAAACAACAAGAAAAAATTAACAAAGCAAATCCAACGCTTAAAAATGGAAGCGAACAAAAGATGACAACAATTAAAACAAAACAATACAACAAACTTAGAAGTTTTAGATTTGCACGTACTTTTATCACAGCCTTAACAGTATTAACAATGTCTGTTTTTGTTGCCGTTGGCACAACTGCCTGTGATGTTCAAAACAACCCAAATCCAGGTCCTGGCATTGTAGAACCTGACAAACCAAATCCTCCAGACCCAGACCAGCCTGATAAACCAGACCCAGATCAACCCGATAAACCAGATCCAGACCAACCCGATAAACCAGATCCAGACCAACCTGATAAACCAAATCCTCCAGACCCAGACCAGCCTGATAAGCCTGATATTGATTATGACAAACTCACCCCAGCAACCCTTACTGCAGAGCAAAAAGCAACCATTGTAAACAATGTAACCACTGCCCTTGCAAAGAACATTCAAAGAAATATTGGTAACACTGGTGTTGTAAACAAAGTTGTTGCTGTTGACTTTGAAGGAAACTATGTAAAATTATTATTAGACTATCACAACAACTCATATGGTGATATGTACGGATTTTACAAGTATGAAATGAAAACCGAAATGAATTATAAAAACATATTGACCTCTGACATTTCCCCTGTAAGTAGCAACGGAAGAGGCACTCCTCTACTTGACGATTTCTCTCATACAGGCAATGATACCCGTGTTAAAGAAGTTATGGCAAAACTCAATCCTAGCCTTAACATTGAGGAATGTGACTTTACAAGCATTGTCAACAATGGCGGTGCTATTGTTCCAGGAATAGGTGCTACACATGAAATTACAATTTACACACTTGATAATAATGGTATTATAAAAACCATAACAAATGCAAAAAGTGATGCAAATTATACCGATCCTATTGGACAAGGAATTATCAATGGCGAACTTGGTAAAACTTATACAGAGCCAACTATTGAAAGTTTTGAACTCGGCGATTATGCACTGTACGATTTCAATGGTCTTGAATCAGAGGTGGGGGCTACAGCACAAACTGCAACTTATGCATTCACAGTTGAAGGCAAAACTGCAGAAAGAATTAAAAATGGTAGATATTACCAAGAAGAACAAGAATAATATATAAATTAAAAAGCGACCTGAGTGTCGCTTTTTTATCATTTTACTTGATTATTATATTAATTTAGGATAAAATATAACTATGAAAAAATTTGCAAGAGTGATATGTGCTTTATTTATTTGCATGTTTGCCTTCCTAAGCGTAGGCTGCTTTGGCATTGGCTCAGACTCTGATTTTCATGACATGCTTATAGAAATGTATAAAAATGGAGAAATCACACTTGAAGAACTTCAAGAACAACTTAAAAACTCTATGTCTACACCTATGTACGGGACAAAGGTACTATACCGCCCAGAGCATTATGATTATGATGGAGCAGTAGGCGAAGGTAATGAGGAATATTTCGGTCAATTTGCTTTTGTCATTTTGGATGCATTAACTCGAACCTATGGAACTACTTCTTTAACAGATTATTTATCTCAACAACAACTAGATTTAGACTATTATAACAACACAAGCCAAAAATATTATTACGATTCAATTCGTTATAATCTCTACTCGCAAGAAGAATATAATACAAAAATTATCTATGAAGAAGATGTAAATGGAAGCATTACTTATAATGGTAAGAAATATTCCGAGAAATGGAGCGAAAGCGATTTTGCAACAATCTCCATTAACACTGAAAACGCTTGGAATTGGACTTTTGGAGTTATTGCAAATCCTAACGGATATATAATCAATGAAGAAAACAATATTTTGGGGACTTTAACACCTAGCATTAACGATATAACAACATCCACAAGATTGATTCAAAACTCTTATTACATCGATGGAAATAGCAACGATTATTTTAACAACTTATCTATACATTATACCCAAAACCAAACTCAATATATCCTTTCATATCTGGGTACAGAATCACAGCAAGAAACTGAAAACTATTCTGACTACGTAAAAGCCCTTGAATATGTGATTTACTGTATAACAATGGACTTAACCCCTGCAAACATAGATGTTACCATTAATGCTGACGGCACACCTAATGTAAAAATTGGTAACTTTGCAGATGTTGACTCCGCACTCACCTACATTAAAGAAGTGTTTGACAAAATTGGTACTTATGTTGGTGTGTCTACCGCTAAGGCTGAGCGAATTAAAGAATACATCCTAACAAATGTTATCGGTGCAAATGCATTAAACAACGATTCTGTTTCAATCACAAAATATGACACTGTGAAAGTATATCAAAATTCTGACGGCACTCAGCATACTGAAATTGTTGGTTCAACCATTTCAGAGCCTCCACTGCCTATCCATAGGGATTACGAAGGTGTGCTTAACAACATTTTCGATGCTATTTATAAAGACGTTCATATTGGAAGTGAAAGCGACGATACAATCAACAACCGCTACCCTGCTTCTGAAATTATTGATTATTACGGAAACAATTTCTTCATATCTGCTGATAAAGAGTTTGCAAATATCAAGCCTCTTGAATATCAAAGTGCTGTACTGATGTTTAGTGAAGATGTTACCATTGACAACCTTATGCTTCACTTTAAATATGATGCAGGGCTTGATGGCGACGACAATTATGACCCTAACGCATCAATCACAATCAATGTCTATGTAAACTTCTACGATCACAGTGAAAAGCGATATTATGAAAAATTGGTAAAGGAAACCATTGTTGTTAAAGATGGGCCTTTCGATTTTGGTAATGAAAATAATACCATGTGCTTATTCGGAATTGCACCTGTCAGAGGCGATGGTATTGAAATTGAAGCTTTTGAACCTGAAATAGGCAATGGCGTTATGAAAACAATGGAATATGATGGGCTCACAAGCATAAGTGACCCTATCCGCTTAATCGGTACTACCCAACTTAAAAACTACTACCAAATTGTAGAACCTAAGGAATCCACCCTCGACCAAAATGTTTATTATAGTTACGGCATTCTTAATCCACTTCAATTTGCTGGCACTGACGGCTGTGACTATCTTGAAATTGCCTATGAAGTTATTAAAACTACTGGCGATGTTGATACAAACTACAAATTCTATACAGGTTTAGGTACGGTGGCATAATAAAAAAAGAAGAGGCAAAATCGCCCCTTCTTTTTTATTTTTTATCCTCGTTTTTACTATCATCTTCGATTGGTAATTCTTCACTTTCTTGCTGTTTCTCAGTTTCTTGAGTTTCCTCTTCCTGCTTGTCACCACTAGGCATTGTTACCACCCCTAGCACAACAAGCACCCCTGCAACCGCCATTATAACGCCAGAAACAATCTGGTCGTCAATGGTGAAGCCGAAACATTTGCCAAGAGATTGCAAAAGCACAACCACCGCTCCAGATAATGCAGTCCAAAAACCATAGGATTTAAATCTGTTTTTCATGGTTATCCTCCTTTAAGATATGTTCTTTAAGTTCAGTAACCTCTTCTTTAACATCTTCAATTATCTGCAAATGTTCTGTGAGATTTTCAATAGTATCTTGATAAGCCTTTTCGCGTTTAGCACTATCTTTAAGTTGATAGAAGAAAAGAAAAACAAATAGTGTGGCAAAGACACCATTACTTACAACCACACTGATTATTTCATTCCAAAATTCCATACTTAGCCTTATTCACCGAATTCACTTCTTCGTTTAAGATTGATTTCTTCATAATTTTCTCCTCTTTAATCAAAACTGTTCTGTTTATAAATTTAATATGATTAAGATTGAAAACTATCATCTCACGCTCATTGTAATATTGAAATTTGAAATCTTCCCTTCGCTGTCACTTTCGATTGTTACACGAAGTTGTCTTCCACTGATTCCACTTTTAATAACCTGCTTTTTATCATCTGCTGATATGTTGTACTCACGCATATCTCGCTCGGTTTCTAAAATCACCTTGCACTCTACATTCGCCTTAATTGTAAAAGAGTCTACCTTCTTAATCTTATCACCATAGCCATAGTCACTAAAAGCACTTTGCCAAATTTTATGAGTCTGCTCACCAAAAATAGAACCATTATGTATAAGTTCGCCAATGTGACCGATATTGTCATTATTAAAACAAAGGGCAATCTTGCTTTTATACTCGTTGTTAAGTGCAAGCAACTGGTGGACGTCTACACCGCGTAAAAACTCCACACTCTTCTTATTGATGTCGTAAATTAAAATTGCATTGTTTATATACCCTTTTTCACTTGACTCACACCCTATTTTGTTGTCATCTTTAAAATCGACCTTACAAGCAAGGTAATATTTACCTTCAAAACATATCGCATTGCAATTTGTTTTATCTATAATCCTATTAAAGCAATCAAGGTCTAATCGCTTCACAGTATTTCCGTTAAAACTATAAAATCCTTCTGTTGTCAAAAAGTAAACATTTTCGCCGTCAGAAGCAATAGAACCTGGATAGATATAACTTGTTGATTGAAAGATGTGACTGATGCTGAATTTACCAGATGTTGAATAGGTTGACAGCCTTGTAATACCAAAATCTCTAAATATGTAGAGATAATCGTTAAAAGAAATCACCTTTGAAAGGTTACCACGCTCATCACTAAAATCAAGATGTTCGGTAACCCTATCATTCCATTCAAGTAGGTTTTGATTATCAGAATAAACAAGGCTTCGCCTTGCTGTGGCAGTAAGTGCATACATACGCTCATCATGGGTACAACAAGAACTCAATTTTGGTGCGTCAGGAAGATATTTATTATATCCACTTCCGTAAACATAAACGTCCCCATCAGATGCAGAGAACACCATGTAATCACTGCCATTAATTCGGCAACTCATACCAATAGGTGTTGATGTATAGTTGGACTCTAATATAAGTGGAACAGGACGCGACCAAAACAAATTGTCAAAAACAATCTGTGACTTATCGTTGAAGTAGAAAATGTAGTAGTTTAATATATTCCCCGCACGGTCAAGCCAAGAAAAACTCCACATGCTTCGCACTTCGTCGCCCTGCACCTCAATCAGACTTTCGTCATCAAGATTTGTTGTAGACATAGGCATCTGCAAATCACGCACACCATATCCTGTTGACAAACTGTTTCCGTCAAAAGAAAAATTATAAGATGTTACTGCAATATTATAGTCTATCTCTTCATCGTTTGAGTGAGAGTTCTGACACTTTTCAAAAAGGTTAAATTTAAAAGTTTTAGTTTCTTTATCAGTGGCTACAATTTTGTTTTCATAAAACATTATAACCACCTCCTCCTAGAAAGTATTGTTTTTGTCTTTTTGCGGAGTACAATCTTTAAACTATCTTTAAATCTATTTTCATAGATATATGCTTCATCAGTAAGCCCTTGCCTTAAATAGTACTCTCTTGCAACGCCATACGCACAAATTCGCTCTGAAAGATTAATTTCAATATCACCATCAATAGTTGCTTTGTTTGGTTTGTAAGAATATCGCACCCTAGCCTCATTTGCAAAAACCAAAATGTAGGTTGGAAATACTTTAAATTTCACCTCCCTACCCTTCAAATCGCAGATAGAAATAACTTCCTGCAACGGTTTTGACAAAGCAGATATATTAAGTTTAAAGTTTTGGATTTTAAACTCCTCTTCATGGATAAGAGGTTTATATTCACAGGCAATCTCATCTTGAACAAAGTTTAAACAGTCAAGATAAATATCCAGTTTTTTTCTCTCTTTCGCACTAAGGATTTCATCTAAAGTGGAAAGGTTTGCCTCGGTAAGTTTTTCGGCTATTTCATCATTTTCGCTAAACTGGCAAGCGATCCTGATTATTTCGTATCCTTTCATGCGACTACCTCCATAATTTTTTCGGTGGCGGACTTAACAAGTGACCTTTGTAGTTTTTCGTTTGCTTCATCCATTTCCCTGATACACTCGGCTTGACGCTCTGCCCTAGTGCGACGTGCATAGCCTAGTGTGCGATCATCAAGTGCATCAAACCTTACTGTAAAGCAATAACTATCTCCTATTTGCTCGGAAGAATGCACCTCATATTGTCCGCTCTTTTTGTTTAAAAGCACAAAGTATGATTTATCAATCTCTTTCAGCCTTTGACAAATAAACAAGGGATCATGTTCGATTAAAATATATTTTTTCATGATTAACCTCCTAAAAAGGCAAAAGATTGAAATCTTTTGCCTTTTAAACGTTTTCAGGAATGTAAGTTTTGTAAGGATCTTCAACAGTAAATTTAATGTTAGAGATTTTGCCTTGTCCGAAAGGTTTGTCACACATAAGTTCTGCATATTTCACAAGCGTTGCAGAATATGTTGGATAGCCAGGTTTTTGTCTAATCACCTTTCCACCTTCCCCTTCAATCCAGTTCCAGTCAGCAAGTTGATGTATTGTGAAGTCATCAGTGTTAAGTAAATACATAGAGTGTTCCTCAATAAATCTATCAGCATATACAGGAATACCGTTGTGAGAGATCGTCTTAATTCCATTGCCAATGTCAACAATATCAACATTCTTACGGTAGATGTTAAGATATTGTTGATATGCCCTACGAGCAGCCCTTGAAGTTGCAATAAAGTTTACCTGAGAGTCTGCGTTTTCTTCCAAGAAGTCGATTGCACTTTGGATACGGATATCAGAGATTTCTCCTTCCTCAGAATCCACATAAGCATTAAGCCAGTTGTAATCTTTCTTGTTAAGTCCATATAACTTGTCGCCAGTAAAGAGTGCCTCAATACCAGTAAGTTCCCTGCCCTTAGAACCTTGAACATACATTTGTCTGTTTGCAGCAACAAAGTCAGAACCCCAACGTTGATCGTATTTAAACTTGTTATTTACTCTGTCAAGAGAAGTAATTTTAATTGCTGTTTCGCATGCTTTTACATCATTGTTGTAAAGGTCAACAAGCATACCTTCCATTAAGTTTCTAACGGTATCACAAACAAAGTTGCCATTTACCGTATCAACTGTTGTGATTTTTGCAAGAAGTCCAGTACCTGTGCCATAAAGCATTCTGTTAAGATTGAAAGTGCAAGATTTTACAAGGTTTTCCATTTCATTTGAAAGTAAGTTTACGAATGCACCTGCATTGCTTGCAGAAGCCCTTACAGCCTTATCAGATATTTCAAAAACACCATAAAGGTTTTTAAGTGTTGAGCGAAGTTGAACAAAATCACTTGCAGAAGATTCAGGAAGTGACTCAGTTTCGCTACCAGCGCCAAAACCGCCATTTATACCATAAGGTGCGGCTTTAACAATTTCTTTGCCGAAAATATTGCTTGAAGATTGTTTAATCTTTGCAAAAAGAGGGCTGGTTGCAACGTTAAGTTGATTTGCAATCACACCAAGATAAACCTCTTTTAAAGCGTTTTCAGCGGTTTGTAATGTAACCATAATTTTCTCCTTTTTTGTTTTTAACTAAATAATTTTTCCACCCTAGCCTTTGCTTCTTTTAAAGAAGTAGGAGTGTCAGGCACTGTGCTTGACACTCTTTCCCCTTTTTGAGAAGAAATGATAATAGGTGAATTTTGCCCTTTAAGAGCATCGAGATAGTTTTCAACTACCTTTTGTTTAATCTCGTCACTTGATAAAATGTAACGATTTATTATAGGGTCACTAGCCTTTTGCCCTGAAACATGGCTAAGCACAACCTTAGCCCATGCCAAATCAAATGGGCTTGCAACCTTTTGCAGTGATGGGTCTGACTCAACCAGATCTTTAATCTCATCAGCATACACTGCTGCTTCACCATTTTTAGAAAGGAACTGGGAAAACTGTTCGTCCAGATTTTGTTCTAACACAGTTTCTTCGGTTTTATCTTTTTCAAGTTGGCTTAGCTTTTGACATTTCTTTGTAAATTCGGCTTGCAAGTTTGTGTATGCTTCCAGCAGTGCAGAAGCAGACTTAAACTTACCAAACTCACCTTCATCGGGTCTTTCAACTTGTCGATATTCAATGTCGTTATTTTGAGAGCCAGCCTCACTTACAGCACTATCCCCCTCTGTTTCAATCGAAACATTTGCCAGTTCCTCTGCTGGTTGTTCTCTAAGTTCGTTATCCATATTAATTCTCCTTTTTATATTCGTTCTTATGCGTCTTTATATGCTCTAAGAATATTGTTTCAAGTTTAGGATTTTTCACCTTCGCGTTCTCAAAATCCATACCAAGCATAAAAGAAATGTGCTCGTTGATATGAAGTTCATGATTATCAATCTCACTCACTTTCACATTCACCCCATCAAGCATTTTAAGATTTTCATTGCCTGCACGCTTGATATGTAGGTCACTTATATCTTGTGAGTTTTCCCAAGTGCCAAGTCCAAGCATTTCAAGAATTTTACTTTTCATACTGGTTGTAAGTTTACCTTCTTCATCTGACAGAACCCCCGCATTAAGAAGATTAAATATCATTTCTCTGCGTTGAATTAAAGAATCACCAAGGTCTGACTGAACATCAACAACAACATCATCACTTGAAATGTCGTTTGATGAAAAGTAGAACATATCAATTTGACCATTCTCACCAATAATTCTGGCAAGTCTAGGGAAAAGAGCATACTGCTTATACAGCCTTAAAATTCGTTTTGCAATATTTAATGATGCTGTTTTTATACTCTCCGATGTAGTATTAAGCCTTGTTTCATCTTGCCCTATCATAAGTTCAAGGGCTGTACCACTCATGTTTGCGTTCACATAATCAGTGCCAAGTGTTTCACTTACACCGCTGATTTTGTTAAATTCATTAAGAAGTTTTTCTTCTTCATCAGCAAATCCAGACGGAATAGCCTCCCCAGAAAGATATTTTGGCTCACTTGCCCCCTGCCTATATACCAGCACCTTACCGGGACAAAGTCCATCTTCTTCCAAATTTTCAAGGTCAACCGAGCCATCTTCAACACTAAGCACACCAAGTGTAAGGCGATTGATAAACTCATGCTTACGGTTTTTCACTGCATTGTATGCCCTTTGCACGGGTATCAATCTTTCAATTACACTACTTCCCCAGAAACTGCCTGGCTCTGACAAACTTACCTGTCTAATGAAAGGAAAATCACGTTTGCCGTCGCTTCCACATTTATATGGAAGTTCGCCATCATAAACAAGATTGTCCCCAGCAACAATAATAAGTCTGCCGTTTGGGTACTCACTATTTGGACGAATGTATTTTTCAAGGACTAAAACACTGTCATGTTTTGTTGATTCAATAAGTTTTGTTGCTGTGGCATTATATCCAAGCCCACCTATTCCGCTTACTACATTATCAAGGCTATAACAGTTGATATTTTGCCCCTCAACATCTATACCATAGATACTTTTAACTTCACCTGCAGAATATGCCCTTGCATGAATAATACTTTCACAATCTTCAAGGCTTTCTCTGGTTGCAGAGTCAGGGAAGATTTCAAATGGACTAACCACCGTCACTTCCACTTCGCCACTTCTAATCTCACCGCCATCTTCATCTTCAGCGATAAGTTGTCCCTTTTGGCTATCCCAGCAAACCTTATAGAATGATGTTCCACACACCTCACTCCACTTGATTGCCTGATTAATCTTGTCATCTATGCCAAGTTTATAGTAAACAGAATCAATAATCTTTTTAGATACCTTTGCGGTTTGTTTGTCACGCTCATCCCCAGTTGCAGGAAGAACAGAAAACTTAGGTTTCGTTTTTGACAACTTGGCTGTTCTTATATCAAATATAGGTGCAACATGATTGAATATTTCACGCTCCTGCCAGAAGTATTGCTTGTCCGCCTCTTCTAAGAGTCCGCCATATCCTATGTTGCAATATTGATTTCCCATAAGGAAATTCATATTCACCTGCCAAGATGTTTCAAAAGGCTTTTTAGCCTGTTGCCTTTGTTTAAAATCTTCAATAACTTCTTCTACTATTGTTTTCGCTTTACTTTTCATTTTTCTTCAACCTCTTATTTAATTTAAACGGACTTTCCACCGCTTTTGGCACTCTTATCTTTGCCACACAATCATAAATTTCATCTAAACATTCTCGGCACAAACAAATGTCATGGCGAAGTAATCCACGTTTCACAATGGAATAATCCGCAACATTTTTGCAACCTGAAAAGTCACATTTCACTTTGTGCTTGCACTCATAAATTTCCACCATCTTCCTCCTTTATAAGTTTTAATAGTCGCGACCGCTCTTTAAGTAATTCTTCATCACTCATATTGCGAATCTCATCAGCCATGTCAGAAGAGTATCTTTCCAACAAGACCCTCATGGCACTAATATCAGGGCTTACATGTTTTTTTGTGACCTTCTTTTTTGCAAGCCTTTGCCCACCATCTTCATCAAGCACATATTCCTCAACAACCTCGTTAGTACGGTAGCCAAGTGCCTTTTTTAATAGAGCCTTTCTAATCTTCTCCTCCTCTTCCACATATGCCTCCTGCGACTTTATAGCCACATTATATTAGCCTGTTAGCAGAATATTCAATAAACACTGCCAAAAAAAATGACAAACTCTATCACACTTTTGAAATTAAAATATAGAATGGTATTGTAGAGGTAAACAAAGTTGGATAAATTTCTTGAATTTAAAAATGTAACCTATTTTTATCAGACAAAGACAAGTGAAATACATGCTCTTGATAAACTGACCTTTGCGGTGGATGAATTTCAATTTGCTTCCTTAGTTGGGCCGAGCGGTTGCGGAAAAACAACCGTACTGTCACTTACGGCAGGACTGCTTGAAGCAAGCGAAGGCGAGATACTGCTTGACCAAAAGCCTATCACAAAAAACGACCCTCGTATCGGCTACATGTTCCAACGCGACCATTTATTTGAATGGCGAAGCATTTGGCAAAACATAACCCTAGGTCTTGAATTACAACATAAAAATAAGGATCAACAAAAACTTTCACTAGCAGAAAATCTGCTTAAAAAATACGACCTCTACGGCTTCAAAAACAAAAAACCTCACGAGCTTTCTGGTGGTATGAGGCAACGTGTTGCCCTTATCAGAACCCTAGTGCTAGAACCTGCCCTTCTACTTTTAGACGAGCCATTTTCAGCCCTAGATTTCCAAACAAGGCTTAAGGTGTGTGACGATGTGTACGACATTATAAAATCCGAAAAAAAGACCGCCCTTCTTGTCACACATGACATATCAGAGGCAATCTCTATGTCGGACAGAATAATAATTCTGACAAAACGTCCAGCACATACCCGCACTATTATTGACCTTAACCTTGAAGGAAACACACCACTTGAAAAACGTGAGGCAAATGATTTTGGCAAGCATTTTGAAATGATATGGAGAAATCTTTCAAGTGAAGAAACAATTATCAAAAGCCCATGAAAAATACTTAAAAAGGCTTAAAAAAGACAAAATTATCGTTATTTTTTGGCAAATAGCACTTTTCGTATGTTTTCTAGGCATATGGCAACTTCTAGCGGATACTGGCGTTATCGACCCTTTCTTCTTTTCAAGTCCATCGCGAATAGCCGTCACCATTGTTGACCTGTTTGCAAATGGCAACCTGCTACTGCATATCTGGACATCATTATATGAAACCATTCTCGGCTTTATCATAGCCGTACTACTTGGCCTTATCATTGCAGTTATGCTGTGGTGGAGCGAAAAACTAAGAAAAATCCTCGAGCCCTATCTTATCATCTTAAACAGTTTGCCAAAAATCGCACTCGGACCTATGATTATTTTCTGGGTAGGCTCGGGCACAAGTGCAACTGTTGTAATGAGTGTGCTTATCTGTATAGTTATAACAATCATCTCCATGCTTAATGCGTTCATTTCTTGCGATAAGGATAAAATACTTCTCATGAAATCAATGCGTGCAAACAAGTTTCAAATTCTGTTTAAACTTGTTCTGCCAAACGCCCTACCAGAGTTCGTGTCGGTACTCAAAATTAATGTCGGCATGGCATGGGTAGGCACAGTAATGGGCGAATATTTGTCAAGCAAGGCAGGCCTTGGCTACCTAATAAATTATGGAAGCCAAATGCTGAAACTTGATATAGTTATGACAAGTATAACCCTACTTTGTGTGCTTGCGGGCGGAATGTATGGACTTGTAAGTCTGCTTGAAAAAAGACAGCAAAAATAAATCACAAATGAGGAAAATACCAAGTACACTTGAAATAGGATAAAGGTAGGAAACAATTCTGCCAAAACCTACAGAACTTAAAAAAAGTGGCACTGCAACACTCAAAATATTTGCGACATGCTTTTTCTTAATCAGCCCTCTCAAAGAATTAGACAAGGCAAATATAAGTGAAAACAAAGTCGTCAGACAGCCAAATAAAATTACAATTTGCATAATGACCTTTTGCCACCCTTCAAATAAGGAGATTAATGGCATATCCTCGATATAACATTGCGGATTCTTAATCAAAATAATGTTGGTCATAAGCAAAATCACACTAAGCACGAGTGCACTACAAAAACTCACTCGTGCTTTTTGCTTCTTAGACAATCCCCGTCCCATATGTGCAAGCACCACCCCCGAGTTGGAGGTGTTAAGAACAACATACATTATAGTATAATATGCACTTGCAAAAGAAAAACTGGAAGAGGAAAAAATAAATTCCCCATTACCAAAAATTAAAATCTCCCCTATAAATAAAACGAAGATCATAATAGGCACTAATATAAGGTTCGCCTTTTCCAGCGAGCCTAGCCCATTACGAACAATATAAAAGCACACCCCTATTATAATAACCATAATAATAAAGCAGATAACATTTCCACCAGAAGAAAGAAGGTCATAAGAACCTGCAAACATAGCAGAAGAAAGAATAATACAAATAAGAACATTTAAAACATTTGAAAATTTAGACTTTTTTAACTTGTCAACAGCCTTGTCGCCATACCCCAGCATAAACTGAAAAAGTCCCCAAAATAAGAAAAATGCAATAAAAATGCATGGAAAAGAAATCCACCCAAATCGCGAAAAGAAAACAACAATTTCTTTTCCACTTAAAAATCCAGAGCCAATAACAGTGCCAACTGTGACAAGAAAGGTTAAAAATGACTTTTTCATTAATATAATCTATTAAAATAAAATCTCGAAAATACGTAAAAGGAGGCATTTATGTTTGACTGTAATTACGAACCAGGAAAATATGTAGATCTTCACAACTGTTGCAACCCTTGTGGATGGCCACCAAAATTTCTACCACACTGTGATAACTGCTGGCAAAACCCTTGCTTTGACCTACCAAACAATCCATGGCAAATGCCATGTGGCTGTAATCCATTCCCACAACCACCCTGCAAAGCCCCACAAAACTGTGGCAGTTTCACTTTTTCAATCCCATATAGTGCAATATATTTCCTAGCAGGCATGATGCTATCTAGAAACTGCTGTTAAACAAAAAAAGACGGAAACTTCCGTCTTTTTTATAAACTTTTATACTCTTTAATATATTCGTTTAAAAGTGAGAATGCTTTGTCATAGGTTGCTTCATCTTCAAGGTCACAACCTGCATCTTTTAAAATTTCATTAGGTGTTTTGCTTCCACCTGCTGAAAGATAGGTCTTATATTTTTCAAGTACCCCCTCTTCACCAGCAAGTATTCTACTAGAAAAGTTTAAAGCACAAATCATACCAATCGCATACTTGTAAACATAGAACCCCATAAAGAAGTGAGGAATTCTTGCCCATTCATATTTCAGTTCTGGTAAAAGACTTAACTTTGGCATATACTTCTTGCCAAGAGCGAAATAGTAATTACACAACTTATCTTTATCAAGTGTGCCACCGTTTTCAATTTCATCAATGGCAAACTTCTCAAATTCAGAAAACATCATTTGACGGAAGATAGTGGATTGTGCTCCCACAATTAAATTATCTAAAATATTAAGCCTTTCCTTTTTAGGCAATGTGTTTAAAAGATAATTTGAAAGTAGCATTTCATTTGTTGTGCTTGCAATCTCTGCAAGAAAGATTGGATAGTCTGCTTTTGCCTCAGGCTGAGTTTTGTTTGAATAATATGACTGCATTGCGTGCCCAAGTTCATGAGCGACAGTTGATACTGAGTCAAGGTTATCAACATAGTTTATTAAAACAAGAGGTGAATAGCCATAAATTGCACTTTCATAAGCCCCAGAGCGTTTGTTCTTGCTAGGAAAACAATCAATACGCCTTTCTTTGAAAGTGTTGTCAAGTTCCTTAACATAATCATCACCAAGAACAGCAAGAGCCTTTTTAATAATATCAAATCCCTCTTCAAAAGTATATTTCTTTGCTACCGCCTTGCCTACTGGCACAAAAAGGTCATAATTATGAAGGGTTTTCACACCCAATTTTTTCTTTCTAATTGAAAAGAATTGATTGATAAGCGGTATATTTTCATTTACTTTTTTAGTAAGCGTATCATAAATCTTTCGACTTACATCTTCGCCGTCAAGGTAACTTTGAATAGTGCTGTCATACTTTGCCACCTTAGCACTATACACCTCTTTCTTGACTTCGCAGATATAGTTCTCAGAAAGGAAATCAATAAACTGTCCGTAAGCCTTTAATGTGTTAAGCGAAGAACTTTTTCTAAGCACAGGGTCTTTGCTTTCCATATACTTAGAGCGTGTTGAGTCATTCAACTCATACTTTTTGCCCTTGCTGTCAACCGCATCTTCATATTTAAGTCCAACATTGCTAAACAGTTCAAAAATATCATCAAAGTTGTCAAAATCTATTCCCGCTAAAAGACGTGCATCATTTTCAGACAATGCGTGTTTCTTGTGCTTTTTAACCTGCTTAAAATAGTAGTCGTAATCCTTAAATTTAGGGTCAGCAATAAGTTCATCTAAATACTTATCTGAAAACTTAGACATCTCTGGATGAATATAACTCATAGCCTGACTATATTTAGTTGAAAAATTGCCACACCTTTTTAACTTTTCTTGCACTGATGTATCTGACATATCCACATTTGTCATATTGTGATAGAAAAAGTATAAAGGTGAAAAAAGGTTTTCTATTTTTCTTTCAAACTCAAAAAGTTCCCATAACACCTTTTTGTCTTTAAGTTTTCCTTTAAACTTTTCGCACTGCGGAAGCATCTTTTCTGCCTCAGCAAATTTCTTTTCAAACTCTGCATCGTTTTTACAAATAAAAGATAAATCCCATTTGTATTTATCTTCAATTTGGTTTCTAGTTTTCATAACCTCTCCTTATCTAAGAAAATACTTATCCATGTAAAATTTATTCCATGGCATAGCACTTGTATCAGGGCTTGCCACAAACACCATCTTTTGTTTGCTTACTGGGTGGATAAATTCAAGCCTGCCCGCCCAAAGCCCTAAGTTTTTGCTTGCACGGGTCTTGTCTTTTCCATATTTATTGTCACCAAGAAGCGGACAACCAATACCTGCAAATTGTACGCGAATCTGATGACTTCTGCCAGTCAAGATGTTAACCTCAACCAAACTTTCGGTGTCACTATTCTGTAACACTTTGTATGTTAATTCTGCCTTCTTAACCCCTTGCTCTGATTGAGGTACAATTTTAACAATATTTTCTTTCTCATCTTTTTTAAGGTAGTTTACAAGACTGCCACTTTTAATTTGAGGCACTCCTTGGCATACAGCATAATAAGTCTTTTTCATCTCATGAGAAACAAGTTGTGCCGACAGCCTGCTTGCAGATTTAGAGTTTCTTGCGAAAACCATAATCCCCCCAGTAGGACGGTCAAGCCTGTGAACAAGACCAATAAACGCCTCCCCTGGCTTGTTATATTTTTCTTTAACATAAGCCTTAACCATGCTGAGTAAATCCATATCCCCTGACTCATCTGCCTGCGAAGGGACATTCTGTGGCTTAACCACCACAATCACCTGATTATCTTCATATAAAACATTTAAATTTTCCATTATATCCTCTTTCTATTTTTTGGTTGCTTGAAACACCATTAATCCAAAGGCATAAATTGTAGCATTATTATTTTCTGTAATTATTTGTTTGATATCAACTTCAAATCCAGCATCATTAAGCATCTTTTCTACCTTGTCTGGGGTTAAATAGTTATAGTATATTTGTAATTTCTCATCAAACTCTTCCGCAAGTATCTGTTCCCCAGGCTCTTTAGGCACTTCCATTAAAATACAAATTTTACCATTTTTATTTAGTATTGCATTAAAATTTTTTAAAGCCTTTTTCAAATCATCATCAGGAACATGAAATAATACATTCTTTATAAATATTCCGTCATATTTATCAGTTGTTTTATAAGTACAAAAATCTTTATTGATAAACCTAATTTTTGGATAGGCTTTATTTGCAATAGTAAGCATTTTTTCTGAAAAGTCTATTCCATCTGCAATCAACCCATTTTCTGAAAAGTAGTTTGTAAAAAGTCCATGTCCGCAACCTACATCCAAAACTTTTTTACCTTTCAAAGAACTAATAAACTTATCTATAAAAGGTTTATAGTAATCAAACTCCGAACAATTTGCAACATATACATCTGCAATTGCGTCATAGTCTATCCTTACCATTTCTCTTTTTTGTTTATTAGTATACTTCATAATCACTCCATTTAAATTTATTAGCCATCAACTTGAATACATTTTGTGAGTTTTGCCCGAACTATTCCTTTTACAGTCCAGCCTTCTGGCAAACGCTCAGTTTCTTCAAAATGTTTAACTTCTTCAAAAAGTTTTCCTTTTCTTTCTATTGTTGCAATGGCATTAATTTTATATTGAACACTATCGCCATAATATTCTTCATTAACTTTTGTCACATGAATAAAAATCTTGTTGTTTTCTTCAATATTTTTAATTGACTCAACCATTTGAACAATAGGAATAACAATTTCATTACAATCATATTTGCTAGGTTCTACAATCGTTGCATGCGGTTGACTATCTTTACCACAAGTAACAATATGGCAAACTCCTATCTTTTGTATATCATTTAATTGTTCTTGGGTTAAAATCCCCCCCCCAACTTTGCGTTTATTCTTTTCCATATTCAATCTCCTTAAAAAACCTTTAACCCTCTTGCCCCGCATGGAAGCACTATATTTTCACTGGTAGGCAAGCCAACCTCGTCAGCATCAATTCCACCCTTGCCAAATATAAGGGTAAGGATATTTGCAAGCACGCTTGCTTGCAGTCCTGTGGTGTAAGAATTGATAAGCACAAAAAGTGGTTTATCTGACAACACTTTTTTAGTAAGCGTTACAAAGTCAAAAAGTTTATCTTCAAGTTTCCACATTTCGCCATTTGGCCCTCTTCCGTAACTTGGCGGGTCCATTATAATCGCATCGTATCTGTTACCCCTGCGAATCTCTCTTTCAATAAACTTTTCACAATCGTCAACAATAAAACGAATGTTTGTAATGCCGTTTATCTTTGCGTTCTCTTTTGCACGTTCCACCATACCTTTGCTTGCATCAATATGGGTAACACTTGCACCAGCCTTAGCACAAGCAACTGATGCCCCACCAGTATAGGCAAAAAGGTTTAAAATTTTGATAGGTCTTTTGGCGTTTTTAATTAACTTCATCATCTCCGACCAGTTGACTGCCTGCTCTGGGAATAAGCCAGTATGTTTAAAGCCCATAGGTTTTATAATAAACTTTAATCCCTGCCAAGATATAGTCCACTCTGCTGGAATCTTATTGATATAATCCCAACGTCCACCACCAGTGCTTTCACGGAGGTAATGAGCGTCAAGTCCCTTCACTTTTGCCAAGTTTTTTTGTGCGTGCCAAATAACCTGAGGGTCAGGGCGAAGCAAGGTAACATTCCCCCACTTTTCAAGTTTTTCGCCGTCGCCAGTGGCAAGCACGGTATAATCAGTCCAAGTATCTGCGATTTTCAAATTTCACCTCTTAATAAATGTATTTTAGCAAGAATATGAAAAAAAGGCAACTAAGTTGCCATTTTTCTTTATCTTTATCGTGAAATTTTAGAAATAAATATTTTAAGTGTTTTTCCATTAAATTCTAAGGCACAATCAAACTTTCCGTCGCTTCCCAAAGAAAAACTATCAGCAAGTAAGGTGCGTGAAATTGTTTCGCTGTTTTTAAGAAGCACACTTTCAATACTATGCTCTCCATTAAATTCCACTTTGATATGGTTTGTCACTTCAAGACCGCTGTCCTTTCTAAGGTTTTGAACCTTGCTTATAAACTCATTTACAAGTCCCTTATCAAGAAGGTCTTGTGTCAAAGTGGTATCAAGCACAACAGTAAGTTCGCCATCACTCACAGAAGAATAGCCATCTTTGTTTTTAAGGGTAATAAGAAGGTCTGCTTCAGTTAAAACAATTTCTTCTCCATTAACCGTAAATGTAAGAGGCTTACCATTTCTTACATCATTCACGGTGGCAACAGGGTCAACAGACGCAAGTTTCTCACGAATTGCACCTAAAAATTTACCATACTTAGGCCCAACCGTTTTAAGTTGAGGTTTGATTTCATAACTTACATATTCATCAGCATCATGCAAGATTTCAAGGCTCTCAACATTAAGTTCGTCTTTGATAAGGTCACATAATTCGCCATCAAGAGTCAAATGCTTAGATGTACATATAATCACCTTTTCAAGTGGTTGACGATTCTTAACTCCACTGCCACTTCGGCAGGCTCTGCCAAGTTCAACCAGTTGCAATACCTTATTCATACCTTCATTAAGTGAAGTATCAATCATCTTTTCATCAGCCTTTGGATAGTTGCAGAAGTGTACGCTTTCTGGTGCGTTTACATCAAGACTGCGTACAAGGTTTTGATAGATTTGTTCTGATATAAAAGGCACAAAAGGGGCAACCAATTTTGATAAACCAACAAGCACCTCATAAAGGGTTTTGTATGCAGCACGCTTGTCATCAGTTTCTTCTTTACCCCAGAATCTTTCACGTGAGCGTCTTACATACCAGTTTGATAACTTATCAACAAAGGCAGTAATTTCACGTGCAGGCGATAAAATATCGTGTTTTTCAAGATATTTTTCGGTATTTTTGATTAAAGCATTAAATTCTGAAAGAAGCCACTTATCAATAAAAGCAAGTTTGCAATCAGAAAGATTATATTTAGTTGGATTAATTTGGTCGATTTCAGCGTAGAGAACATAGAACGCATACACATTCCAAAGTGTACCCATAAACTTACGTTGAAGGTCAAGAAGATTGTCCTCATTGAAAGACAGGCTTTGACCTGGATTGCAAGAATAATAGAAATACCAACGAAGGGCATCAGCACCCTCTTTATTGAGGATTGCCCAAGGGTCAATACCATTGCCCTTTGACTTAGACATCTTCTGACCGAACTGGTCGTTAACAAGTCCAAGTGCAGTACAACTTTTATAAGGGGTTTTTCCGAACACAGCACTATTGACAGCCTGCAAAGAATAGAACCAACCACGTGTTTGGTCAATACCCTCACAAATGAAATCAGCAGGGAAAGACTTTTCAAACATCTCCTTGTTTTCAAATGGATAGTGATATTGTGCGAACGGCATAGACCCACTATCAAACCAGCAGTCCATAACCTCTGGCGTTCTTACCATTTTCTTACCACAATGAGGGCAAGGGAAAGTAATCTTATCAAGGGTTGGCTTGTGAAGGTCAAGTTCCCCTTTCACGCCTGAAAGTTTACGTAACTCTTTTACACTTCCAACAACATGAATATGTCCGTCCTCACACTCCCAGAAAGGAAGCGGTGTACCCCAATAACGGGTACGTGAAATGCCCCAATCAATATTGTTTGCAAGGAAGTTACCCATACGCCCGTCTTTAATGAATTCTGGCACCCAGTTTACGGAGGCGTTATTTTTAACAAGGGTATCCTTGATTGCAGTGGTCTTAATAAACCAAGTGTTCTTAGCGTAGTAAAGAAGTGGGCTGTTACATCTCCAACAGTGAGGATAAGAATGTTCGAATGGGTGAACCTTAAACATCTTGCCTTCTGATTTAAGTTTTTCAATGATAGGCTTGTCTGCCTCTTTAACAAAAAGTCCAGCAAATTCGGTACTCTCACTCATCTTGCCCGCTTCGTCAACATATTGCAAGAAATCAAGTCCGTACTTCTTGCCAACATTGTAGTCGTCTTCACCAAAGGCTGGTGCAATATGAACGATACCAGTACCGTCCTCAGTGGTAACATAATCATCAACAACAACAAAGTAGCCCTTCTTAACAGAATCCTTTGCATAGTCGAAAAGAGGCTCATACGCATGATACTCAAACTCTTTACCCTTTTTGGTGTAAATAGTCTTGTAACTACCCTCTTCAAAAAGAGTATGAATAAGTTTTGTAAGCATGATGTAGTTTTTGCCATTTGCTGAAATCTTTGAGTACTCCTCTTTCGGATTCATACAAATTGCAATGTTTGAAGGAAGAGTCCAAGGCGTAGTAGTCCAAACAAGGAAATATGTGTTTTCTTCCTGCTTACTTTTCATTTGAACGAACACGCTGTTTTCTTTTAAGACTTTATAGTTGTCGCCGTTTTCTACTTCCATTTTTGAAAGGCTTGTTCCGCAACGAGGGCAATAAGGAACAATCTTGTGACCTTTATACACAAGACCCTTCTTATCCATTTCTTTAAGAGCCCAGAAAATACTTTCAATATAGTTGTTATCGTAAGTGATATAAGGATTGTCAAGGTCAAGCCAGTATCCAAGGCGGTCAGTCATATCCTCCCAAAGCCCCTTGTATTTCCACACCGACTCTTTGCAAAGAGTGATAAACTTTTCAATGCCGTATTTTTCAATGTCCTGCTTGCCGTTAAGTCCAAGTTTCTTTTCAACCTCAACTTCAACAGGAAGCCCGTGAGTATCCCAGCCCGCCTTACGAGGCACAAAGTACCCCTTCATTGATTTGTATCGTGGGAAGATGTCTTTCATTGCTCTAGTGAGTGGGTGTCCCATGTGAGGCATACCATTCGCAGTCGGAGGCCCTTCATAGAAAGAGAAAACCTTTCCGCTGTTTTCATTAAGGTGTAAGCCTTTTTTGATTATATCGTTCTTTTTCCAAAACTCTAAAACTTCTTTTTCATTTTTAACGAAGTCAAGTTTGGTGTCTACTTTCTTATACATTTTTATCTCCAATTAATTAAGTGTACTGGTCTAAAATCTTATTCATCTCCATTGCGTCAGAGCCAGTGATGATGCCAAGAGGCATTTCCTTGCTACTTCCAGTTTTAGTGATGAGAATGGCAAGAAGTTTAGAATTTTGATGGAAAGCATCTAGTGCAGTTTCCACCGTGATGTCAATAGGTGCAACATCATAATAATTGCTGTTTTCAATTCGAGAAAGCATGTCCTCTATTTTTACATTGTTTAAAAATATGTCAGCCTTTCCGCCAGCAAGCATATACTGCCCTAATGAGTCAAGTATTTTCTGCCCGTTTGCAATCCCGATAAGCCCATCTTTATTGTAAACAGGGATGTTTGAATATTTAGAGGTTGACATAAGCGTGATAACTTCATACATGGTTTTGTTTGCCTCAACCACAAGCACATCACGGCGGGCATAATCAAGTGCCCTTGGTGGAGCGGTAATAAGTTTCTCAATTCGCTCAATGTCTTTAACAACATTGTCATGTGGCTCTGCAATAATAAACTCATCATTATTGTGTACGATTGCATTGCGAAGTCTGCCATAGTCAATAAGGGCATCTTCATTTTTTCTTACAATATAGTTTAAACTAACCGTTTTACGTATTACATCAGAAAAGCCCATACTGCGACTGAAATTATAACGGCTTTTAAGCGTATAGTCAATACTGTTGTATGCAGATATAAATCTTTGAGAGTTTGTCTTTTTAACCCCTGCCATTTCGTTCTCCTTTGAGATATTTTACAACAAAATAACGAAAAAACAAAAAGAAATAAAGAAAATAACAAAATAAATAAAAATGAGTGCATAATGCACCCACCAAAAAACGCAGAATAAACTTCTGCGTTGTAATTTTCTACCGAGCGGATTTGCTTTGACAAATGAAAACCAACTGCCTCAAAAATTTCTGACTCCACCAAAGTCACCCTATGGCACATCAGGTTGCTTCCTTAATGATGCTGCCGTCAGGCTCTGACATGGTTCGGAAGGTCTAATTGCATAGGACCTTGATTTCAACGTCACAAACTTTCGCACATATTTGACAATCATAAGCCGAGGCAAACGTTTGACCCTACTATAGCGGATTGTAGGTACAGAGCACCGCTAACTCTCCATCTAGCTCGGTTTTGCTATTATAGCATAATAGAATCTATTATGCAACTAAAATTTTTGTCGATAAACTATTTAGTAGCGTTTTTAACAGCTTTTTGAGCCTTTTCGGTAGCTTTTTTAGTTTTTTCCATAGCCATATCGATTTCTTTAACAACAGCCTTTTCAGCCTTGTCAACAGTCTTTTTAGTGTTTTGGCTATACTTGTAAAGAAGAACACCAGTAACAAGTCCCATACCGAAACCTAAGAGCATACAAACATCTTTCATGATTTCCCCTCCTTGCCCTTAGTATGTGAAGAAGAGTGTAAAATATACATTATATCATTCTTAATGCTTCTGTATATTTCATGCCAATAAAATATAACGCTGCTATGTAATAATCAATTTTTAGATTTTCATCCCCCTGCAAAAGCCTTTTCAGCGTTGGTGCAGTAATACCACACCCCTTACAGAAATAACATTTTCTGCAACCATACTTTTCTATAAAGTTTGCCACCAACTCCCCGCATTTTTTCTTAATTACTTTCTGACATTCATTAACCACTTTATCCTCCTTATAATCAAATATTCGCTTGAGCATATTAGAATGTAAAATATTCTTATTGTCATAATATAGAGATATGATGGATATAAGAAAAAACTTTTCAAAACGCTTAAAAGAATTAAGACTTGATAATAATTTAACGCAAGTACAATTAGGAGAAAAAACAGGTATAAGCCAAACAAGCCTTGCAAAATGGGAAAACGCAGAAAGATCTCCTAGCATTGAATATGTCGCACAACTTGCTTTATTTTTTAATTGCACTATTGAATATCTAATAGGATTAAGCGATTAATATTCCAAGACGAATATTTATACAAACTATTATAATGCAACTATAGTTTCAAGTCAATAATAATTGTAACAAAAGTTATAAAATTTTATATATGAATAAATTTGCAGAAAGATTAAAAGAACTTAGAAAAGAAAAGGAACTAACAAAAACTCAACTTGCAAAAGAGATAAATGTTAGCCATACTTGTATTGTGTTTTGGGAAAATGGCACAAGAACACCTACTATTGATTACATAATACTACTTTGTCATTTCTTTAATGTTTCTTCTGACTACCTAATCGGTCTTACAGACTAAAAAACGCTTGACTTAAAATTAAGACAAGCGTAATATTTAGTTATGCAATATTTTACAGCGGATATACATTTTTCTGACCCTGACACATTGCTTTACACTATGCGTCCATTCAAAAACATTAAGCAATATGACAGGTATATGATTAAACAGATAAACAAAACTGCAAAAAAAGATGATTTAATCTATGTTTGCGGTGACTTTTTTGATTGTGACGGCCCAGAACTAAAAAGTTATTTACAAGCCTCTCAATATGTTAAAAAGATTAAAGCGAAAATGTTTTTAATAATCGGCAACAATGAAGAGCGAATAATAAAATATTTCTTTGATAACGATTACGAAAAATTTAGGGAGTATTGCCTTGACCTTGGATTTGTTGACGTGCAAAAATCAGCACATGTAAACTTTGGCGGACGTGAATTTTATTTAATTCATGAGCCTATCCAAAACGACCCTAACTATGTAAACTTGTTCGGACATATTCATACTGGTGGCATATATAGAAGTTATGGCATAAATGTTGGTGTAGACCCAAACCATTATCGCCTTTGGTCGGAAAGCAACATTCTTGACTATCTTGACTGGAAAGAAAAATATATGAATTATGATGTAAACATCAATTTAATGTAATAAAAAAACCTCAAAGTTAGAGGTCTTTTTTTTATTAATCAGCCTTTACAGCCTTTTTGCTTTCTTTTTCTTTTTTCTTGTAATAATCCTCTACTGCGGAATGGATACTTTCTTCAGCAAGCACAGAGCAGTGAATCTTATTTGCAGGCATTTCGCCAAGTATAGCAAGCACCTGTTTGTTTGTCACTTTAAGTGCTTCTTCAACACTCTTACCTTTAACAAGGTCACAAGCAACATCGGTGGAAGCAATGGCAGCACAGCAACCGAAAGTTTTGAATCTTGCGTCTTTAACAACTTCGTTTTCATCAATAAGAAGATACATCTTCATGATGTCGCCACATTTTGCGTTACCAACCTTGCCAATGCCATTTGCACCGCGAAGCCCACCAGCATTCTTAGGATTTTTAAATCTATCAATAACTTGTTGACTATATTGCATAATTATTTCCTCCCTGCCTTAGTGAGTGGTGAAATTGAACGAAGTTGATTTACAGCCTTTTCAAGCACATCAACCACATAATCAACATCACTCTTGGTTATATTTTTACCAAATGAGAATCTGATTGAGCCTTGTGCAAGTTCGTCAGATATCTTCATTGCTTTAAGCACATGGCTTGGTTCAAGTACCTGTGAAGTGCAAGCAGAACCTGTTGATACTGCCACCCCTTCAAGGTCAAGAAGCATAAGGATTGACTCCCCTTCAATCATCTCAAAAGAGATGTTTACTGTGCCTTGAATCTTTTGGTGTGGGTGTCCGTTGATTTGAATATATGGAATACGCTCAGTAACCTTATCAACAAAGTAAGTGCGGATTGCTTTCAATTTTTGTTGATTCATACTTAAATCTCTTACAGCAATTTCGATTGCTTTTCCGAAACCTGCCACCGCTGGAACGTTGGTTGTACCACCACGTTTGTTACGTTCTTGTGAGCCACCAGAGATTAAGTTTTCAATTCTGATTCCATTTTTAAGATATAATGCACCAACACCCTTTGGTCCATAAATTTTATGTGCTGACATACTCATTGCATCAATTTCCATATCTTGCACGTCAATTCTTAACGCACCGATTGCTTGAACGCCGTCAGTATGGAAAATAACTCCATATTCGTGTGCTGTCTTTGCGATAGCCTTGATATTTTGAATTGTACCCACTTCGTTATTAACAGCCATGATTGAAATAAGGGTTGTTGTTTTTTTGATTGCATGGATAAGGTCTGCAATGTTTACAAGTCCATACTTGTCTACTGGCAAATATGTCACTTCAAACCCCTCTGACTCAAGTTGTTTGCAGGCATCAAGCACAGCATGATGCTCTATCGCACTTGTAATAATGTGTTTGCCTTTATTTGCATAGGCGTGAGCGATTCCTTTAATCGCCCAGTTGTCTGCCTCTGAACCACCAGAGGTGAAATATATTTCGTTTGACTTGTTTGCATTGATAGCACGTGCCACTCTGTCCCTTGCACGGTCAACGATGTTTGCCGCTTCTCTACCAAAGCCATGGAGGCTGTTTGCATTGCCATAAACAGTATTAAAACAAGGCAACATTTCAGCAAGCACTTCGCTTGAAACATAGGTTGTTGCAGCATTATCAAGATAAACCTTTCTCATAGTCCGCTCCTTTATAGTTAAATTTTATCACTAACCTGCCATAAAGTCAATAATAAAATTCTTAAAAAATGTTAGATTTTTGATGTTTTTAGTAAATAAGACTATTGACAACTCTTTCATACCATGTTAGAATTTAGATAGAGAGGTAAATATATGCCAAATTTCACACTTATAAAATCACCAGACGAAATCATTAATGCCCTTAACGGTAACGGTTATAGCGTTAGCCTTAGCCCTAACTATGTAACAAAGAAAGGCGAATTTAAACCACCAAAGGTTGGCAATATGAATAAAGATGGTTTAAGTCTTGAATATATCAATGAAAAATATCCAGACAAAAAATATATTCTTTTTGTAGAAAATGAGTTTGAAATTGAAAGCCACAATGTTTTCAATGTAAGACTTATCAAATATATGTTTAAAACTTATGGAAATGAGTATTTAACACATGTAAAGATGCATGTACTACAAGCAATAAACGCCACCTGTTCTAATGAAGGAACAGCATATAGAGATCGACGCCTTAAAGATGATATGAAATTTTATAATCAACTTTACGCAGAAGTTAAGGCAGAAATAGAAAAAGAGGCAAAATTAAAAGAATCTGAAACCGAAGCGGGGGGGGGAGTAAAACCCGAGCAACAGGAAGAAGCAGAATAAAAAACAACGCGGTTAACCGCGTTGTTTTTTTGTTATAAATATGATTTTATTGTATCAAGGGCATCTTCATATTGCCAAAGTCCGATATGTTTTTGACGCTCCTCCCCGTTCTCAAAAATGATAATTGTTGGAATACTCATAACGCCAAACTTTCTTGCAAGATTTGGGTCGTTATCAACATCTACCTTGTAAATTTTCACCTTATCTTTAAGTTCTTCTGCAATATCATCAAGAATAGGGCTCATCATTCTACAAGGCCCACACCAAGTGGCAAAAAAGTCAACCACAACAATCCCCTCTTTTATTGCACTTGCAAACTCTTTTTCATTTATTATTTTCATATTCCCTCCTTAGAATTGTTTTCCAAAAACTTATTAATTATTACCGCTGAAATGGTAATTCCGCACATTGCTGGGTAATAACTAATACTGCCTACCCTTCTTTCTTTATTTTCAATAGGCTTTGATTCGCAAGTCACAACATCAAGGCTTTTTATCCCCTCTTCTCTTAACCTCTTGCGTACCACTTTCGCAAGCCCATCATCATGGGTTTTATAGATGTCAGTCAGATAGAATTTTGGAATGTCATATCTGTTGCCTGCACCCATTGCAGAAATAATTGGAATATTATTCTTCTTACAATAAACAATCAGCGAAACCTTATCTTTAACACTATCAATTGCATCTACGCACATATCACAATCTGTTATAAGTGAAGAAACATTCTCCTCACTTATTCTTTCGTTTACAGCATTAACAACAAGGTCTGGATTGATTTCTTTCAGCATATCTTCAAGCACAGTCACCTTAGACCTGCCTATTGTGTTTACATTTGCGACAATCTGCCTATTAATGTTTGAAGATGACACATTATCAAAATCAATAAGCGTGATTTTGCCAATACCTGCACGCACAAGCATCATTGCAGTATATCCACCAACTCCGCCTGTACCAACCACGATTACATGCTTATTTGCAAGGGTTTCAACCCCTTCTCTGCCTATTAAAAGTTCTGTTCTGCTTGTATCCATATTCAGCCTACAATACAAACTTTTTAAGGTCGTATTTCTTCTTTGTAGCATTGAAAGCGTTTTGAACATAGGTTCTGTCAACTACAACTTCAAGCATAGGGTGATTTCCTGACGCATTAAACGAAATATCTTCAAGAAGAGTTTCCATGATGGTGTGAAGACGTCTTGCACCAATATTTTCACTTGTTTCATTTTCGGTAACAGCAAGGTCTGCAATTTCATCAATCGCATCTTCTTTAAACTTCAAATCAATGTTATCCACTTTTAATATGCTTTGGTATTGAAGAATAACAGAGTTCTTTGTTTCGCTAAGAATACGTTTAAAATCTTCTTTAACAAGGTTTTCAAGTTCCACACGGATAGGAAAACGACCTTGAAGTTCTGGAATCATATCTTCAATATTTGAAACATGGAATGCACCTGATGCGATAAACAAAATGAAATCGGTCTTAACATTACCATATTTAGTTGATACAGTACTGCCTTCAACAATAGGAAGAATATCCCTTTGCACCCCCTCTCTTGAAACATCTTGATTGTTAGAGCCACCTGCTCCACCAATAATCTTATCAATTTCGTCAATAAAGATAATCCCCTCTTCTTCGGCACGTCTGATTGCTTCTGCACTAACATTGTCTTTATCAATAATCTTGTCGCACTCTTCAGCAGTAATAATTTCTCTTGCACGTGCAACGCTCATTTTTCTATAATTGCGTCTTTGAGGAAGCATGCCGTCAAACATAGAGCCAAGACTGATTTCAGGCCCACCAACAGCAAGCATAGGTTTTGGCGTATCAAGTACTGAAACCTCAATGGTTTCATTTTCAATCTTGCCAGAACGCAACTCTTCAAGCACGGTGTCCTTGCTTGTTTGAATATCTACCGCACGCCTTGTATCTGTTATCGCATCAACAAGCCTTGCCTCTACGGTAGGGGCAACCTTTTGTTCCACTTCATGTGCCTGCTCATCTTTAACCATACGCACAGACACTTCCACAAGGTCACGTATCATACTTTCAACATCACGACCTACATAACCAACCTCAGTGTATTTGGTTGCTTCAATCTTAATAAAAGGTGCTTTAACAAGTTTTGCAAGTCGTCTTGCAATCTCTGTTTTACCCACACCAGTAGGCCCACGCATAATGATGTTTTTTGGAGTAATCTCCTCACGAAGTTCCTTAGGAAGGCGACTTCTTCTATATCTGTTTCTAAGGGCAATAGCCACCGCCCTCTTTGCCTTGTCTTGACCAATGATATATTTGTCAAGTTCTTCAACAATCTGTCTAGGTGTATAATCCATACCTTCCTCCTTTAAACCTCTTCAACAATGATGTTGCTGTTTGTATAAACACAAATATCACTTGCAATTTTTAACGCTTTAAACGCGATATCCTTTGCTGAAAGTTTAGTGTTTTCCATAAGTGCTTTCGCAGAAGCATAAGCAAAGTTTCCACCAGAGCCAATCGCACAAATATCACCGTCTGGTTCAAGCACTTCACCATTGCCCGCAATAAGAAGCATTTTGTTCTTATCAGCAGCAATCATAAGAGCATCAAGTTTACGTGCAGCCTTATCCTCACGCCAAGTTTTAGCAAGTTCCACAGCACTTCTCATAAGGTTGCCTGAAAATTTATTAAGCATAGCCTCAAACCTTTCACTAAGTGAAAAAGCATCAGCCACCCCACCAGCAAAGCCAATAACAACAGTATCGTTGTAAATTCGCCTTACCTTTTTTGCTGTACCTTTAAAAATTATGGTTTCACCCATGGTGACTTGTCCATCTCCAGCAATAGCAATCTTGCCATCTCTTTTCACGCCACAAATTGTGGTTGCTTTAAACATTTCTTCCATTAAAATCCTCCTCAAATTTTGTAAGCAAAGAAATTGAATTATCAAATAGTTCTTTTCTATCTTCCTCTTTTATTATATCACAATTTACACTAATGGGGCTAAAATTTAACGGATTTTGTGAAATTAAATTAGAAGTTAATTGCCATAAACAGGTTTTTTGTGGCAAAATCGGCATTTTTCGCCCCTTGATATAACTAAGCACATTATGTGCCACAATAAGTCCGCTTGCCATTCCTTCAATATGGCCAAACACACCTGCAATATTTCCCGCAAAGAAAAGATTTTCCCTCCTTAATGATTGCCAATGTTCATTAATAATAAGCGGTGCATTTAAGTAACTGTTATGCTGAGGACTTCCCTCCCGCACAAGATTTATATTTTGCATACCTTTTATTGACTTTAAAATTCGCTCCTGACTTTCAACAGGAAGATTGCTACAAAAACCATGCACCAAAAATTTACCTTTGCACCCCGTCAGTTTCAACACTGCATAAGGTCTTTCGCAATTCAAAAGCACGGGTTTTAAAACAATATTTTTAAGAGCGTCCTTATTTTTTAAAACAATCTCTTCAACACATTCTACCTCTTGCCCCCGCTTTTTCAAATAGTCAACATATTTATTTCGCTCTTCAATAATCTTATTGCAAAGAGAAATATATTCGTCATAACTAAGCGGCAGGTAAAACGCCTTATCACATTCATCTTTTTTCTTCAATACACTCTCATCAATCCCCTCAACAAGCGGATAAATAGGATATGTATTATTACACCTAAGCGACCCAAATTCATTTTTTAGCCATTCATAAAGCCTGCCTTCAGTGCGATGCCCCGAGGCTATAACATTAACTTCTTTTAAATTGATTTCATGCACGCATATATCAAAATAATCAATATTTGGATGTTTTTTTGCTTTTTCAAGCCAAACTTCAATAATTTTATCAGAATTAAAATCTTTCTGTTTGTGAAGATGTATTTCATCTTCCACAAGCACACTGCCTATCACTTTAATTTCTTGACGCAACTGATCGCCCATTCGAGAGTCACTTTGCGAAAGGTTTTCGTTCTGACAATAGCAAAAGTCAGAACAACTGCTTTTCTTTTGTTTACAATTAAATAGATGCACGCGAACGCCATGCCTTGCCAAAAACAAAGCACATTCTAAGCCAGCAAATCCTGCACCGATAACATTTACATGAACCGTTTTATCCATTCACTTCCTTGTAGTCACAAGTTTTATTGCTACATTTTATAGTTTTACCCTTTTTGATAAGTGGGCTGTTGCAATTAGGGCATTTGTCGCCAGTTGTAATATCCCAACTCATAAAGTTGCAATCTGGATAACGTTCACATGAGTAGAAAAGTTTTCCTTTTTTACTTTTTCTTTCCATCATATTAGCACCACATTCAGGACATTTTCCAGCAAAATGCTTTTCTTGTTCCATTTGCATAATGTTGTGACATTTTGGAAAGTTGGAGCATCCTAAAAACTTGCCATATCTTCCTTCGCGGATCAGCATTTTTCCACCGCATTTATCACAAATAATATCAGTTTCCACAGGTGCTTCTTTCATTGTTACACTACTTGCGTCGGCTTTTGTAAGAAGCCCTTTAAATCCGTCCCAAAAATTATTTACAACATTGTGCCAATCTTCACCAGTTTCAACAATGTCATCAAGACGTTTTTCCATATTAGCAGTAAACTTAACATTTATAACCGCATGGAAAAATTGATCTAAATATTCGGTAATATTGCGTCCAAGTTTTGTTGGAACAAGATACTTACCCTCTTTTTCAGCATATTTTCTTGAAGTCAAAACATTGATGGTTGGGGTATATGTCGCAGGACGACCAATCCCCTTTTCTTCCATTGCTTTAACAAGGCTTGCTTCGGTAAAGCGCACCGGTGGTTTAGTGAACTTTTGTTCTGGCTTAATTTCTTTGCAAGGCAAAGATTCACCTTCTTCTAATGGTGGTAATTTACCAGTGCCCCCCTCTTTATTTTCCTCTTCAACAAACTCTTTATATACAGTTGTAAAGCCAGGGAAAAGCATAGTTTTACCAGTTGCTCTAAACATATAGTCGTCTACAGATGCACCAAGTGACACATTTGCAAACTCAGCCTCTGTCATTTGGCTAGCCAAAAATCTTTCATAGATAAGTTTATATAAACGATACTGGTCACTTGTCACAGTGTCCTTAATACGATCTGGGGTCATCTCCATAGAAATAGGTCTGATTGCCTCGTGTGCGTCTTGTGCGTTTGCTTTGGTATGATAGTTGTTTGGTTTTGTTGGCACAAACTTATCGCCATAAACCTTGGAAATATATTCTCTACAAGCATTTTGAGCGTCAGTAGACACACGAACAGAGTCTGTTCTTATATAAGTAACAAGTGCAATTCTACCCTCACCCTTCACCTCAACACCTTCATACAACGCTTGAGCCGCTGATGAAGTGCGTGAAAGAGTCATGCCGAGTTTATTACCAGCATCTTGTTGCATGCTACTTGTTGTAAAAGGTGCAGGAGCATGCTGTTTTGTATTTGACTTTTTTAGTTCACTTACAACAAAATCTTTACCATTGATTTCTTCAAGAAGGGCGTCCACCTCTTCCTTATTCTTAGGCACAAATTTCTTCTTTTTCTTAGTTGCAAGGGTGGTTTTAATTACTGTTTTATCTTTTTCAAGTAAGGCAGAAACAGTCCAGTATTCTTCTGGTTTAAATGCCTCAATCTCTTTTTCACGGTCAACCACAAGTTTAAGTGCTACAGATTGAACACGTCCCGCACTAAGTTTAGGTGCAATCTTTTTGCAGATAATAGGCGATACTTTATAACCCACCATTCGGTCAAGCACACGTCTTGCCTGCTGTGCATCAACAAGTTTTTCATCAATTTCTCTTGGGTTTTCAAGAGCCTTAGTTACAGCCTTTTTAGAAATTTCGTTAAATTCTATACGGCACTTTTTGTCTTTTGGATAACCAAGTACATGTGCAACATGCCAAGAAATAGCCTCCCCTTCACGGTCAGGGTCGGTTGCAATCAATACGTCCTCCGCTTTATCGGCTTTCTTTTTAAGTTGAGTTATAAGTTCCTTTTTATCAGGAACTATCTCATATTTAGGTTCAAAGTTATCTTTCACATCTAATCCATAACTCTTTGCAGGAAGGTCGCGAATATGACCTTTTGTTGCAAACACCTCATAACCACTGCCAAGATATTTGGTAAGTGCTGGTGCTTTTGATGGTGACTCTATAATAACTAATTTCAAATTATATCCTCCATAAATGCCTAAGTTAGGCTATAATAACCACCTGGCATTCTTCTTATTATTCCACTAATTTCCATCGTTGTCAAATAACTATTCAACGAATTTATGTTTAAATTGCAATTTTCTGAGATAAAATCTATATCTTTTTCGCCATTTTTCAGTATTTCAACAATTTTCCCTTCAATTATTCCAAGTTGAAGCACTTTTTTGGGTTTCTTTGCAAAATCAGAAATTCCCAGTTCTTCCAATATATATTTAGGGTCAACAACGCCCTGCCCCTGACCTGAAACTATAATATCGTTGGTAAGGGCACTCATCTCACTTGTGATGTTTCCTGGCACAGCAAAAACCGTCTTGCCATAATCAAGCGCAAAGTCTTTGGTATGCACCGTACCACTTTTCACACCAGCCTCAGTGATTAAAATCCCATCACTAAGCCCAGCAACAATTCTGTTGCGTTGTGGAAAAGTGTACCTTGTTGCTTTTATAGAAGGACAATATTCACTTATAAGCAGTCCCTTTTCAGCAATCTCATTTGCAAGAGCGGTATGCTCGCTTGGATAAATATAGTTAAACCCACTGCCAAGCACTGCAATAGTTTTACCGCCAACCTCTAACGCTTTACGATGTGCTATGCTGTCAACACCATAAGCAAGTCCACTTATTATTGTCACACCCGCTCCTGCAAGTTCACCCGCAAAACGATCAGTAATAATTCTACCATAGTTGGTTGGGGTGCGTGTACCAACTATACCAATGCTTTTTGTGTTTAAAAGTGAGAGGTCACCCTTGCAGAAAAGATAGTAAGGTGCATCATCTAAACCCAACAATTTTTCTGGATAATCCTCACTAAACTTTGTTATTACCTTTATATCCTTTTCTTTAAGATTTGCAAAATATGAAGATACTCTACGATCAGATGCAGACTCTTTCATATGTGCTACATTTTCATCTTTTAATAAAACATCTAAATTTCTCGCCTTAACAAACCCGTCTATGGAAATCTCATCAAGATTATTCAAAATATCATTAATTTTATTAAGCGATAAATTAAATTGTGAAATAAATATTAAAAATCTTTCTTCGTCAGTCATATTACCCCCAGTATTTTCTGTCAAGCGAACGATAACTTATGGCTTCCGCTATATGTTGCGATAGAATATTTTCTTCACCATCAAGGTCGGCAATAGTCCTTGCCACTCGCAAGATTCGGTCATGTGCCCTTGCACTAAGTTTAAGTTTATCAAAAGCCATTCTAAGTAGACTTTCACCACCCTCATCAAGTTTGCAGAACTTCTTAGTTTGAGGTACACTCATCTTCGCATTTGAATACACCTTTGTGCCAGAAAATCTATCTAGTTGCAACTGCCTAGCCTTGTCAACACGCTGTTTAATAGCCTTTGAACTTTCCTCCTCTTTCTGACTTTTAAGGTCGTCATAGGTTACATTATCCACCTCAATATGGATGTCAATTCTATCCATAATAGGCCCAGATAGTTTAGAAAGATATTTATGTATTTGGGTTGGACTGCAACTGCACTCCTTACCCTTGCTTCCATAATTTCCACAAGGACAAGGATTCATGCTTGCAATAAGCATAAAATTTGCAGGATAAGTCACGGTAGCATGTGTCCTAGCCACCGTAATAAAGCCGTCCTCAAGAGGCTGACGTAAAGTTTCTATTGTATGACGCGAATACTCTGGCATTTCGTCCAAAAAGAGAACCCCATTATGTGCAAGACTAATCTCACCAGGCTTGCTGGTACTACTGCCACCAGTAAGGCTTACTGTTGACGCCGTATGATGAGGACTTCTGAAAGGTCTGGTTGAAACGATACCTTTTTTAAGGTCAAGTTCCCCTGATACAGAGTGAATCTTTGTAACCTCCAACGCCTCTTCAAAAGTCAGGTTTGGAAGTATTGACGGAAAACATTTTGCAAGCATACTTTTTCCACTTCCAGGAGGGCCTATCATAATCACATTATGCCCGCCTGCTGCGGCAATCTCTAAGGCACGCTTCGCCCTCGCCTGACCTTTTACATTTGAAAAATCTAAGATATTAGCACCCGCTTCTAACACGGCGGTGTAATCACACACCTGCACTTTTTCAATTTCGGCTTTATCTTGTAAAAACTTAACACACTCTCTCAGAGTTTTAACAGGATACACCTCTATCCCTTGAATGAAACCCGCTTCGGTTGCATTTTCAAAAGGAATAACAAACTTTTTAATCCCTTCCTTGCGTGCAGCAATAAGAATAGGAAGCACACCTTTTACTTTTTTTACCGCTCCATCAAGGGAAAGTTCGCCAATATAACAATATTCTTTTAAGTGTTTAATTTCAGTATCCCTATTTAACGAAATCATTGATACAGCTATTGCAAGGTCGTATAATGTACCTTCCTTTTTTATATCGGCAGGTGCAAGATTGATTGTGATGCGTTTTGCAGGATATTCATAACCGCTGTTAAGAATGGCTGAACGAACACGCTCCTTTGCCTCTTTAATAGCGGTGTCAGCAAGTCCAACCACATCAAAATGAGGAAGCCCATTAGAGATATCAGTTTCTACATCCACCTTATACCCCTCAATTCCCTTTAAACCAAAACTTACAACCTTTGCTAACATTCTATAACCTCAACTTCTTTAGTTCAAATTTTTGCTCTTTAGTTATGCGAAATGAATCGCACATTTTTGATATTGATTTGTTTCTCAAAAACTTATCTTCAATTTGTGGCAAAAGATTAAAAATATATTCAAAATCCCTTATTCCCGCTTCGGCAATAGTCCAAGCCTGTGCCATCTTTACATAATAGTTCTCATCCTTCACAGAGAGAATTTGGTCTAACCCATCCCTTGCATTCTTTCTAACAAAGTAGCACATAAGATAAATTATTCCCACCCGCTTTTCAAAAGGATTTTCACGCAAGAGGAGTTTTTCAAAATATTCCCTCTCGCTTTCAAGCCCTTTAAGCCTACTTACAATCATATCACAATGTGCCCAATTATCAAAATAAACAATAAGTTTATCTAAATATTTTATCTTGTCTTGCTTTGACATCTTGCTTCTTGCAAGCACCATTCCAGCAAGTAATACCTCTTCAAAACTATCAAGTGGCAAATCCTCTATATTTACCCCTCGCTTTACAAGTTCTTTTGCGTATTCTTCAAGAACCCCAGTTTTAAGTCCATAAACATATTTGTCGGTAACAAGAATTCGCCTTTGAAATATCGCATTTTCCTTATCTTCATTTTTCCTTAAAAAATCTTTAACTTCATCTGCAAGCATATATATCTCCTTAATTTTATTTTATCATAAAACCCTTTTCAGCCAAAGAAATATTCAATCAAAAAAGAATGGTCAAGCCATTCTTTTTAACTTTCACTTTCTTCTTCACTACCTTTTAAGATATCTCTAATTTGTTCTACTGTCAAACTTGCTTTAAAAATTTTATTGTATTGTACTTGCAAACTATATAAACCATTGTATATAGCATTATTTACAGTACTTATGGTCAAGCCTAAAATGTCAGCAACCTCCGCATATTTAACCTTCTTAGGTGCATAATACAGCATTAAGAGTATCAATGATTGCCTTTTTGTAAGGTTTGAAACTATAATATTCTTCAATGTTGCTTTTGGTGTTTCAGCAGAAATAGCAGTTGCCTGAATAGTCTTTTTATCTTTATATTTTTCCAGAATCTCAATAAGCCTATCATTGGTAAGTGGTTTCTTTGGATTTTCTTGGTTATAAATCTCTAAAAGTTTTTTAAGTCCATTTTGTTTTGTTAAAGAAACTGTATTAAAACTAATTCCCAATTTGTCTGCAATTTGCTTTTGTGTTGTTTTTTTAGCAGTAAAGTACAACTTTTTCAAAATTTGGGTTTGACGCTTTGAAAGTTTTGCATTTACAATCTTTTTAAGCTTCGGAATTGCAGAAGAAATTGAAACCTCTCGTGGAGGCTTCTTTTCCACCTCTTTTTTTGCTCTGCCACCTGTGCGTATTTTAAGTTCGCCAGTTTCAATCAAAATCTTTAAGTTTTTAATTGCACTCTTCTCTATTCTTGATATATATGATTGTTTTAATCCAAGAATCTTGGCAATTTTTCTTTGATTTACAACCTTATCTCCATCACCCGATAAATATCTCAATTTCAATACCTGCGACTGCTTTGGTGGAAGTTTGTCTATATATTTAAACAAATCTCTTAAGATGCTTTCTCTTTCTTCCGTATCAACAACATCCGCTTCAACATCCACATCACTTGCTAAAACATCTTCTAATTCTAATTCGCTATCGTCTTTACCTTTTGCTAGGGTGGAATTAAGTGATACTACAATTCCCCCCCCAATTTATTCTCACGTCTAAAATACATTAGTATTTCATTTTCAATACATCTTGCCGCATAAGTGGCAAAAGCCAAGCCTCGGTCTAGTTCAAAACTCTGAACCGCTTTCATAAGTCCAATCTTACCAGTGGAAATGATATCCTCAAAATCATGCTCATGTCCATTTTTAAACTTTTGTGCAATATATCCAACAAAACGTTCATTTTTTGAAACAATCTCACCAAATATTCTGCTATATTCTTTTGAACCTTTTTCGTATTTTTTCAACTCTTCAAAAAGTTGTCTATTTTCATCTGTTGTCATTTTCATAATTTTTATTATAACCTAAAACCCGTCCAAAGTCAATACTCAACCTTAAACAAAAAAGCAAGGGAATCAATCCTTGCTTTTTAAAATTAGTTATTATCTTTTGACTTGATTTTAGCAGCCTTACCAGTTAAATCTCTAACGTAGTAAAGTTTAGCACGTCTTGGGCTACCCTTTCTAACAACTTCAACACCTGCAACAAGTGGAGAGTGAAGAGGGAAAGTACGCTCAACGCCAACGCCATAAGAATTTTTTCTAACAGTGAAAGTTTCTCTTACACCGCCGTTACGTTTAGCAATAACAACGCCTTCATAAGCCTGAATTCTTTCTTTATCGCCTTCCTTAATTCTAACATTTACTTTAACAGTATCACCAATGCTAAATTCAGGAAGAGTATCTTTCATATATTCTTTCTCGATTTGATCAATAACGTTACTCATGTTCTTCTCCTTTTAATAGATTTTTGTGGTTAAATCTTAGCCTCTTTTTCTTGCTCTTTTACGGGCAGCCTCACGTTTTTTCTTCTTAGCAACGCTTGGTTTATCGTAGGCTTCTTTCTTTCTAATATCACCAATGATACCGTCTTTTTGGCATTTTCTCTTAAATCTTTTTAATGCACTTTCAAGACTTTCGTTTTCGCCAACTTTAACTGTTGTCAATCTTCTCACCACCTTCTAATTTTAAGTTCCGTAATAGTATATATTAAGCCACCTAAAAAGTCAACCAAAATCACAAAACTTTTTTAACTTTTGCTTTTGCCCCGTCTTTATAAGGTTTGTGGATTTTAACCTCTACAATCTGATTTTCAAGTTTCTTGTGGCTTCTAATATAGCACTTAATGTAGTTTTCAGTGTAACCTACATAATATAACCCTTCTTTCTCTTCAACCAGCACCTTGCCAAACTTGTTTTTCTTAATAAAGTCCACCTGCAATTCTTTCTTAATTTCATTAAGTACTTCAAACCTATGTTGTTTAACTGCTGGTGGCACATCTTTCATCTTGCTTGCCACAGTCCCCTCACGATGAGAATATTGAAAGATATGTAAACTTGCAAAATTTACCTTTTTGATAAATTCTACGGTTTCATTAAACTCTTCTTCTGTTTCATCAGGGAAGCCAACAATCACATCCGTGGTTATTCCCGCAATAGGGAAAAATTTGCGTATACGCTCCACCGACTCTAAAAACTGCGATGGCGTATACTTTCTATTCATACGTTTAAGCACGCTTGCACTTCCGCTTTGAAGGGAAAGATGAAAATGCGGACAGAAATTTTTAAGGTTTGCAATTCCCTCCACAAACTCATCACCAACCAAACTCTCTTCCATTGAAGATAGCCTAAGTCGTTTATCAAACGAATCTAGTTGTTCTAAAAGTGTAAGTAGGCTTGGCACTCCGTCAATCTTGTAATCGGTTACATTGATACCAGTAAGCACAACTTCTTTAATATCAGCAGGCAGGTCCGCAACCTCTTCAATTATGCTGATAATGCTTCTTGACCTAGACCTCCCTCTAAGATAAGGAATAATACAATAAGAACAAAAGTTGTTGCAACCATCTTGAATTTTTATATAAGCACGGGTTCTATCTTGCTCTGCATGCATGTCATCTTCATAAACTTTTGGAAGTGGTGCAACTAAGTCTTTAGAACGCACCTTATCCCTCATCTTTTCTATATAGTCAATAATTTTAATCTTTGCACCAACACCACTTACATAATCAACACCCTTTTCTAAGAACTGCTTAGGATTATGTTGACTTGCACAACCACACACAAATACTCTCGCGTTTTTGTTGTATTTCTTACACCTTGCAATCATCTGGCGAGATTTCTTTTCTGCCTCAGCCGTAACCGCACAAGAATTGATGATATAAACATCAGCAGGCATTAACTCACTGCTGACTTCAAAGTCTTTTAATTTTAAATAATGTTTTATTGCGTCGCTTTCATATTTGTTGACCTTGCAACCAAGCGTAACGATTACAACCTTCATATTTCTCCTTAGTTTTCAGATAAAATGTCTACCACAGCAAGCAGGGCTACCGACGCCGTATCACAACGAAGAATCCTTGCCCCTAAACTTACCGATTTTACCTTGTCATTTGTTTTTTTAATTGCCTCTGCCTCTTCCAGCGAAAAACCACCTTCCGCACCAATGATAACAGCAATGCTTCCCTTGCTCTTCAAGTCTGTTATGTTAAATTTATCAGACGAATGCTCGTTTGCAAATATAACCATATCATAATCTGATAATTCTTTCAATACCTTTTCAAAAGATAAAACATCACTCACTGGCACTAACTTGCTTCGTTCACATTGCTTGCAGGCGGTAAGAACAATCTGCTCCACCCTTTCCCGCTTAAAGTCATGATTCACAGAGAACTGACTTGCAAAAGGACGAATCTCACTTACCCCCAACTCCACAGACTTTGTGACAATGGTTTCAAAATATTCACGCTTAGGCATAGCTTGATAAAGCACAATGTTCTTTTTAGGAAGTGCCCTGCATTTTTCCACCCTGCCAATCTTTGCAACCACACTTTTCTTGTTGACTTCAATAAGGGTGCAATAATAATCATTTTCATCATTGAGGGAGGCGATAATTTCCTGCCCCACCTTCATACGTAAAACTTGGGCAATGTGTCCTGCCTCATTGCCCTCAAAAATAATATTTTCTCCAAGTTTTTTGCCAAAAAATCTTTTCATGAAATTAGTATAACGCTTTTGGGCATCTATTGCAAACTAATTCACAAAATGCTTAATAAAACTTTCTCTGTGTATTTTTGTTTTACCGTACTTTTTTAAAACCTCAATATGAGCCTTTGTGCCATAACCTTTGTGTTTTGCAAATCCATACTCGGGATACTTTTCATCAAGGCTCACCATAAGCCTATCACGGTGCACCTTTGCAAGGATTGAAGCAGACGCAATATTGTAAGAAAGTGCGTCACCTTTAATGATGTTATCTTGTGGCAAGTCGGTGTCAATTTTAACAGCATCAATAAGAACAATGTCTGGCATAACATCCAAACTTTCAAGAGCCTTTTTCATACCCAGCCTTGTTGCTTGCAAAATATTAATTTCGTCAATCTTCTTTTCGTCAATCTCAACAATAGAATAAGCAACAGCAGTGTTAATTATTTTTTTATATAACTCTTCACGCTTTTTTGCAGAAAGTTTTTTGCTGTCATTAATGCCATCTATAATTTTGTCAGAGTCTATAGGCATAATAACACAGGCACAAACAACAGGCCCAGCAAGTGGACCTCTTCCCGCCTCATCAATCCCTGCAATTATCTTACCTTTGTATTTCTTTTCATAATCTAACATATTTACATTTTAACACATCTTCAATAAAATTCAAAATTTAACATTGAAAAACAAAGTTCTTATGTTATAATAAAAATAAGGAGTGCAATATGCAAAAAATATCAAAAAGAGCCATATTTAATTTTGAAGAATCAGATAGCACACTAATAAATGAATTAAGTGACTACTTAGATGATGACAAAAACATCGTACCTATTTACGAATTCTTTGAGGTTGAAGAACCTGATAAAAAAATAAAAATAGAAATCGTACCGACAAAAAAAGAATATGACGAAAAATTCAAAGTGTTAGGCAATTATCCTCCTGACTATATTGTTCAAGATTGGATGATAGGCTGTTTTAATTCAACGAAGAACAAAATTTTGTATTTATCTTTAAATGACTATAAAAACACATCGCATGCCTTCAAACCAGACGATTATGATAAAGCACTTAACCATTTCAAAAAAACAATCGTACACGAATACGTACACTACGTCACCGAACTTTTTGCAAAAAAACACAATTGTGGCTGGAGAGCAAAATACATATCAGAAGGTCTTGCAATCTGCCTAAGCCATCAAAAAGATGATATGAAACTTAAGTTTAACTATCATCTTGATGAAATTATAAATGGTAATGCACATTACAATGCTTATTATTTACTCACAAAATATCTTATAGAAAACTATGACAAATCGTTTACATTTAAACTTATTGAAAGTAACCGAAAAGCACACGAATTTCTAAAAGATGAATTATATGATAAAGTAAATAAATTGTATAACCAAGAAAATATATAAAAAATAACGGATTAATCCGTTATTTTTTATTCACAATACATAAATCCTGAAAATGTTACTTCATCCCAAATATCTTTTAAGAGCCTACCTTTTATATTTGCGTTGTCAACAAATTCTTCTCTATTATCAAATTCTTGTTGCATACTTTCTGAACAGAAAACAATCTTGTTCTTATCTTTTCTAAAAACTTCGTACATAATATTTTCATGCTTAAATAACATTTCACTATAAAAAAACAATCCTTTTACAAATTCATCAAAGGTAGCCTTGAATGGCAATCCTTTTTTATATTGTTCTCTTGCAGTTGTAGGAGAAACAAGCATAGGATAACTTATTCCAAGTTGCTTTTCAAACAAATCTTCATCTTTACTAAACTTCCATCCACAATGTGAGCACTCTCCATTCCCATACATATCTTGGCAAGCAGTTTTTCCACAAATTGAACATTTTACTAAATTATCTTTAATATATGGATCTTCATATTTAAAAAACTTAAAATCTTGTGGATTTAAACCACTAACATTTTTGTTTTGTTTTTCCCACTTAAATTGAACCAAATCTTTCCAATTTAAATTTTTTGTCCACTCATAAGTCGTTGGTAGAAAAGACTTAATATTACCTTTCATTGATGGAAAAGGTTCATCATAACATAAAACCAAACTAGGTTTTATGCGTTTTATCATCTCTTTATATCCAAGCATAAACTCTTCTTCACAATTTTCACGATAGTAAGTACAAACCGCAACAATTGAACCTTCTTCTATTCCATCAAAACAAAAGTCAAAACTTCTTACATCCCCCCAACTTACCGTTGGAATAACTTTTAACCCTTGACTTTGCCAAAACGCACCACACCATCTATTCTTAAAAACACTCTCAATTTGTAATGCTAATGGCATATTTGTAAATAATGAAAAATCTGGCGAAAGTATTGCATAATATTGCAATAGTTTTTCAAGTTCATCATTTGCTTTGTCATATACTTTTTCAAAAAGCCAATCATATGTAAAAAAATGAATTGTCTTATCTTGATTTTCTATATCATTTAATTTTGTATTAACATAACTTAAAAATTGAATTTTATCCACATCAATATCTTGTTTGCGTATTAATGGAAATTCATAAACTCCTTGTGATTGTTTATTATACAAAAATTCATTTCTAACTAATTTCTGTTTATTCTTTTGTTTTTGTTCTTCATACTCACTTTGTTTTTTCATCATCGTCCCCTTAATTGTAATTTATATAATCTGGTGCTACATAATCTGGATTTCTCTCTGGATAACCTTTATCCCAACTCCATTCATGATCATGTGGAAAATCATGATTGTTATGTGCATCTTGATGATTATAATCTCTATTTCTTATAACATTTCCATTTTTATCAAACCAACGGCTCTGAACTTTTATACCATTTTCATATAAATCATAACATGAATTTGGTTTTGCTCCTCTAACTGGCAAATCACCTCGCCTGCCATCAATCCTTTCTATTGTCCTATTTGGCACTCCTCCTGATCCCATTATACCACCTCAAAATGTATTTTTCTAACAAAATAAAACTTTTTTATTCTGTTTATTGAATAATTATTAAACCAAGAATCATGAATTTGCAATAATGTATGTCAAAAATATAAAAATAAGCAAATTTGCAGTAAACAAAAAAAATAACGGAGATTAGTCGCTTACTTTTGAAACTAGCAGAAAAACAAAGAGACCTAAACCAAAACAATGGCTTAGGTTTTCTTTTTTGTGTTTACACTCTCTTAACCAGCAAAAAAACGAATACTTCTGCCGTTGTCAAGGTTGCAAACAGCATACACTTTAACCTTGACAACAAAGAATATTCGTTTACACTAGAAAAATAGAGAGAAGAAAACAAAAGCAAAAGAGCGGTGTGCGTTATGCTCCGCCAGCAACCGCTCTTTTTGCAACAAAATTGAGTTATAGGCGTGTGCTTGTATGGCGGAGCGAAGCGACGCCACTTGTATAAACAAGCACACGCCAAAATGCCAAATGAAATTTTTATAATTTTTTTAAATTTTTGATACAAATTCGGTGATTTTATGATACAATATTTATAAATTTGAGGAGTGCGAATGGAAAAAATAAGAATCTTATGCTATGGAGATAGTAATACATGGGGACAAATACCTGGTGTAGAGCACAGTAGATATGACAATCAAACCCGATGGACTGCTCTTCTGCAAAAAATGTTAGGTAAAAATTTTGAAGTTATTAGTGAAGGTTTATGTGCGAGAACTTTAGATTCTGATGATGAACGATGGGTTTATGGGAATGCAAATGGTTTAAAATACTTTGGACCTGCGGTTTATTCTCATGACCCTTTAGATTTTATTATAATTATGCTTGGAACAAATGAACTTAAAGATATGTTTGAACGTTCAGCTGAAAACATTGTAAAATCAATGGAAGATAAATATCTAAAATATTTCAACAGCGAACTTTCAAAAGCTTTAATTAAACAGCCTAAGATAATTATTATTGCTCCCCCTATTGTAAAGGGAGAACTTTACAATGGGTGTTCTTCATTTTTACTTGCAAATGAGAAATCACAAAAGTTTAACACTTTATATAAAAAATTAGCAAAGAAACACAAATGTCTTTTTATTGACAATGGTGGACTTGATGTTGGGTGTGATGGCTTACACTTATCAGAGATTGGTCACAAAAATCTTGCAGAAAAGGTTTATGATTGTATTAGCAATCAACTAAATATCTAAATAAAAATGAACCGTATTAAATACGATTCATTTTTTCGCTAGTTTCAAAGTTTATAACCCTTGATCCGTTATTTTTTTGTTTTCATAAATTTATCATATTTAGGATAGGCGTCTTGACCAAGTTTTGAAGCAAGACCTTCAAGGGTCGCTTTAGTATCTTTATCCAGATTCTTTGGCACTTCTGCTTTTAATGTTACAAGCATATCACCATATCCCTCCCTATTTACATGCTTAACCCCCTTCTTCTTTAATCGCATCACTGTGCCAGATGGAGTAAGCTCTGGAATTGTCAATGTGAAAGAACCTTTAAGGGTTGGTATATCAATCTTTCCACCAAGCAAAGTGGTTGTGAATGGAAGATATAAATCAAGGTAAATATCATCATCTTTTCTTACAAAAAGTTTATGTTTGGATACCGAAATTTTTATATTAAGGTCGCCCGCTATTCCATCACGAATAGGGTCGTTACCTTCCCCTCTCATACGCAAGGTCTGACCGTCATCAATACCTTCTGGCACTTTAACCTTGATTGTTTTATTAATTCTTTGATAACCCTTGCCAGAACATTCGCTACATTTTTCACGAATGATTTTGCCAGTACCATTACATTTAGGACACGCCCCCTCACGGATTGTTGTACCAAACATTGTGTTCTGTTGGAAACGTACCCTTCCACTTCCACGACAGTCAGAACAGGTTGAAAACTCACGCCCATTCTTAGCACCAGTGCCAGAGCAAGCCGAACATTTTTCAACCTTTGCGATTGTGATATTTTTCTCACAGCCGAAAGCCGCCTCTTCAAAAGAGAGGTTCATTGCAACATTAATATCTTGACCACGCTCTTGCACTCTACCACCACTTCCGCCACCGCCAAAAGCAGAGAAGATGTCGGAGAATATATCAGAAAATCCTCCGCCACCGCCACCAAAGAAGTCGCCAAAGCCACCGCTACCAGAACCACCGCCAAATTGAGGGCCGTCAGCAGAGCCATACTGGTCATAGTTAGCCCTTTTCTTAGGGTCACCTAAAACCTCATAGGCTTCGTTAATTTCCTTAAACTTAACCTCTGCTTCTGGCGACTTATTAAGGTCTGGATGGTATTTTTTAGCCATGCGACGATAGGCGGACTTAATTTCGTCCTCGCTCGCCGCCTTTTCCACACCTAAAATTGAATAATAGTCTTTATTAGCCATTTTAAAAATTATCCTTTATAATCAACTATTTTCATTTGAATTTGCAAAATAAATCACACTTTCAAACCATTGTTCTTGAAATTTTGTCATTTCACGAATTTGAGTTTCATCAAAATTCTTTTCATGAGAGGTGACAACAAGTTTATCATCATTGTCATTTGTCCTATGGATAATTGCACGCACTACACCTTTGAATGTTTTTAGAGGTTTATCTTCACCAAGTACATATACATCAAGTTCCTCTTCATCACCAGATACAGTGCCCGGAATATAGCCATAATTAACAGGATAAACAAATCCATGTTTTGGGTGCTTTGAGCCAAGAGGTCTATCCATAAATACTTCAACCTCTTTGCCTAAATAATCTTTTGAATTTAACATAAATTTTCACCTTATATAAAATTTTTAATCTACAACTACCTCTGGATCGCCGTCTGTGCCGCCGTTGTTTCCTCCATTTCCGTTAGGGTCAGTGCCTGCCCCATTTGGATTAGCATTCTGATACATTTTTGTGAAAACTTCGTTTGAAACGTTAGTAAGTTCTTCAAGCCCTTTCTTAACCACTTCAACATCAGTGCTTTCAAAATCTTTCTTACCTTTCTCAATAGCGTCTTCAAGTTTCTTCTTATCTTCAGCAGAAAGTTTGTCGCCGTTTTCTTTCAACATTTTCTCTAAACTATAAACCATGTTGTCGGCTTGATTTTTAGTTTCAACAAACTCTTTACGTTTCTTATCTTCTTCTGCGTGTTCTTCAGCCTCTTTGATAGCCTTTTCGATATCTTCATCTTTAAGGTTTGAAGAAGCAGTGATTGTAATTTTTTGTTCTTTGTTTGTGCCAAGGTCTTTAGCAGAAACATTTACGATACCATTTGCGTCAATATCGAATGTAACTTCGATTTGAGGTACTCCACGTGGTGCTGGTGGAATATCAGTAAGTTGGAATCTTCCAAGAGTCTTGTTTTGAGCAGCAAATTCACGCTCACCTTGAAGAACATGAATGTCAACGCCTGGTTGGTTGTCAACTGCGGTTGAGAATACTTGAGATTTCTTTGTAGGGATTGTTGTATTTCTTTCGATAAGTTTTGTGAATACTCCGCCAAGAGTTTCAATACCAAGAGAAAGTGGTGTTACGTCAAGAAGAAGAACGTCTTTAACTTCGCCGCCTAAAACGCCCGCTTGGATAGCCGCACCAACAGCAACACATTCGTCAGGGTTTACGCCCTTATATGGGTCTTTGCCTGTAAAGTTTTTAACTGCTTCAAAAACAGCAGGAATACGTGTTGAACCACCAACTAAAACAACTTTGTCTATTTGACCTTTATCAAGGCTTGCATCTTTAAGTGCCCTTACAGTGCAGTCGATAGTTTCTTTAACAAGGTCTTCAGTGATTGCATCAAACTTAGCACGGGTAAGTTCATATTCCATATGTTTAGGGCCTGTTGCATCAGCAGAGATGAATGGAAGAGATATAGTAGTCTTAGGTGTTGCAGAAAGGTCAATCTTAGCCTTTTCAGCAGCCTCTTTTAATCTTTGCATTGCAAGGCGGTCTTGTGAAAGGTCGATATTGTTTGTTTTCTTAAACTCTTCAACAAGAAGGTCAATAATTCTGTTATCAAAGTCATCTCCACCAAGGCGAGTGTTACCGTTTGTTGAAAGCACTTCAAATACGCCGTCCCCGATTTCAAGGATAGACACGTCGAATGTACCACCACCAAGGTCGTAAACTAAAATCTTTTGGTTAGAGTTTTCGCCTTTGTCAAGGCCATAAGCAAGGGCGGCTGCAGTAGGCTCATTGATAATTCTAAGCACTTCAAGCCCAGCAATCTTACCAGCGTCCTTAGTTGCTTGACGTTGGCTGTCGTTAAAGTAAGCAGGAACAGTGATAACCGCTTGTGTTACACTGCCACCAAGATAACTTTCAGCATCAGCCTTTAATTTACCAAGCACCATTGCAGAAATCTCTTGTGGAGAATAGTCCTTGCCATTTAATTTTGCTTTGTAGTTTGTACCCATCTCTCTTTTGATAGATTGAATAGTGTTGTCAGCGTTTACGATTGCCTGTCTTTTTGCAACCTTACCAACAAGACGCTCACCCTCTTTGGTGTAAGCGACAACAGAAGGAGTAGTTCTATCCCCCTCTGCATTAGCGATAACGGTTGGCTTTCCACCTTCCATTACTGCCACACATGAATTTGTAGTTCCTAAGTCAATTCCAATAATCTTTGCCATTTTTTAATCCTCCTTTTTATTGACTATGACTTTCGCATATCTTATTACTTTATCTTTGTATTTATATCCTGCTTGGAATTCGTCCAAGATGATATCATTTTCTTTACTTTCATCTTTCATAACCGCAATAACGTTGTGAAGATGTGGGCTATAAACCTGCCCGATAGACTCTATTTTTTCCACTCCAATTTCGGCAAGCGTAGAAAGGATTTTATTTTCAATCATTTCCACCCCTTGCAATACACTTTCATCAGAGATAGATTTCTTGGCTTCTTTAAATGTGTCAAGGCAAGGTAAAAACGCCTCTATTACCGACACTTGCCCTACCATCTTAGCCCTGTCAATTTCCTCACGTGACCGACGTCTAAAATTGTCAAAATCCGCTTGAACCTGCTGAGCCAATGCTAAATACCTGTCTTTTTCATCATGACAGGTGCAAACCTCTTCGTCATGACAGCCACATTCGCAATTTTCATCGCAATGACATTCGCCTTCGCAAGTGCATGGCTTTCCGTCTTGACAACCACAGGTGCAGTTCTCCCCACAGGTACATTTTTCGCCGTGCAAGCAACCGCAGTCATGATTTTCATCACAAGTGCACGCCTCCCCACATGAGCATTTGTTCTTTTCTAATTCTTCGTTATTTTCAGTCACCTATTCATCTCCTTTCATTTCTCTAAGTTGGTCAATAACCACTTTAAGTGCTGAGGCTATCCCCGAATAGTCCATTCGTTGAGGGCCAATAACACCGATTGAGGCTAACTGCCTGCCCTGAACTAATATCGGTGCTTTAACCACCGAACATTCACTTCCCTCTTCCTCAGCAACAGAAACTTCAATTTCACCTTTGCCAGAAAGGGTTAAAGATTCTTCCAACTTTTCCTTATCATCAAGCACTGAAAGCACTTTCTTTGCTTCTTCCACGCTTTTGCCGTTCTCAAGAAGTTTAACACTACCCTCACGGGAAACATTTATAAGTTTTTGAGAGTTGAGTTTTTTAAGCCCACCTATAAGCGAATCGACAATGCTTTGGAAAGCCTGAATTTCACCATTCATGCCCTCTTGAAGTTCTGTCATGTTTTCAATCATGAAACCAATGCTTGTGCCTTTAAAATTTTTTGTGAGATAGTTGGACGCATCTTGACATTCCTGCATACTTGCCGAAATATCCAGCGTGTTTGTAATGTATCCCGCCATAGTGCCAATAAGCACCATCACCTTGTTTTCAAGAAGCGGAATGATTTTAAACTCATTTAAAAGCAAATTGTCAACTCCGTCAAGCATAACCACGGTAGGATAGTTCGTTGCATGACTGACAATCTTTGCAATGCCAGAGATAATTTCGTTAAGGCTATTCGTCCTTGAAGAGATAAGTGCCCTTACATCTTCCAGTTCCTTATCAGTGGCTTTAACCCCAGATAAAAGGTTTTCCACATAGAAGCGATAGCCTTGCACGGTTGGCACTCTGCCCCCAGAAGTATGAAGTTGTTTCAAAAACCCCATGGCCTCTAAGGCATTAAGTTCGTTGCGAAGGGTCGCAGTCGAACAATCCAGCCCTTTATCTTTTATGCCTCCACTTGTAATAGGTGCAGAATCTTTAATATATTCCTCCACCGCCATACATAGGATTTGCTTTTTACGCTCTGATAGTTCCATATCTCACATCCCAAATTCGACTTTTAGCACTCTTTAACTTTAAGTGCTAGCACTATTATATGCTGTTTAAAAAAAATAATCAACTAAAAATGCCACTTTTTTGAAAATTTTTTGACGTATTGTGACTTTTTTAATAAAAAGTGCCTAAACCACAAAAAAAAAAGACGGAAACTCCGTCTTTTTATTATTCTTGCTCTTCACTATGGAAAGAGTGTCTATCCATATGAACACGATCCCCTTGTGGGAATTGTTGACGCTTAAACTTCTTAAGATCTGAAAGCGCAGCCTTTGTTTTTGATGAAGCAGCCCCTCTTGCTTCAGACAACGCTTTGATTTTTGCAAACTCTTCACGTTTTGCAGTAACAATCTTCTTATATTCTTCCATTATTAGGCGCATATCTTCGTCTATCTTAGCAATCCTATCGTTAGATTCTGCCTCTGCATAGTATTTATCGCTTTCACTTGCCATAAGTGATGTTATCACTTCAGCAATTATATTCATACTTTCGCTGTCTTTTTCAAATAAGGTTGCATCTAAAACCCCAAGCCTTTTCACCTTATCTAATAAACATGCATCACCACTCATGCTTGCTTCAAGTTGTTCTTTAAAATTGGGCTCATTAGTTTCTTCACTAACTTCTTCGCTTACCATTTCTTCTTCATAGAACATTTCATCAAGAAGTTCTTCTTCAACTTTATGAATGTACGCCTTTGCATAATCATTACCATCAGAAACTTCTTCATTGAATGGCACTTGATAATATCCCCTTTCTGCAACAGCAAAGATTTCTTTATCTTTTCCATTTCCTTGTGGATTTACTGAAGTTGGAAGATTATCCCAGTTTACGATTTCAAGCACAAGTGGAACAAGTTTTGCATAAGCGGTATCCCCTGTTTCTACTTTAACCCCATCTATTGTTATTAGTTTGTTGTCTTTAGTTTTAGCAGTAAACTCAACATACCTTTCACCATTTGAAATATATACAGGATTTTTGATCATTGTTTTGGCGTCAACATCATATCGACCTGAACATACCTTGTCTGTTTTTTCCAATTCCTTTGGTTTTGAAACAAGAGTCTGCGGTACTTGTAAGGAGAAAACTTTAATATAATGTTTTCCACCATTCTCAAAAATCTCTACTTTATGATTGCCAACCCTAGCCTCCGAAGAGCCGTCTGCACGAGGTGCGGAGAGTTTAGATGGAAGATTGAGGTAAAGCGCAGGACGCACGGCGCGAGAATTGCTAACAGTAGTGTTGTATATCGACGCACCAAACGGAGTCAGAGAGTACGCAAACGAAGAAATGCCATAAAGGCCAGAACGCAGCCACGAATAGATATTACCATCTCTAAGCAATTCACCATTTGCTACCGAATAACCAGAAGCCTTAGTTGCCTGTATTTGGATGGCTTGTATTTCTTCTCTGCTTAATGAGAAGAGGTTTGCTTTGCAGTTTTTTCCGATGTTGTTTTGGATTGTTTTTGTAATAACCAAATCTTTTAATTTGTTATTCATAATGTTTTCTCCTTTTGTTTATGTGTATATTTTACCACAAATTAGGCCATTTTTCAATAGGTTTTATTAAGATGTATACCTAATTTAGGGGTAAATAACATAACAAAAAAGCGGTTAAACCGCTCTTCTGAGTATATCTCCAACCTCAAATGGTAAATCCGACTTAAGTTTTACCCGTTGTTGCACCCCTTTTACGTCAGTAATAACATCACCTTTTTCATCAGTCATATCACCTATTTTAATCTTTTTATTAAAAATTTTCTTATTAGGACTTAAAATTTCAAGTTCCTCACCTTTGCAAAAGCGATTTCTTTGCTCAAGCACAATACCGCCATCAAATGTGTCAACCACAACCGCAACAAACTCATGTGTTTGCACTGGCATAGAGTCCTCCAAGTATTCTTTATCTTTTGCCTCAAGATAGAAGCCTGTGGAATATTGCCTATGACTGGCTTTTTCAAGTTCGGCTATAAGTTGTTCTGTCGCCTGATAATTAGGATTATCAAGAACCTGCCTATATGCATTAACCACGGTGGCAACATAGTAAGCCGATTTCATTCTTCCCTCAATCTTCAAACTTACAACGCCAGCATCCTCCAGTTCTTTAAGATGAGAAATCATATTCATATCTTTAGAGTTTAAAATATATGTCCCCCTTTCATCTTCCTCAATAGGATATTCGTCTTTGCGGTTTACCTCACGGATAGCATACTTCCAACGGCAAGCCTGAACGCAAGCCCCATGATTTGACTCACGCCCTGTCATATAGTTTGAAAGCAGACATCTTCCTGAATATGAAATACACATTGCCCCATGTACGAAGGCTTCAAGTTCCACAGAAGAGCCAAGTTTTTCATGCATAGCCTTAATTTGCTTTAAGTTCATCTCTCTTGCAAGCACAATGCGGGTTGCCCCCATATCCACAAATACCTTTGCAGAATAGTAGTTGTTTACATTTGCTTGTGTAGACACATGAACATTTAGTGCGGGGGCATTCTCTCTAATAAATTTTACCACCCCAAGGTCGCTGACAATAACACCATCAACCTTTGCTTTAACAAGAAGGTTTAAATATTCGCCAAGTCCCTCAAAGTCCTCATCATTCGCAACAATATTTAAAGTGATATATCCCTTCTTTCCACGTGCATGAAGATACTTCATCGCTTCAACAATTTCATCATCAGAAAAGTTGCCTGCAAAAGCACGCAAGCCAAACCTTTTACCACTAAAATACACTGCGTCTGCCCCAAAGTGAACAGCCGTAATAAGTTTTTCAAAATTACCCGCAGGTGCTAATAATTCCATTATTTCTCCTTTTGTATGGTGTTTTCTTCTAAATTTTTATTATTTTGTGTTAATTTTTGTTGTCTTTTCAATTTTAACCAATTCACCATACCATACACATCACTTATCGCAAAAGACAGGAAACATACCGCCATAGGTATAAAATCCGTACCAAAATCCTTTCCTTCAAACAAAGGTAACAACCACATAACAACAAGCAACACACTATTGATAATATATACAGCAAAGTTGTAAAAACTACCCCTAAGCATAAGATAATTTGCAATAATAGGTATTACAAAAGTAAAGACACTTAAAACCAAATAGTTTGTATTTAATGCTCTTAAACCAAAATAGGCAGCCACCCCAACAGCCACAGCCACAGCAAAAATAATCAACCATTCTTTCCATTTTATATCATTAACAATAACAGAAGATGACCTTTCCTCTTTAAGTTTCTTATGATTTTTAATCCAAGACACAATAGTAAAAATTTGAAGTGGAACAAGGACAAACATATTCAAAATCGCCTCGCCGTATAAACCATTAAGATATGCTTGTACTGCATATAGCACATATCCACAAATCATCGCATAAGGTGCTATCACAAACCCCTTAGACAAAATAAACACAGCAATCAAAGCGATTATTGAATAAACAATCGATAACGCATCACATTGAAACACAATAGAAACTATAGTCACCGCAAGTAATGATAGTGGCAAATAAATATAATCAAACAGATTAAATTTCTTAAAAAAATCATCAACTTTTTGTTTCATATACCGCCCCTAATTCTACATTCGGCTTTGCTGTTAAATCAAGGTCTGCAAGTCCAAGCCCTTTTTTAATCATATAGTAGCCCGCAGAGCCTATCATTGCTGCATTATCAGTGCAAAACGAAAGTACTGGTGCATAGAACTCTATCCCCTCTTTTTCGCACATTTCTTTCAGTTTTTCTTTTAACATATAGTTTGCACCAACACCGCCAGCAACAACAAGTTTTGTTTGACCTACATAATGGCAAGCCCTCACCGCTTTCGAAGTAAGTTCGTCGGTTACATGCTCCTCAAAAGAGCGTGCCACATCACACTTTTCAAACGCCTCACCCTTTTGCTCGTGATTGTGAACGAAATTCACCACCGCCGTCTTAATACCGCTAAAAGAAAAGTTAAAAGTATCTTTAAGGCTGTTTGAAACGGTAAATTTATAAATATCCTTTCCAGTCTTTGCAAGTTTATCTATTTCAGGGCCACCAGGGTAAGGAAGTCCTAATACCCTTGCCACCTTGTCAAACGCCTCTCCAACAGCGTCATCGACTGTTGTACCAAGAAGGCGATACTCTTCATAATCCTTAACCTCCAAAATGGCAGTATGTCCGCCACTTACCATAAGGCAAACAAAAGGAGGCTCTAACTTAGCATGAGATATATAATTTGCAGAAATATGACCATGCACGTGACTGACAGCGATAAGAGGAACGTCCAAAGTGTAAGCAAGGCTCTTCGCAAAGTTGACACCAACAAGCAACGCCCCAACAAGCCCTGCACCATAGGTAACAGCAACAGCGTCAATTTGGTTTTTAGTTACGCCTGCTTTTTGCAGAGCCTCATCAAAGATGTTGGCAATGGCGGTAATATGATTTCTGGATGCAACCTCTGGCACAACGCCACCAAAGCGTCTGTGAATTTCAATTTGAGAAGCAATAATGTTTGATAAAACCTCACGACCATTTTTAACAACTGCCACGCTTGTTTCATCGCAAGAACTTTCAATAGACAATACAATAACGTCTTTTTTGGCTTGCAACTTCTTAAATTTTTCTTTCATCCTTTCAAAATATTTCATTTTGTCACCTAAATCTTCTTTAAATATTCATTGATAAATTCTTGTATATTGCCGTTCATAACCCCGTTCACATCACTATCTTCATAGCCCGTTCTGTGGTCTTTAACAAGGGTGTAAGGACAAAAAACATAAGAGCGTATCTGGCTTCCCCATTCAATCTTCTTGATTTCACCACGAATCTCAGCAAGTTTTTCCATTTCCTCACTTTCTTGTTTTTCAACAAGTTTAGAGTAAAGCATACTCATAGCAGTTTCCTTATTCTGCACCTGACTACGCTCTGTCTGGCAAGCCACAACGATGCCTGTTGGAATATGTGTGATACGCACCGCACTATCAGTTTTATTGATATGTTGTCCGCCTGCACCAGAGGCACGATAGGTATCAATCTTTAAATCTTCCGTCCTAATTTCAATATCTGGTGCATCTTCAATCTTTGGCATAACCTCCACACTTGCAAAACTTGTATGTCTGCGTGCATTAGAATCAAATGGTGAAATACGAACCAGCCTATGCACCCCATTTTCTGCTTTCAAATATCCATATGCATTTGTGCCGCTAACCTCAAATGTGATTCCTTTAAGTCCCGCTTCATCACCATCAAGTACATCAAGCACCTTGATTTTAAAGCCATTCTTCTCACTATACATGCCATACATACGGTAAAGCATATCAGTCCAGTCCTGAGCCTCCGTGCCACCAGCACCAGCATGAAGAGTGATAATCGCATCATACGCATCATACTTTCCGCTTAGCAGGTTGTCTATTTTTGCCTTTTCAACCGCCCCCGAAAATGCTTGAAGTGATGCTTCTAACTCCTTTTCAAATTCGCTGTCGCCACTCTCTTCAATCATTTCGATTAGTGTGTAACAATCATTCATCTGCCCTTCAAGACTTTTTAATAGGTCAAGTTTACGTTCTTTTTCTTTAATTTCCTTCCCAACTTTAAGGGCAAGTTTGGCATCTTGATAAAATCCCTCCGCCCCCTGCTGAGCCTTTAACGCTTCAAGGTCAGAATTAAGTTTAGCGGAGTCAAAGACACTCCTTTATAAAATCAAAATCTTCTTTAAGTGCATTTAATTTTTCTTTAACATTATCTAAAATCATAAAAACCTCTCTTAGTAATAAAGAGTATACCACAAATTCTGGTTATAACAAAACAAAAGTTAATTCAATGCACAATTTTAAGGGGTAGTTGCATATTTTATGATGTATGCAAACTAAAAACTAGGATAACGCCCTAGATAGCAAAAAAGCATAAGGAGGAACTTAAATGTCGTTTTTTATAAACAACACAAACCCTAACAGACCTGGTCCTATGACAGGCAATCCACTTAATGGAATCTGTGAAAAGGTTTTAATTGAAACAACGAAGGTTTTTGATGCTTGCGTATCACAAACCACCGAAACAGGAATAATTTTACCAGTAACAGGCTTTAATCCAGAAAACCCAACCCTTCCACTCACATACGTATCTGCACAAAATGCACCTGGCGAAAGCGTAGTGGTATCTGATATTGTTATCGATAGAATTGAGTCTTCACCAAACTACGCAAACGTAAGTTTAACGGTAACAATTCCAGTAACAGTTACTTATAGAGATGCAAATGGAGTGCTTGGCACTGGTTCAAGTTCAATCACTGTGAATAAGAGTGTAATGCTGTTTGTTCCACAACCAGCAATTACTCCTGTAAACATCACAGCAACAGGAATCTTCTCAAGCCAAATCGGCACATTCACTGGCGAAAATATATTTACAGTAACAGGCTGTATCCAAATTATGATTAAGGTAACCTCAGTAGTAGACATCTTAATTCCATCATATGGCTATCCTGTTGTGCCACCATGTCAAGCAGCACCTGAATCAAGCGCTTGCCGTGGCTTACAAAATTTACCACTCTATCCAACGGCACAAAACTAAAAAATATAGCAAAAAAAGGCGGGGCTTACCCGCCTTTTTTAAATGCACCATCAACCACTTTATCAATATTAACTGACTGCTTTCTCTTTCCATTCAAGTGAAATAAGTATTCGATATTTCCCTCTTTTCCACGAATCCCAGAACATACTAAACCACTCACCTCAAACCCGAAAACTCTTACATAATCCAAAAAATCTTTAAGCAGTTTTTTATGTAACTTTTGGTCTAGAACCACACCTTTGTATTTTTTAGCAATCTCTGCCCCACATTCAAATTGAGGTTTAAAAAGCATAACAATTTCAATTTTTTCACCAAAAAGTTCACAAATTTTAGGAAAAATATGTTTAAGAGAGATAAAAGATACGTCCCCTATAATCAAATCAACATCTTTGCATATATCCTTGTTAACACTTCTAAAATCAGTGCCTTCCATATTTACAACACGGGCGTCATTGGCAAGAAGTGGGCTAAGTTCCCCTCTGCCAACATCTACGGCATAAACCTTTTTTGCACCATTATTAACTGCAAATTGAGTAAACCCACCAGTAGACGCACCTATATCCATAACTAAGCGATTTTCAAAAGAAAATTCAAACTCTTCATAGGCACACTTTATTTTATACGCCCCACGTGAAACGAAATTGTCCGCCTTATCCACCTCTACTTTGGCATTTTCAGCCACCTCATATGCGGGCTTATTTACCACTTTGCCGTCAACAAAAACAGAGCCTGCCTTGATAGCCTCTTTTGCCTTTTCCCTTGACGGCATTAGTCCGTTTCCCATTAAATACATATCTAGTCGCATACCTATATTTTAACACAAACAAAATAAAAAAGATATTGTTTAAAGCAATATCTTTTACCCGTTTTCAGCAAAACTATTTTCAATCTCCATAATAGCCATTGCATTCTCTTCACTATTAAGAATTTCATATAAAGCCATCAATTCTTTAAGAACATTAAGGTGTTTTTTCATAAGAGGTAAATCACCTTTTTCATACGCCTTGCAGGCCTTGATTATACATTTTCTAATTTCTACATAACCATTAATCCTATCTAAATATTCTTCATTATTGATGGTTGAGTAATTTTTAATACAGTCATCCCCAATATCTTGAAGGTCCTCAGGTAAATAGTCTGATTTTGACCTTTCTAAATAAGGTATAATCAAATTTACACGCTGCAACAAAGCGTCAGAACTTGATATTTTATTCGAAGCAGCAAACTCAATGTCATGCTTTAAAAGAACACCTGCTTGATTATAAATATTACTCAAATGAATGATAACCATCTTATTCTCAACATTATCAAACTTACCAGAAATGTCCTCTTCGCCAATAAGTTTATCTGAGTTTTCTTTTACTTCATATAATTTAACAAGTTCGCGATTTAATTTCCAGCACACATTTCTAAAATCTCTAATACCTGTCTTTCTCTCTTCCATACCTTCTCCTTTGTACTTATTATACCACATAATTTACATAAAGTAAACATCAAAATAAAAAAGGTTATTATATAATAACCTTTATATCAATATAACCTATTCAAGAGATACCAAATAATAGTATACTGGTTGTCCGCCATATGCGGTTGTAATTTCGCAATCTGGGTATTTTGCGGCAAGTTTTTCAGCAAGTGCATTTGCCTCTTCTTCTCTAATATCCTCACCATAGAAAAGGGTTACAGTCATAGTTTCTTCTGTCATGAGTTTAGCGATAAGGGCTTCAGTAGTGTCTGAAACAAGTTTGCCTTTTGCTAAGATTGCCTTATCGTTAAGTCCGATAATTTCGCCTACTCTAAGGTCAAATCCGTCAACATGGGTGTCACGTACTGCGTATGTTACATACGCTGATTTAACGCTCTTAATAGCCTCATTCATGGCATTAGTGTTTTCTTCTACACTTGCATCAGGATTGAATGCAATAGAGGCAGAAATCCCCTCTGGGACGCTTCTTGTAGGAATGATAATAAGATTTTTATTTGTAAGGTCGTTTGCTTGATTAGCAGCAAGAATAATGTTTTTATTGTTAGGGAAAACAAGCACATTTCTTGCAGGAACCTTATCAGCAGCAGCAGCGATGTCAGCAGCACTAGGGTTCATAGTTTGTCCGCCAACGATAATCTCATCAACGCTTAAATCCTTGAAAATAGCAGAAAGTCCATCGCCAGGGGCAACTGCAACCATACCGATTTCCTTAGTTTCTTCAAGAACATTAGCCTTTTTCTTAATTTCACGATTTTGCTCTCTCATGTTCTCAATTTTGATGTTGTAGATTTCGCCAAGTTCAAGTGCATAACCGATAGCCTTATTTGGTTCGTTAGAATGTACGTGTACCTTTACAAGATTAAGGTCACCGATACAAATAACGCTATCGCCGATTTGCATAAGTTTTTCACGAAGTTTCTCAATGTCCGCTTCAGTGGTCTTCTTATTCATATGAATAATCATATATTCAGTGCAATATCCAAATTGAATATCGCCAAGATTGTTGATGTCCGCAATAACATCGTCAACAGTTTGAGGTTTTTGTTCGTCATCAAAAGTGATTTCAAAGTCCTCTTCGCCGATGATAAGTTTATAGAAACCCGTGAAAATAATGATAATTCCACGTCCACCTGCGTCAACTACCCCCGCTTTTTTAAGAACAGGAAGCATTTCAGGTGTCTGCTTAAGGATTTCTTCACCTGTTTGAAGCACACTCTTCAAGAATTGCTCAAAGTCATCACACTTCTTTGCAACGTTTACAGCGTTTTCAGCCATAACACGGATAACTGTAAGGATTGTGCCTTCCTTTGGTTTTGTAACCGCTTTATAGGCAATGTTAGCACCCTCTTGCATAGCCTTAGCAAAAACCTTAGTCGTAATCTCTGACGACTTCTTAATTTCGCTGGCAAAGCCTTTGAAGATTTGAGAAGTGATAACACCACTGTTTCCTCTTGCACCTTTTAACGCACCTTTTGCAAAAGCATCACTAAGGGCATCGATATCATTTGTAATACACTTTGAAACTTCATTTACTGCAGACTTCATAGTGAGGAACATATTTGTACCAGTATCACCATCAGGTACAGGGAAAACGTTGAGCGAATCAACGTACTTTTTATTTTTTTCAAGAAGGCTAGCACCAGCCACAATCATCTTACGGAAAGTTGCTCCGTTAATAGTCTTAATCATCTTATTTTTCTCCTAAACTCTTACTCCAACAACATGAACATTCACAGCGTCAACAAGCATGCCTGTAAAGTTTTCAACGCTATATTTGACCGTGTTACGAAGCGACTCAGCCACCGCACTGATGGAGACGCCATATTTTAGGATACAATACACATCAATGAATATTCTGTTGTCAATATGACTAATCTTAATCCCTTTGGAAAAAGACTCTTTTTTAAATAATTCTCTTGCACTATCCTTTATAGAGCGGGAAACAAGATCGACAACACCATAACAATCAAGAACGGCATAACCTGCAACAACCCTAATTGAATTGTCGCTGATTGAAATATTACCGTAGTAGTTGTTGGTATCAACCGTCAAAACCTTCGCCCCCTATTTTAGATATATTGCTATAATATAATACTATAATATTAAAAAAAAAACAAATAAAATATAAGGGTTTAAGCAAATAATTTTGACTAATTTTGTTTTTCTTATAAAAAGTGGTTAAAAAAGGTTGATTTTTATGGCAAAAGATGTTATAGTAAAATGCAATAAAAATGTGGAGGAAATATTATGAGTAGAACTTGTGAAATATGTGGAAGAGGCCGTGGTACTGGCAAACAAGTAAGTTTCTCAAACAAAAAGATGAACAGAACTTTTGAAATAAACTTACAAGAAACCACCATTGAAGTTGACGGAAAGCCAACCAAAGTTAAGGCTTGTACAAAATGTATTAAAAAAGCAAAGAAGGCCTAAGCGATTAGACCTCTCTTTATGTATAGACTAAGGACAAAACCTTAGTCTTTTTTTTCGCTATCTTTGCAGAATTTTCGCAAGATAAAACTAAGCCACTTAGGTGCTTTCCAGCAAACAATTTTAAACTTCTGATCTTTTTCTTTTTCCATAGTATTTATATATGTTTGTAAGGTTAAATAAGTGATAAAAAAGACGCAGTTTTGCGTCTTTTTTTATTTTATAACAATATACAGATGACTCCGCCCTTACCTTCGTTAATGATACGTCCAAGGGTTTTACGCATCTTGCGTTGTGCTTCGATTGGCATCATAACAATCTTAGAACTGATATTGTCCCCTACAAGGCTATAAAGGCTTTTGCCTAAGATGTTTGTATCCCAGATAGATTCTGGATTTGCTTCAAAGTTTTCAGCAAGGCTCTTTGCAAAGTCTTGGCTTTGCTCCTCTGTGCCAACAAGAGGTGTAACTTCGGTATCCACATCTACCCTCATGATATGAAGACTTGGTGCAGTCGCTTTAAGTTTAACGCCAAAGCGGTTACCTTGTTTAATAATTTCAGGTTCACTTAAAACAAATTCGTCTTTTTGAGGCTCAACTATGCCATAACCTGTTTGCTTAACTTCGTCAAGAGCATACTTGATTTTGTCATATTCAAGTTTTGCAACAGCAAGTTCCTTGATATAGTTAACAAGGGCATAATCATCTCTAATTTCATACCCACACTCTTTACTAAGCACGCGGTAGAAAAGGTCCTCCTTAGGGATAACGTTAAATTTAACCACCCCTTCGCCAAGTTCAATACTAGAGAATGTGATAGGGTCAAACGCTTCACTTTCAGTAAAGGCAAGTTGATTTTTATCCATACCACTAAGTTTATTGATTTGAGAGCCTAACTTTTTAATCTCATTTGAAATCTCAACGATAATTTCATCGTCATAAGACAATGCTCTAAGCCACTCTGGCATTTTAACACGGATTGATTTGATAGGAAACTCTCCAAGCATCTTTTCAAAAACCCTATCAACATCAGTATCTTTAAGTTCAAGTGCGTTAAGAGGAAGAACAGGAACATCATACTTCTCTGAAAGTGAAGATGCAAGTTTCTTTGTTTCAGGGGCGGTTGGATTCTTGCTGTTTAAAACCATAACAAAAGGTTTACCAGTTTCTTTCATTTCTTTAACAACACGCTCTTCTGCTTCGATATAACTTGCCCTAGGAATGTCTGTAACACTGCCATCAGTGGTAACAACAAGCCCGATTGTAGAATGTTCTGTCATAACCTTTTTAGTGCCAAATTCAGCAGCCTCTTCAAATGGCATTTCTTTTTCAGACCAAGGGGTTTTAACAAGTCTTGGCTTATCATCTTCTGTGTGACCTAAAACGCCACCTACAAGATAACCAACACAGTCAATCATTCTTACGCTCATGTCAGCGTTTGCGACCTTGATTTTTACTGCTTCATTTGGAACGAAGTGAGGTTGAGTCGTCATAATAGTTTTGCCGTCAGCAGATTGAGGGAGTTCATCTACCGTTCTGTCTTTTGCATTCTTTTCTGTGATATTAGGTACAACCAATTTTTTCATAAACTCTGTGATAAAAGTGGACTTGCCAACCCTAACAGGGCCAACCACGCCAATATATATATCACCGTTGGTTCGGGACTTTATATCATCATAGATTTCATATTTTTCCATAAAAATACCTCCATATGATACAGTAATCTATGATGGAGGTAACAATAATATTCTTTAAATTTCATTATTTTCACAAATCGGCTTTAAGATTCTATTCTGACCTTTTAAAACATTCCCCACTTGAGCTGGACTTAATTTAAACTTTAAAGCAAGTTGTGCATTAGAATATTTACCCTTTGATGCACATTTAAGCACTTCTTCTCGAACAGATGATAGATTTGCCACTCTTATAGCTTCTTGAATGCCATACTTACTTACCACTCGTCTAACCCGTTCTTTACTAATATTTAACATTCTTGCAATTTTAGCTTGTATATGAGGATTATTTCCATCAAAACCAAAATAAAGCTTCATTATATTTTTGCGTGTTTCATTGCTATCATACTTTAATATTTTTTCCCAAATCCTCTTTCCTTCGTTAATATCGTCCCAGTTTTCTTCATCTGCAATGGCAGACACATCTACAAGATTATTCCCTTTAATAAACTCCTGTTCTGCAACAACAGCCTTACATTGTATTTCTATATCTCTATAGCACGCCTTATATATCGCATCATATAAGTGCACCCTTGTCGCACCTGTAAGTAACACTTTATGAAGTTTTTCATACGCCGTCATCAAACACTCATCATACTTGCATAAATCACCATACTCTTGTTTTAAATTGTTGTAAACACTCTGACAAACCTTACGGGCATAATGTGACAAACTTTCAAAAATTTCATTTTGACGACGCCTATCCGCATTAGGATATTCCGCTCTTAAAGCATTAACTTCTGTATTTATATTACGCACAATAAATCTCCTTTATAACTAGGATTATTCTAACACATCCACCGCATTTCGTCAATACCCAAAATAAAAAAGCAACTAAAATTAGTTGCCATTTTTTTCGTCATCTTCAATTATAATTTCATTCTCTGGGGCACTTTCCACATGCTCTTCTTTTATCTCCTCAACCCCCTTTTGCCTTTTAAAGAATCGTTTAATGGAAGATTTAAAATGTGCTTTATGCTCCTGCCCTTTAAACATTCTTACAAGGTTTCCCCTATGTTGTATGATAGCAAGGATTGTAAGAAGCCAAACAATCACTACAATACCTATTGCATAAGGGATTGAATGGGTAAAAACATGCACCGTGACAGCAATACTCATACCAACAATAAAGCCAAATGAAGAAATAAAAGCGTACTCTGTGATTGCAAGCAAAATTGCAAGCAAAACAAAGATTATAAGCCCCACCCACCAAAGTGGAGTGAATAGAAACATACCAACCATACAGGCAATTCCCTTACCGCCTTTAAAGTGGAAGAATACAGGAAAGTCGTTACCGATAATAATAAACGCCCCTGCAAAGAAATATGCCAAAGTTGCATATTCAGCATAACCAGTATGCTCTAAGATTATCTTGCAAACAAGACAGCACACCCCCGCCTTAACCACCTCTGCAAGAAAGGTAAGAAGTGCTGGCAGAAAGCCGAGATTTCGAAGCATATTCATAGTGCCAGGATTGCCACTTCCAAGTTGGGTAATATCCTGCTTTGCACTACGCCAAGCAATGATACGTGAAAAATTGATTGTACCAATAAAGTAGGATAAAACTGCGATTATCGCAAAAATGAGGTATATATTCATCTATTTATCCTCCTTTCCTTTAACAATAATCTTTATAGGAGTCCCAGTAAAGTCCACCCTTTCTCTAAAACGATTTTCAAGGTATCGAACATAAGAGAAATTTATAAGTTTTGCATCGTTTACAAACAAAACAAAGGTAGGCGGACAAACAGACGCTTCGGTAATATATTGAATCTTTGCCCTGCGACCACTATGAGCAGGAGGCTCAAAATTAAGAATTGCGTCGTGTAAGATGTCATTAAGAAGTCCAGTGGTAATCCTCTTGCAAGAGTTAGTATATGCAATTTCCACCTGCTCCATAACCTGTCCCATACTTGCACCCGTTAAAGCAGACACAAAAATAGGAATAAAATAATCCATAAAAGAAAGGTCACGTTTCAACATCTCAAGATATTCATTCTTGCTTTTGCTTTTAATATCCCATTTGTTGATTACAACAACACTAGGCTTACCTGCCTCATGCACGTAGCCAGCAATGCGAACGTCCTGCTCTGAAAGTTTTTCTTGGCTTCCGTCCACAACAATCAAAACAACATCTGCCTCATCAATGGCACTCATGGTGCGAAGAACAGAATATCCCTCAATAGACGCCTGCTCCACCCCACGTTTACGACGAAGCCCTGCGGTATCCACAAGAGCATATTCTTTTTTGTTATATTTAAAAGGCACTAAAACCGCATCACGTGTTGTACCTTCAATATTGCTTACAACCACACGTGTCTGACCGATAAGGCGGTTTACAATCGAACTTTTCCCAACGTTAGGTCTGCCAACCACAGCAACCTTTGTTGTTTTGTTGTCCTCATCGCCCTCAGCCCTTTGAGGAAAATGTGACACAATCGCATCTAATATATCCCCGATTCCCTTGCTTTGCATAACAGAAAGTGGCATAGGGTCGCCAAGCCCAAGAGCATAGAACTCATAGGTGTTTTCAACCTCAAAACGGTCCAACTTATTTACAACCAAAACCACTGGCGTTTTAGCACGCTTTAAGATGTTTGCAACCTCTTCATCAGTAGAGGTAATTCCGCTTTTGCCGTCAACCATAAAAACGATCACGTCACTAGACGCAATAGCCTCTTTGGCTTGAAACTGAATTTCTTTCTGGAAAACATCTTCACTTTTAGGGTCGATACCACCAGTATCAATAAGCATGAAATCATGCCCGCACCAATTTGCCTCAGCATAAATCCTGTCACGTGTAACACCTGGCGTATCATCAACTATGCTAATTCTTTTGCCACAAATCTTATTAAAGAAGGTACTTTTCCCCACATTAGGGCGACCTACTACGGCAACAACTGGTTTATACATAACACCTCTTATGCGAAAATAATATCACACTTTTTAATTTTAGACAATTAAAAAAATGAGTATTACCTCATTTTTTTATTTTTTCCACAATGTCCGTCGCACTTTTTACAAAAGGCACACCCATTTTTGCGTTTTAATCTCTTGATAATGATTATTATTGACCCAACCACAATCGATATAGTCAGCAGTATAAGAAGAATCTTTCCCGCCCCATAAAGTTCAATAAGCCTTGCAATGTTGTAGACAATAAAGGTAACAACATAAGCAACAACCAATTCCAGAACTATCCCAATAAACGTCCACTTCTTACCAATCTCTTTGCTTAGCACGGAGGCTGTGGCAAGGCAAGGAAAATATAAAAGGCAGAACACAAGATAGGATACAACCATACTTGGCATGGCAAAGAAAATCACGCTAGACGGGTCTTTTAAACTCTCACCAATTAAAACATTTGAAGCATCACCCACACCATTAAACATTGCTATTGAAGATACAATAACCTCTTTCGCAACCAGTCCCGCAATTAACGCCGAAACAAGAGCCCAATTGTTGAACCCAAGCGGAGCAAAAACAGGTGCAAGAAATCTGCCAAGAGTTTCCAGCATACTTGCCCCGCCACTTGACGGAACATAACTAAGGGTAAAAGTGAAATTGCTAAGAAGCCATACAATCACATTCATAGCAATAATCAGCGACCCCACCCTTACCACAAACTGCTTCATATTATCAAGAAGCACACTAAGCACCCTCTTTGGCGTCATAGAGTGATAAGGCGGAAACTCCAAAATAAATGTTTGCTCTTTGCTTTTAAGGACTGTTTTTTCAAGGATATAACTCATGAAAATCGCAACAACAACACCAAGTAGATATAACCCTAAAATTACCCAAATGTTGCTTGCCCCAAAGAATGCCCCACCAAGCACTGCGTAGATAGGAAACTTTGCACTGCAACTCATATATGGCGTCAAAAGCCCCGTTTTGATTTTGGAATTTTTATCCTCCATATTTCGTGCAGTAAGCACCGCAGTAGTAGAGCAACCAAACCCCATAAGAAGGGTATATACACTCTTGCCTGAAAGCCCCACCTTTCCAAGTATATCTTCTATCGCAAATGCCACACGTGCAAGATAACCACTATCTTCCAGCAAAGATAGGAAGAAAAATAGAAGTGCCACCTGAGGCAAGAAGCCAAGCACAGAGCCAACCCCACCAACAACCGCAGTTTCAATTAAACTTACCACCCAAGAGCCTGCACCAAACGCCCCTGCAAAAAGATTAATAAGCGGAGTGCCAATACACTTGTCAAGAAGCCAGTTTAATCCATCACTACACCACGCACCAAGTGAAAAGAAGGTAAGGTAAAAGGTTAATGCCAACATACATATAAAAATCGGAAGAGCCAAAAACCTATTCATCAGAAATTTGTCTACCCTGCTTCTGCCATACACCTTGGTATGTTTAGTCGAACATATATGCAACAGTTCATCTATATAACCATATCTTGCCCTAGCCACACCTTCAATGTCTGGTTTAACTATATTTTCTTTTAAATTAAGTTTGTTTAATGTTTTTTCATCATTTTCAAGCAGTTTAATCTTGAAAAAAGTATCGTTCTCAATTTTAGGTAAATTGATTTCATTTAAATGCAATTTCTTTAAATATGGCAGGTTATATTTGTCATGAGGTTTATAGTTTATAATCTCTTCATTAAGTTCGCTTAAACCAACCTTTTTGCCAGCATCAATCGCAACAACAGGAATCCCCAAAAGCCCCGACAACTTTTTATAGTCCGTTTTGCAGATAGGCACTTTGTCAATCTGATTAACAGCAAGAATGACATTTGCCCCAAGTTCCATAAGCGACAGCGTAAGGTATAAATTTCTGCCAAGATTACTTGCGTCGCAGATGTTAACAATAAGCACACTTGGGTCTTTTAGGATATAATCAACACCGACCCCCTCTTCAAAACTAAGGTTGCAAAGTGAGTATATTCCAGGCAAATCGACAAGTTCAATTTCCTTACCCGCAAATTCATATTTTTTTGCCTTCTCCTCTACCGTCACACCATGCCAGTTGCCAACATGTTCGTGCGATTTTGTGAGGGCGTTATATAGCGTTGTTTTACCCGTGTTAGGATTGCCAACTAAATTAACCTTAATCACTCTACAATCACCGCCTTTGCCACAGTGGAGCGAACAGAAAGCGTGTATCCACGCAGTTCCACAAGATATGCTTTCCCAAGAAGAGATTTGCGGACAAGCCTCACTTCTTGTCCCTGCGTAAAGCCAAGTTCGCAAAGCCTACGCCTAATTTTAAAGGGCTGACTTTCATCAAACCCAGAAATAATATAGGAGCGACCAAATTTACACTGCATTAAATTTTTCATAATGTAAATTTATGGCTTGTCACATATTTTAATGACAAAATTAAACAAAATTATTTGGCATGATGTCACTAAATATGCTATAATAACCAAAAGGAGAAACTATATGAAGTGTATATATTGTGGCTGTGAAGAAAGCAAGGTGCTTGATTCAAGAAGTACAGATGAAACAAACTCAATCAGACGTAGAAGGGAATGCCTTAACTGCGGAAGAAGATACACCACTTATGAAACAGTGGAAACCACCCCTATTCTTGTGGTAAAGACCGACGGCTCACGTCAACCATTTGATAGAGCGAAAATTATTAACGGAATGATAAAGGCTTGTGAAAAACGACCTGTATCCCTCACCCAAATTGAAACTGTGGCAATGGATATTGAAAAATCTCTTCAAAACAAACTTTTGCAAGAGGTCAACTCTGCCGAACTTGGCGAAATGGTTATGAATGCCCTTAAAAAACTTGATGAGGTTGCTTATGTACGTTTTGCTTCTGTATATCGTCAATTTAAAGATATCACGAGTTTCAAAAAACTTTTAGAGGAAATGTAAAAAAAGTGGCACTGCCACTTTTTTTATTTACGCTCATCAGACAGCCCTAATTTCACCTCCTTTTTATCGTTCGTTATAACGACTGTCAAGCATTTTGTTCGTTAAAAAGAATATAATTTAAATATGAAAAGAAAGTTTGCTGAAAAGTTAAAGGAATTAAGAACAGAACAAGGTTTATCAATGCAAGAGTTGAGTAAAAGGGTTGGTTTAAGTAAAACTGCTATTTGTCAATGGGAAAACAATACAACTGATATAAGTAGCGACAACCTTATTATTCTTGCTGACTTTTTTGGTGTAACCACCGATTACTTATTAGGAAGAGAAGATTAAAAATAAAAAGATGCGAAATTTCGCATCTTTTATTTTTCGTTTTTGTTATCGTTTTGAGTGAGAATATATGGATTAGTCGGTGTGGTCTGCCCTCTGAGCTCCACAAGAATGGCGTCTTCTCCAATCTTGCAAACGCAATTAAAAGGAATAAAAAGTTGTGAGGAGTTTTTAAACACATTCCAAAATGTCTTTTCTCCTGGAACAACCAAACCTAATATACGTGCTGTCATAAGGTCGAAAACAATGTCAACGATATGGCCGAGTCTTCGTCCATCAATAACATTTACAACTTCCTTACACCTTAGCTCTAAAAATGAACTTTCCACATTTAAAGATTATGCTACTGCTCTAAAAAAAATTACAAATTATGACAAAAATTCTTTGATAGCCTTAAGAGCGTTCTTTTCAAGGCGGGATACCTGTGCTTGACTGATACCAATCTCTTCACTCACCTCCATTTGAGTTTTGCCGATATAGTACCTCATAAGCAGAATTTCTTTCTCCCTTCCAGACAGCGTTTTAATTGCATCATGAATAGAAATCTTTTCATTAAGATTGTCGTCACTTTGTTTAACATCAGCAATCTGGTCGAGTAGATGAATGGTGTCTGAGCCATCAGAATAAATAGGCTCATTAAGCGACACCGTTTCACTTATTGCATCAAGTGCAAAAGTAACAGTCTTTACTGGCACCTCTATCATAGAGGCAATCTCATCAAGCGTTGGCTCATTAACGCTCTTCTTTGAAAGTTCGTCCTTTGCCTGCAACGCACGGTATGCAACATCACGCAGACTTCTAGAAACCCTTACCGAATTGTTGTCCCGAAGAAACCTTTTAATCTCCCCTATAATCATAGGCACTGCATAAGTGGAAAACTTAACACCCAAACTGTCGTCAAAGTTGTCAATGGCCTTTATCAACCCAACACAGCCAACCTGAAACATATCATCAGCCCTTTCGCCTTTAGCACCAAAACGATGCACTGCAGAAAGCACCAACCTTAGGTTGGCAACCACAAAACAATCTCTGGCGTATTCGTCGCCAGATTTCACTTTCTTCATAAGCTGTTCAATGTCATTGTTACTAAGTTTAGGCAGTTTAGAGGTATCAACCCCTGAAATAACCACTCTTGATGCCATAAAGTCCTCCCTAGCAAAGACTATTTTGGCAAAACAAATATGATTTAATTCACATATGACAAAATAGGTGAAAGAAAGTGCTTTTTTGACAAATTTATCATAACTCTATATGTATATCAAAAAAGGTGCATAATGCACCTACATATAGGCTTGTTTATCCAGCCTAGTTTTCATTTCGCTAAGAATACGTTTCTCAATTCTGGAAATATAACTTTGACTGATTCCCAGCCTGTCCGCCACCTCTTTCTGTGTCAGTTCGTCATGCCCCGCAAGCCCGAAACGTAAAATCATAATCTCCTGCTCACGCATGTCAAGATGCGAAATAAGTTCATACACAATCTTCCTATCCGCAGATTGATTTAACACCTCATCTACCCCGTCATCATCACCAGGCAGAATATCAGACAAAATCAATTCGTTTCCGTCGCCATCACTGTAAATAGGCTTGTCTAGGCTTATATCCTGCTTGATTTTACTGTACTTTCTTATCTGCATTAAGATTTCATTTTCAATACAACGTGAAGCATAGGTTGCAAGCCTGATATTTTTATCCAACTTAAAAGTCTTAATTGCCTTTATAAGCCCAATAGAACCTATCGAAATCAAGTCCTCTTTATCAAGCCCTGTCCTGTCAAACTTGTTTGCAATATAAACAACAAGCCTTAAATTGTGCTCTATAAGTTTTTCAATGGCGGTTTGGTCGCCTGCCTCCTTGGCAAGAAGAAGAGCCTCTTCCTCACTTGTTTCCAATGGGTCTGGCAACACCTCATTTCCATAAAGATAGCAAACTATATTCTTAACATTGCAAAACCCATCCTTATGAAACAGGTTATAGAAAAATAGTTTGATTTTAAATAAAAATTTCATAAATCCTCCTAAACAAATTCACTATGTAAAAGAATCCTCTTACCAAGTGCCTTATCAAACCCAGAGAACGAAAGCCCAACAGAGATGTTTTTATAATGTCGGGAGTTCTCTCCTACAATTTCCAGTTCGTCTGCGGTGAAAACAAGAATACTACTCCCACTTGCCACCGAATTTATCTTTATATAATGTCCGTTACACAACTTGGAGGTGTCAACATTTTTTAGGTATGCACTTAGGTAATTAATATCATCATACAACTTGCAAAAGACATCATAGGTGATAAGTACAATCGGCTTTTTGGTGATAGGGTCATAAAGCATATTCCCGCTGTCAAGATACCCCTCTTCCTCCACCGCCTTGCCGTTGGAGCGAAGTTTCACCTTAAAGGAAAAACTTTCAATAAGCCGTGCCTTGTTTCTTGCCCTAAAAATCAAAGTGACAACCACATATATCACGCCTGCCACCGCCAGCACGCATAGAAGAGGCAACTGACCAAACACCTCTTGCATAGCATAGCACCCGCCACCAAAAACAAAAGTTAAAATAAGGAAAGAGCCATAAATAATACCAAAGCGTTTCAAGGTTTTAAAGCGGAAGGAGATTGACACCATAAGTGCAGAAAGAAAAACCTCCACCAGTATCATAAGAAAGGCAGGAATATGAAAAAGAGGCAAAATCACTGCCACCCCTGCACCAATGCCAGAAGAGAGCCACCAAAAACGGGACTTTTCTTTCAAGAATAAAGCCGTGCTTCTAATGATAAAAGCATTGATGATAAAGTTAATACAAAGAGATAGTTCAATAATAATTTCCACTTGCACCTCTTTATATCATTTTATTTTATTTATACATAAATAAGAAAGGATAACTTGACGAGGCTACACATTTTTTGCCGACTTTTGTATAACACACTTTTTGAAAGTTTTTTATTTTGTTCTTCATATAAAATATGTTATAATTAATCAAGGAGAATAATATGAAAAAACTATTTGAAATTGTAAACAAACTTGCACTTGATGAAATTGAAAAATATGGCGGCCCTACACCAGTGCATTATATGCAGTCACTTGTTGAAGGCGAAAGAATTGCCAAATTATGCGGAGGGGGGATTGAACTTGTAAAAATCGGCGTTTGCCTTATGGATATTAAATTAGGCGAATGTATGCATGAAGGCGTACCAACCGAACATGTTAAAAGAAGCACAGAATATGCCAAAAAGATTTTGGAAGAAAATCATGTTGACGAAAAAACAAAAGAGATTTTACTTAACTGCGTAGAAGCACATCATAAACATGTACCATATAAAAGTTTAGAAGCAGAGATTTGTGCAAATGCAGATTGCTATCGCTTTATTCACCCACAAGGTGTGTTCACCTTCATTTTAACTGTTGCAAAAAGAAACGGAGTAGACCACAACAAAGCAATCGACATGGTGCTTGCAAAACTGGAAGAGAAACATAATATATTATCATTAGATTGTTGCAAGGCTGAACTTGAACCTCATTATCAGTCAATCAAGAAATTTTTAAAAGAATCAAGAATTTAATTAATACAACAAAAAAGGACGATTCGTGTCGTCCTTTTATTATTCACTGTTATTAGTTTTTCTTGTTTTTACGAAGTTTCTCAATCCATGGTGGAACAGAAGATTCAACCTCTACCCTAGAAGAGCCAGCATGATTTTTAGGAGTTACTGACACCTCAGGTTTTTCTTCCATTTTTGCTTGTTGAGCGTAACCACTGAAAATACTTCTTGCTTGAGGAGCGTTCTCCTTCTTTTCACCCATGTTTCCGATTGAACGGGCATTTGCAACAGCGTTGTTTTCTTCCTTAGTACTTTCTGGAAGAGGGAATCCTGTTGCAATCAAAGTGATTTCAACTTCATCATGCATATTTTCGTCAATGCTTGTACCTAAGATGATATTGCAGTTTTCATCAACCACCTCACGCACAAGTGCGGCTGCTTCTGAAAGGTCATCTTGAGTAAGGTCACTGCCACCCTTAATGTTGATAAGAAGTCCAGTAGCACCTTCAATAGTTGTTTCAAGAAGAGGGCTTGCCACCGCTTGTTTAACAGCATCAAGAGCCTTGTTGTCGCCTTGTCCATAACCGATACCCATATGAGCAAGACCTTTATTTTTCATAATAGTAGTAACGTCTGCAAAGTCAAGGTTGATAAGACCAGGGAATACGATAAGGTCAGAAATACCTTGCACACCTTGTCTAAGCACATCATCAGCGAATCTGAAACTTTCAGTAAGAGGAGTCTTCTTAGGAACAATTTGAAGAAGTTTTTGGTTTGGAATTACAACCAAAGCATCAACATATTTACGTAAGTTTTCAAGAGCCTTATCAGCATTCTTTGCTCTGATAGGTCCTTCAAAGTCGAAAGGTTTAGTTACAACAGCGATTGTAAGAATACCAAGTTCTTTTGAAATCTGAGCGATAACAGGTGCAGCACCGCTACCAGAACCACCGCCAAGACCAGCAGTAATAAACACAAGGTTTGTACCTTTAAGCATTTCAGTAATTGAAGTTTTGCTTTCTTCGGCCGCCTTTTGACCAACTTCAGGATTAGCACCAGCACCAAGTCCGCCAGTAAGTCTTTCCCCTATTTGAAGTCTTGTTTCAGCCTTGCTTACAAGCAAGGTTTGTTTATCTGTGTTTACTGCAACAAATTCAGCAGAACTAACACCAGCATCAACCATGCGGTTAATAGCGTTGTTTCCTGCACCACCAACACCAACAACCTTGATTTTTGCGACTGAAGTGTTCATATTTTTATCCATATTTTGCTCCTTGACCTTTAATTTACCTATATTTTAGTACAAAACTTAAATTTTTGCAAACAAATAAATGTATAAATTTTAAAAATCGTGAATATTTTTACATTTTTACAAGTATTTATGCACTCACACACGCTCCAAAGCGACCGCCACAAGTGAGTAGAAAGACGCTTTTTGCGGTTTATCCTTACCTGGAAGAGGTGGAACGCCATAAGAAATGTTGCGTCCAAGACACTTTGCAAGGTAATCACGTCCGCCATGAATCCTGCTTACCCCCGCCCCTGTAAGATATACAGGAAGGTATGGAATATATTGTGAAGAGAATAATTGTACGCATTGACTTACCGCACTTGCAATAATCTCAATCCTTGACGCCACCACATCATTAGCGGTTGTCATAGGGATTCTGACAACCTTACCAAGGTCGGTTGTAAGTTCGTAACAGTCATTATTCTTACCTTTAAGAGAAAGTACAATCTGCCTTTTCAATCTGTCTGCTTCGGCTAAACTTAAGTCAAACGCCTCTGAAAGGTCGTTTGTAATATGTCCGCCACCAATAGAGAAAGATGCAAGACTTGCAAGTCCCTCCCCTTTAACAAACGAGATGTTTGTTGTAAGGTCGCCAACATTGATTATCATGTTAAGGTCCTCACGCTCTTCCTTAGAAATAACGAAAAGTCCTTCTGCAAGAGGCTCTGATATATATTCAACACTCTCAAAGCCCAAACTTGCAACAATGTTGTTGAAAATTTCTATAAACTTTTTAACAGCGTACACAATCGAAAGTTCAGCAGATATACTTGTAGCCTGTTCCCCAATCGGAGAGATAGTACTCCTGCCCTCATCAAGCCTATACGAAATAGGATTTACGCTGACAATTTCAACATTCTCACCCTTAGCACGCTCCCCCGCAGTATAGAAAAGATTATCAATGTCTGATTTCTTAATTTTGCGTCTGTCGCCAAGATTGTAAGAAGCTGTGGTACATACAACAGAAGAGAACTCTGCTGGCACACCTATATAAATCTTTTTATTGTCATGGGCGATATCATAATCAAGTTCGCTAATAAGCCCTTGCAATAAATTACCAATATTATCTTCGTTTAAAAAACGCCCTTCATAGTAGCCGTCATACTCAATTTCGGCACTACCCTTAACAATAAAAGTATTGTTAACGCCTAGTCCCGCCCGTAATGCCCGCAACTTTGAAGAGCCAATATCAATCACTAAAACATAACCTTTTGCCATAAATGCCCCTTGTTTGATTTAATTTTAGTTATTTTTTAAGTAAAAGTCAAATATTTGACGAATTTTGCGGAGGAATAACCTTAAAATAACACTCATTTTCCTCATGCAGGTCAGTTCTATAGTAATTATTGATTTCTATAGTGCTGTTTTTAATCTTTTCCGCCGTCCAAACATTATCACCTTCTGCTGGAAGTTCTTTGTCTATAGCATCTCCGATTATTGAATAAATATTTGAATATACACTTATCATTTTTGCAATCTTGTAGTTAAAACCATAAGTCGCATTTTTGATAAGATAGGTTTGTCCGTCATAAAGAGAAAGTTTAATAAATGCCTGCTCCTTATTAATATTCTCATCAAGAAGTTTGCCGACTTCAATTTCTTTTATAAGTGATTTCTGCTCATGAAGAAGCCTGTTGTTTTCAACAAAGCCATTAAAAACATCAACAGCATTTTCAATGTTTAAAAACTCACCTGCCTCTGCGTTAGAATTTGCCACACGTAAGCCCTTATACAAAATAGGTTTGTCCGCTCCGCCCTCATATTCGCCATCAATAATACGAAGCACTTTAAACTCTTCATCACAGATGTATGTCTTGTCATTAAGTTCTATCGCATACACTTCCTGCCTTTCAACGCAGTGAATAATATATGAAGATGGAAATACAGTTTCAATGTTTACAACCTTAACATAAGGGTTTGTCCTTTCAATTTTTTCAATGCTTGCCCTTTTACCCAAAAAGATTACACTGCCACCATAGGAAAACTCTCCACTTTCAACAATCTGCTCTTCTTGCCCCGTAAGCACATATGTGCTTGTGTGAAAATTAACAGAAACATTTTTAAGAGAAAATAAGGTAAAACATAGGATTACACAAACACCAATAATCCCTCCTATAACACCTAACACTATACCCAGTTTTTTACCATTTATTTTTCTCTTTTTCAACAATCCTCCCGTCTTATATCAGCACCTATTGTCCTTAGCATTTCTTCAAATTTATAGTATCCGCGGTCTATATATTCAATCCCACCAATCGTGGTATAGCCTTCCGCCGCAAGCCCTGCAAGCACAAGTCCTGCTCCGCCCCTTAGGTCGCATGCTTTAACTTCCGCACCATACAATTTCTCTTTTCCACGTATGATGCAAACGTTCCCCTTAAACTTTATATCTGCACCCATTTTAATAAGTTCTGGCACATGCTTAAACCTTGCTTCAAAAAGGTTTTCAATAAGAATCGTTGTCCCCTCACTTATCGCCTGCAATGCCATAATCGGTGCTTGCAAGTCGGTAGGAATGCCAGGATAAGGCAAAGTTTCCACCTCTCCAAAACTTTTAAGTCTTGCTGGACGATATATTTTGATTTTATCATCTTTAATATCAAATTGACAAGCAGATTTAGCAAGTTTAGCAATTAATGCTTGATTATGCTCTGCTTTTACATTTTTTAAAACAATCTTGCCACCACACATTGCACCAGCAATAAGCAAAGTACCCGTCACAATACGGTCTGGCATAGCCTCATATTTAATATTCTTTGCAAGCGATTTAACCCCCTCAATCGTAATAAGGTTGCTTCCAGCCCCAGAAATCTTTGCACCACATTTGTTAAGAAAGTTTTGAAGGTCAACTATCTCTGGCTCTTTTGCAGGATTGAATATTCTGGTAGTCCCCTTGGTAAGCACTCCTGCCATCATAATATTTTCGGTTGCCCCAACACTAGGTAAATCTAAAACAATGTCGCCACCATTCATATTTGAGCCATTTGCATAAATAAAGCCATTCTTTTCGTTGACTTTTGCACCAAGCATTCTCATACCGTTTATATGTAAATCAATAGGCCTAAGTCCAATATTGCATCCACCAGGGTATGCAAGTTTGGCAAGTTTCATACGTGCAAGAATCGACCCTAATGTAAAAATAGACGCACGAAGTTTTCCTGCACTTTCAATGGTAACATCATGACTGCTTAAAATCCGTGTATCAATTATAAGGTTGTCGTCATTCCATGTGACTACCGCCCCTAAATGCTCCAAGATTTCAATCATGGCGTCAATATCGGTATAACGAGGAACATTCACAAGTTCCACAATCCCGTCCACCAAAATGCACCCCGCAAGGATAGGAAGCAGTGCATTCTTGCCACTTTGGATTTTAACCTCACCATTTAATTGATTTCCACCATTAATATAAAATCTTTGCATATGTACCTCTATACATATGATATGAAAAAAAGGTGCAATATGCACCTTTTTTAAACATCTTCTTTTACACTTCAGAGAATCCTAAACTTAAAAGATAGTTATAAACCTGAGTCCCTGTTTGAGTTATAGAAGATGCAATCTTCAAAAATGACTTTTGAATAGGATACCCACCATTCAAACTAGAATTATAAAACCAACCATCCCAAAAACTACTTAAACCTTTAGACATAATCTTATTTACTTTGTTTTCGCCTGTACCAATATTTATATCTGTAGATTTTATATAGCAATTATAACATATTGATGGCATCCAACTGCTTGAAACATTAGTACCCACGCCAATAAAATTTACATCTACAAAAGCACAATCACTAAAATTCGTATATTCACCATCTTCTGAATAGAAACTAGAAAAATAATTGTCACTTATTAGATTGCAATTTCTCATCATACAATTATATAAATTTACCGATACCTCTTCTCCATCATTTGATGCTCCGCACGGGTCTGCAACAAGTCCTGCAGAAATCTGATTTACAATAGCAGTATAATTTTCAATTAAACAACTATCAATATAAACATCTCCATAAGTAAAACTTGCTGTTGCTCTACCAACCAAGCAACCAACATAATTTGTTTTTGATACGATGGTTCCCCCATTCAAAATTAAATCTTCAATTTCACAGACTCCTCCGACATAGTTAAAGAAGCCAGTATAAGAACCGATACTATCTTTTACATTCATAGTAATTCCGCTTACAGTATTATAGTTTCCGAAAAAACCACCACGGAAATAATGTTGGTCAGAGCCTATTCCAAGCCAAAGATACTCAGACATATCAACTGAGTTTTCTAATGAGTAATGTCCTGTAAGGGTTGTCGTACGTGATTGTTTTGCAAGATATGCAAGTTGCCCTGCTGTTTCTATTCGGTATGGGTCACTATATGTTCCTCTTCCACCAGCATAGCCTGTTGACGCATGATTATCCCATGTATCCATGTTTGCAGTGGCGGCTATTACCTGCTCTATACTTGATATTTCCTCGTTGTTTGGGGCAGAGTCAAAAATCCCCCCCCCGTAAGACATGACAATGTCACACCTGACAGGAGGGAAATTAGGGATATTATGACTCCGAATATCTTTAATATTCGTTTCATAATATTTTCTCCTTTGTTAAGTTTATTATAGATAATTATCACAAATTTAGCAAACAAATTAGGCTTTTTTCTTAAAAAGTTTAAAGGCTTTTACTTTTTCTTCCCCTCTTTCATGGCTTTGCTTTAATATATTCAAACAAATTCCAATTCCCGCCATAAACACCATAACACTTGTTCCACCACTTGAAATGAAAGGAAGTGGAAGCCCTGTTGGCGGAATTGAGCCTGTTACCACCGCAATATTAAGGAGGGTTTGCACGCCTATGATAAATGCCACCCCGCTTGCAAGCATCGCACCAAACCTATCTTTGGCGTTAAGTGCCACCTTAATTAAAAGATAAACCAACGCAAAGAACACAGCCATTAGAAGAATAGTGCCAATATACCCCACCTCTTCACCGATTATTGAAAGAATAAAGTCACTTTCAGCAAAAGGCAAAAAAAGATATTTCTGGCGTGAGTTGAAAAGTCCAACCCCAAACCAACCACCAGAGCCAAGAGAATAAAGCGACTGGATAAGTTGGAAGCCTTCCCCTTGCGGAGAAGCCCAAGGGTCAAGAAACGCCATAAGTCGTTTTAAACGATAGGGCTCTAAAAAGATGAGAAGAGGGACAAAGCCAGCAGCCGGCACAGAGAACATAAGGGTATGCTTTTTACTCATACCGCCAATGATAAGCATAAATAAAGTGACAAATGCTACACACATAGTTACGCTCATACTTGGCTCAAGGATAATCATCACGCAAAGCGAACCTGCAACAAGAAGCACTGGAAGTAGTCCTTTTAGCGTTTTTACCTTTTCATGATTTTCAGACAGATAACTTGCCGCAAAAATAACAAGGGCAAACTTAGCAATTTCAGATGGCTGAATAGAAAATCCTAAAATTGAAATCCAACGCTTCGCACCATAACTTTCAACGCCTATCCCAGGTATGAAAACAAGGGCTAGAAGCACCATAGTAATTCCGTAAATCCACCACTTGTATTTCTTTAAAAGGTGATAGTCAAACAGTGCAAAGAATACCATTGCACATATTCCCATACCAACACCCATTATTTGTTTAATTAAGAAGAAATACTTGTTTCCATAATGATATTCGGCACTATAAAAACTTGCACTATAAACCATAATGCAACCAAAGATAACAAGGATAAGAACCAAACCAGCAATCCATAATGCTTGCTTATTTATTTTCTTCAAACATAAACTCCTTAAATCTTTCGCCTCTAACAGCATAAGATGAAAACTCATCAAAACTAGCACAGCCTGGACTTAACAAAACAATCTGCCCTTCGCAGGAATTGTTCTTTGCAAATTCACACGCATTTTCAAGGGACTCAAACACCTCACTATCATAGCCGTATCTTTTCGCACAATCTGAAAGGTACTGCCCCGCATCTCCAAAACAAATCAGTTTTGAAAGCGGATAATGTTTTGCAAAGAGGCTGTCAAATTCACAATCCTTATTAAGTCCTCCCATAAGCAATATTAAATCCTGCCCCTGCAAACTTTCAAGTGCCATATCCACAGATGAGATATTTGTTGCCTTGCTGTCATCTATTACACCTGCTCCGCTTTTGCATTTACCAAGATATTGCAAGCGGTGTTTAGCAGGTGTGAACTTCGCCACTGCTGAGCGTATTACTTTAGCCTTAACCCTAAGTTTGCAGGCAATACCAACCGCCGCCAGCACATTTAACAAATTCTTTTCGCCAATAAGAGGAACTTCGCTAATCGGCATAATTTTGGTTTTATTATAATAAATTGCGTTATTTTTAAGATAAACACCCTTTTTAAGTGGTCTTATTGAAAAATATATATTTTTCTTACTTGGTCTAAGTGTTCTAACAAGAGTGTCATCAAGGTTTAAAAATAAGGTTTGTTTTTTATTTATAATCTTCTTCTTAACACTCACATATTCGTCATAACTACCATGCCTATCAATATGGTCTGGGGCAAGATTTAAAATTGTAGCAATGTCGGCAGAAAAATGACGGCTTAGTTCCAACTGAAAATTGCTAACCTCACAAACAATCACACTTCGCTTAGTAGTCTTATTTGCAATCGTTGTGATAGGAAGCCCAACGTTTCCGCAAACATAATTTTCTATGCCAGCCTCTTTCAAGATTTCGCCAACAAGCATTGTAACGGTGGTCTTACCGTTTGTACCAGTAATACCAACCACTTTGCCGTGGCTAAACATATATCCAAGGTCAAGTTCGCTTATGACATGAGTTTTGTTTAATAAAAAATGAGAAATAATCTCATTTCCATTTACTTTTATTCCAGGGCTAACTACCACTAGGTCATAAGTTTTAGTAAGTGGATTTTTTTCGCAACTATAGAAAGAAGAAAATCTCTCTTCATCATCATAGAAACTTACGCAAGCCCCCTGCTCATGCAGAAGTTTGCAGGCGGATTGTCCACTTGTACCCATTCCATAAACTAATACTCTTTTACCTTGAAAAGTTTTCATAAAACACCTGTTACAATAATATACCCAAGTGTGGTTACAAGACCAAGCACAAAGGTTATAACTATATATATTGTAACAATTCGATTTTCATGCACGCCCAACTGCTCAAAATGATGATGAAGTGGTGCCATTTTGAAAATACGTCTGTGTGTACGCTTATAATGTGCCACCTGTAAGATGTCTGATAATGCGGTCAAAACATACAAAAGCCCCATGATAGGGACGATAAGTTCAAGCCCCGAAAATACTGCAAGGCTGGCAATAAAACCTCCTAACGCAAGTGAGCCCGTATCCCCCATAAAAATCTTGGCAGGAAAGCCGTTAAACATGATATACGCAAGCAGAGCCCCCACCATTGCAAAAGAAGCGATTGCCATATTTTCAAAGGCCTGTCCACCAATGACAGCAAGAATCACACCAAAGAAAAGAATGTATGTTCCACTGACACCGCTTGCAAGCCCGTCCAGCCCGTCTAGCAGGTTGACACTATTTGTTACTGCAACATAGAAAATCATAACAAACGGAATAATGAAAAACCCAATGTCAAAATTGAGCCCAAACAAATTTAGATTTGACCCAACATTAAAATAAACATAAAGTGCAACAATAAGGCTTATTCCAACCTGACCTATGATTTTCTGATATGGTTTCAAGCCTTCATTTTGATGTAACCTTATTTTAATAAAGTCGTCTAAGAATCCAAGCATACCATAGCAAAGCATAACCAGCAAACTCATTATCGCCCAAAAAGCCTGTCCTTGCATAAAACACAACGACGCAAGGATAGACGCTGAAATAAAGATAAGCCCGCCCATCGTCGGCGTACCACTCTTCGCAGAGTGCTTGTCCACATAGTGCAGGATAGTCTGAGAAAACTTTAATTTTCGGCAGAGGGCAAGCAAGGGAAAGCCCACCAGCACGCCCACACCGATACCTACGATTGTTGCTAAAAAATATTTAAGAATTATATTCATTGTCATCATTTCCTTTTATACTTGTCAAATGCGTTTGAAAATACTTATATATTTCGTCAAAGTCATTATATAGAAGTTTTTTACCTTTTATCTCTTGATATTTTTCGCCACCCTTGCCAGCAATAACCAAAGTGTCATTCTTGCCACACATTCCAAGCCCTAAGTGGATTGCTAGACTTCTGTTTTCCAAAATGACACATGGCACATCTTGAATCCCGCTCGCAATATCTGTCAATATTGCTTGTGGATCTTCATAACGTGGATTATCACTTGTTAATATGATTTCATCTGCATATTTGCAAGCAACCTTACCCATGATAGGCCTTTTTGTTTTATCCCTGTTTCCACCACTACCAAAAAGAGCAATAAGTTTTCCGCTTGTCAGTTCACGTGCCGTTTTAAGCACATTTTCAAGCCCGTCTGGCGTGTGGGCGTAATCCACAACTATATTACATTTTGAATGTTTAACAACATTAAACCTACCCTCAACAGGACTGATATAATGTAAACTTTTCGCAATAACCTTACTTGGGATTCCAACAGCACGGCAAACACCAATGGCTGCAAGGGCGTTGCTAACGTTATATCTTCCAACAAGATTTGTTTCAATATTAAAAATTTCATCCATGCAATTGCAAACAAAATTAGAGCCTTTGAAACTGCTGTCAATATTAACCGCAAACACATCACTAGGATTGTCAAGTCCATAACTTAATGTAGGCAAATTTGCAACACTAAGAAGTTTCCTAGCCCGCTCATCATCAGCACAAACTAAGCCAAGTTTCATATTGCCCTTGTCAAAAAATGAAAGTTTACAATCGGCGTACCTATCCATTGTTTGAAAGAAATCAAGATGGTCTTGGGTAATATTTGTAAGCACACCCACATCAAACATAATCCCCTCTAATTTTTTAAGAGCAATCGCATGTGCCGATGCTTCCATAACAACATATTCCACGCCGTCAGACAACATATCATAAAAATATTTATGCAACATATTAGGGTCAGGCGTTGTAAAGCCAGAGTCAATTTCCTTGCCATTAAAACTAACCCCCATTGTGCCAATAATACCAACCTTATGCCCCGCACACTTTAATATATCAGCAACAAGATTGACTGTTGTTGTCTTGCCATTAGTTCCTGTTACACCAATAACCTTTAACTTGTCACAAGCCCTTTCATAAAAGTTTTTACTTATAAGTGCAAACGCTGACCTAGCATCTTTTACAATCACCTGCGAAGATATGCCTAAATCTTTCTCAGACACAACAATGCGTGCACCATTTTTAAAGGCGTCGCCAACATACCTGCCACCCTGCGTATTAACACCATCTAAGCACACATAAATATCCCCCGGCACAACCACTCTGCTGTCATGCTTAATACCAGAAATCTCCATGCCATCATTGCCATGATTATATTCACAATCAATCCCGTCCAAGATTTTATATAATTGCATTCCCCCTCCTAGTCGCAAAATATTCTAATATCATGCAAAGTGAAAATTAACTACCCTTACAAAAACATTTAAAAATTGACAAAGTAGGACAGTATTTTTATATTGTATATTTATACACTATTTTGCATATTTATTTTGCTTTGTCAGTTTAGCATATACCTCAATAGCCTTGCTGTTAAATTCATAAACATCTTTATCTTTTGCCAGTTTCTTTGCTTTTGCTTCCGAAATCAATACATCTAACAAATCCCTAAAAGAGGTGTTAAAAAGATTAAAGGCAAGTGAACCTGGAATTGTATTAAGTTCATTTACATACAAGGTGTTGTTTCGCTCCGTAAAAAGGAAGTCCACACGCACAACCCCGTCACATTCCAAAGCCTTATAACTTTCAATAGCAAGTTTTTTAATTCTATTTTCAAGTTTTTGGGATACTTTTTCTTGTTTTTGTTCTTTTTTTACTAAATATTTATCTTCAAATGTGTAAATATCCCCTTTATGTACTTCTTGAATTTCAGAGGCTACCGCCTTGCCATTCACCTTCATAACTCCGCAAGCAAACTCCTTTGCACCAGTTATAAATTCTTCCACCACAACCTTCTCATCATAAAGGAAGGCATTTTCGATTGCAGAGGTTATCTTATCCATATCTTCACATATGCTAATACCTACACTGCTTCCAAGATTTGCAGGTTTAACAATAAGGGGCATAGTCAACCCACTTTCAATTTCTTGCAACAATTTATATTTATTCTTATCAAAATCACCTGCATAAAAATCCATAAACTTTGGTGATTGAATTTTATATGTTCGCATAATACGTTTTGTAACGGCTTTATCCATACAGACAGCACTTGAAAGGACTCCACAAGAGGTGTAAGGTATGCCACACATTTCAAGCACCCCCTGTAAACTTCCGTCCTCCCCATTTTTGCCATGGGTGCATAACACTGCTACATCAATCTTGATACTCTTTTTAAACCTTCCGTCTATACTGAAATAAGATTTTCCTAAAATAGGAGTCACCTGTTTTTTCTTCTTTACATTTTTAGCAAAATTCAAAAAAGTGTTTACGTCGTCAAGATTTTCTGCAATCCACCACTGCCCCTTAATATCAATATATACTGGTAAAACCTCATATTTCTTTGAAAGGTTTTTAATCGTTTGAAGCCCAGTGATTATTGATATATCATGTTCAACACTCTTTCCCCCAAATATAACTGCAATACTCTCTTTCATATTTACTCCTTTTTATTCAAAATTATCTGGCAAATCGTTTTCAAACAACACCACACATTTCTCACAACTAAGTTTCTTTAATATCTCCGTTTGCTCTTTTCTTGTCTTTGCAAAGAATACACGCTTTTGATTAAAGTTGTGTGAAATAAGTCCCGCCAAAATTTGATGTTTGTTTAATTCGTTCATTATTATCACATAATCACAGGAATCCGCTATTTCTGCACCCAGCCTAAAATTTGAAGAGTCTTGCTCCTGCCCCATTTCAACAAAACCAGGTGTAATAACAATCTTTCTCCCCTCAAATTTTGTAAGCACAGACAATGCTTCTGTTGCTCCAATAAGGTTAGAATTGTACGAATCATCAATTATGCACATATGTTCATTTTTAATAAGTTCTAATCGGTGTGGCGTTGGTTCTAGATTAAAAATTGCATCTTTAATATCTTCTAATCCTATCTTCAGTATGTAGCCAAGTGCTGTGGCGGTGACGATATTGTCAATATTGCACTTTCCAAGAAGTTTGGTTTTGACATTTAGTTCATTTCCGTCTAATACAAGTGTAAACTCACTTCCATTTTCACTCATTACAATATCTTTGGCATAAGCGTAACTGTTTGAGGTGCAAGTTAAAAACTTAGCAACCTTACACCTTTGATATAATTTTAAGCCCGATTTGCTGTCACCATTAATTACCGCTATTCCGTCTTGCTTCATATATTCCAAAAGTTCAAACTTGGTGTTTTCTATATTTTCAAGTGTTTTAAAGGAGTCTAAATGCTGACCTCCTACCGTAGTCAAAATGGCATAATCGGGATTAATAAAGCGTGTTAAAATTTCTATATCTCTTCTTTTTCTTGCCCCCATTTCGGCAATCAAAATATCATCATCGTCAAGTTTTTCAAGTATAGTTTTTGTAAGTCCCATTTCAGTGTTGTAATTTGCTGGGGACACACATACCTTGTATTGCTTTGAAAGAATCTCATATAAGATGTTTTTTGTTGAGGTCTTACCAAAACTTCCAGTAATGCCAATCTTGATACAATTTTTACCTGCAAGTTTCTTGCTTGCTTTATGCATATAGTATTTCTTGATTAAAAGTTCAATAGGATAAAGCAGATAATGTATAAGTATAATAAAAAATGGAATCAGCAATAATAGAAGCACTATATCCATTAATATAAGAAGCCAGTGACTTGAAAACACAAAGATAATTGCAAGTAAGGCATAAATCACAATCGCATATGTACATATGAACCTAATTACTCTTTTAGTGAAAATCAACCTGTTTTTCTTGCCAAAAGCAAGTTGAAGCGACAAGGCATGATTAAAGAATTGCCCTATATTATAGCCATCAAGTTGATATGTTTTCATATGAAAATATGAAAGCCCAAGCATACATATAAGCACTAAAAATGCATAGAAAAAACTCATAATTCCTCCCAAAATTCCTCTAAAGTTTTATAAAACAGCATTGGACTATCCAAAAAGCAGAAATGTCCAGAGTCCTCAAAAAGCACAAGTTTTGAATTTCTTATAAGTTTGTTTAGCCTTTTTGCCATATAAACAGGAGTATCTGTGTCATTTTTACCAAATACAATAAGCGTGCGTGCCGAAATAATAGATGCATACTCATCTAAATACTGATTAACAATCGCAACAAATACCTTTTTCATCTCAGGGGATAACTTTTGATAATCTTCAGAACCAGCATCTTTTACATAAAACCCTAAATTTCGACAAATATTATATTTGTATAGTTTATAGTAATATTTAAGCCCTCTTTTAGGTTTCAAGCCTGCAGAATCCACAAGCACACAACTGTTTACCATTGCTTTTTTCAAAGAGGCAAGAAGCAATGCAACACGCCCACCAAAAGAATGCCCTAAAATATCACACTTTGATATTCTCAAATGCTCACATAAACTCATCACCATACTTGCATAAGTAAATATGTTCCAATCTGCATTTATTTTGCCACTTTTCCCAAAAGGAGGAAAGTCAAGTGTGATAAAAGTGCGGTCAGGGAACTTTGATATAAGGTCAGAAAATATGTTGCCATCACATCCCCAACCATGCAACAACAAACAAGGCATAACCATACTTTTGCCATAGATTTTGTAATTTATCTTAACCCCGTTATAAACAAAAACCATAATATTTTTTATGATAAATATTTAAGTTTTGATTTAAAAATAAAGTTAAAAAACAAATATATTAAAATCATTTTGATTTTTTATTAAAAGATGTTATTATATAGTTAAGCCAAACTACGGCAGACATTTGAAAAAAGGACGGTATAAGAATTTGAAAATTACAGATGTTAGAGTAAGACTTGTTACAAAAGATGATGCAAAATTAAAGGCAGTAGCATCAATCACAATCGATGATTGTTTTGTTGTGCATGACATTAAAGTTATCAACGGAAAAGATGGATTATTCATCTCAATGCCTTCAAGAAAAACACCAGAGGGCGAATATAAAGATATAGTTCACCCAATCAACACTGAAACACGTGAAATGATTAAAAATGCAATTATGAAAGCATACGAAACAACAGATGCAGAATAAAATTTAATAATAAAAAAAGCGTACAACTTTGTACGCTTTTTTTATTGCTTTCTGTTTAAGCAACACTAAATTTCAATGTGCCAGTCAAATAGTTATAAACATTTTGAGAGCCTGTTAGCCCACCAATGGCAAAGAGCGTCTTTTGCACTGGATAGCCTCCATTTAGCAATGGACTATAACTCCAATTCCCCC